>NZ_JBNGOS010000015.1:0-137509 GCF_050589685.1 Saccharicrinis sp. 156
AACGAATATATTTAATCACCCGAACCCACAGTTGGGACTTTCTTCGGTGCATCGTGATTAATTATATTCTATTTGTTGTGGCTGCACCAACCGAAAGATAACCATTTTTCGGATCGGTAAGTTCTTGAATAAAAGCTATGAGCTTATTGTAATATCTTTTCTCTCCGGTCAATCGATATGCAATGGCCAGTTTAAAAGCTTTTTCACCATCACTTGCCACATAATTAAGGCTACTCCAAACTTTTGTTGGCCGAGGTTTTGTAATTACCTTTTGTTCCGGGAATTCAAAACTATCCAGCTCCTTTAGCATGTTATTGAAGTTATCTTTAGCCCAATCGCATTTTTCAACTTTATTAGCTACTTCTTTAAATAATTGATTGGTTGTCAGTAAAAATGGATGAGCTTTAGCATGAGTCGTACTGAACTTTAAACAAGCCAGTTCTTCTCCTTTTTCGTTTTTTGCGATCAACATGGCGTTTTCGTATCCGCCCACCGGAATAAGGTCATTCATGATCACGGATATACCGGCGGTCTGTTCAGTTCCCGGCTTTAGGATAAACTTCTCTTCTGAAAGAATAGTTTCGCAAGCCAATTCCCTGGGTTTGCGTATATTTAAATGAATGGTTTGTGTTTTATCTGAGATATTTTTTACCTGGAATATATACGAGATAGTATCCCCGTTAAAGCCTGGTTTAGATTGGGCGTTGGTGCTCAGATAAGTATTTGGTTTATGGTTCGGTTTCTCATTTAGTGAAGCGTTACATACAAGGTTGCAACATAACCAGAACCCTATTAAGGTTAATCCTCGGCTTAATTTCATTATTGATGGCATTTAAATGAGCAGAATTTTATTGTTAATTTTTTAGATTAGATATAAGAGATAAAAGTCTTACTTACAAGATACTTAATTTCAACCCATTACCAAAATGGGTGTTGATTCCCCAAACAAATGTTCCACAGGGCGAATAGTAATAATTACATAACAAAAATAAGCTATAGCTAATTCAGTCAATAGTATCATGATCCTAATAAATGCAATAAATGATGCACAGAAGGTTTATGGAAACCTAAAGTTGGTAATATTACTGTTATCTCAATAAATAAAGTAATACCAGGTAAAGTTTATAATGCGCTTAAATATTAATGTCTTTAATGCATGGCAAGACAATCTGGACTAACGGTTTTAGAAAGTATAGAATACTTAAAAAAATACATTTCAAAGAGAAAAATCACCGTATACGTGCAAGACTTATGAGCTTAATTCTAATAAAAGAATCAAAGTTTAAGGGTCAATTAGAGGTAGCTATGCATCTTTGGGTAGACCATGCGACAATTAAACGATAGCTTAAGCAATATAAGGACGAGGGGCTTAATGCATTACTAAAGTTAAAAAGTGGAGGTAGGCGCAAAAGTGTTATTCCTTCTGATATTCATCAGAGTATGAAGAAAAATTAAACGACTCAAAAGAACCTCTATTAGGCTACTGGGACGCTGTTCTGTGGATTAAGGAAAAACATAGTTTAGACATAAATTACCACACTTTAAGAGATTACTTAATAAGGCACTTTAAAACAAAAAATTAAATCCCCACGAAAATCTCATTATAAAAAAGACGAACAGGCTATTGAAGCCTTTTTAAAAACTCATTAATGAAGTGAGACAATTAGAATAGGTCTAAATAAAAGTATGTACAAGTCATTGAATTTATACTTTCAAGATGAAAGTAGATTTGGCTTAACGACTCATATAGGAAGGTGCCTAACAACAAAGGGAGTTAAGCCTAATGTAACGTATCAACATGCATTCAAGAATACCTATTTGTATGGAGCATTTTCACCCATAGACGGAGATTCTTTCATATACGAAATAGAAGGGAGTACCAGTAAAATATTCTTTATAATCTGGGGTAATAATAATTAAATAACTCTTACAGCGAAGCTTCATTATCAAGGGCAAGCTCATTAATTATTATTTCCAGATTTATTTTATTGTTCATTTTAAATTGAGGTTTAAACAAACATACAAAATAAACGATAGCCTTTAAGTGATTTATACCGCCAAAACACCGAAACACCTAAATATGATAAACTTATTTATGGTGTCTCCAAGTGTTATTGATGACCTAACGGATTAGTATTTATGAATAATTACTACTTCCGGCAGCTATTGATTATTTTCTCACGAAATTTACGAACTTGTTAAAGTTCAGGAGCCCCTTTAATGTATTTGAGAGACTTTAAAAACTGATCAGCTTCCCGAACTGTTAATGTATAAAACTTCCCATCGTACTTGTAGTTGTTAAAAAAACCATGACCGGCACCATCGTACAAATGCAGGTCGCACCTTCTGTTAAAAGCCTCCATTTTTGCTTTATAGTTTTCAGCAGATGAAACCGGTATCAAGTGGTCTTCTTTACCTAGAAACACGATAGTAGGTGGTGCTTTTTCAGTAATATTGTGAGCAGGTGATATTTGCTGCCAGCGTTCTCCCATTCTTTTATGCTCAAAACCTTCGGGGCCGTTGTCGAAAACAGGATTAAAGAGTATTAGGGCATTGGGCTTTGAACTGATGTTTAAGTCTTCGTCGGGTTCGTCCAAACCGGGCAAGGTGCCACAAGCGGCAGCCAAATGTCCACCTGCAGAGCCTCCCGAAGCCACAATTTTTTTAGGATGAATATTTAACTCCTTTGCATGTTTGCGTAAAAACCGCACGGCTGACTTAGCATCTGCAACGGATGCATAGGGTGTGGTTTTATGCCTGCTTCTCACACGGTAGTCGGCCAACACAGTGATCATACCTCTGGAAGCAAAATACTCGGCCTGAGGTTCAAACTGCTTTACTGTTCCTCCATTCCAACCTCCTCCAAAAAAGAAAACAATGGTAGGATATTTCTTCGATTTTTTAAATTCAGGTGGATACCTAAAAGTTAAGTCAAGTTTTACGGTGTCAATAGTTTTATAGGTCAGGGTAATAGGTTGGTTTTTATCTGCATCTTTAATTTCGGCGATACTATTTTGCCCGATAATATTTACGGAAATAACAAATAATAATAATAATAATAATAAGTAATTGAATTGTTTCATTGTCATATATTTATGTGTTTTTATTTACTCTGTTTTAAAGATCTCCCTCGCCACCAAGTGGCCAGTGATGATCCGGTTATATTCATTAGCGGCCCAAAGATGGCAGGTGCCAGACCCACTGTTGCCACTTTACCCATTTGAAGTGCCAGGCCGGAAGCCAGGCCTCCATTTTGCATGCCTACCTCAAGCGCAATTGTTCTACAATCCTGCTCCTTTAATTTGAGCAGCTTACTTACGCCATACCCCAAGGAGTATCCAAAAATATTATGCAGAAAGCAGGCTGCAATGAGCAATAGGCCCACTTCCAAAAGACTGTCTCTTCCTGCGGCGGTGATTATAGTGATAATTAAACCAATGCCCGTCATCGAAACAAATGACAATATATTATCCAGAAGTTCTTTGTTTCCTTTTGCTAGAATTTTAAAAACAAAAGCCATCATTACCGGAGCAACCGCGAACAATAGAATATCCCATAAATAGTTGTTTAGTAATACGGAGATAACATGTGCAGCCGTAAAATAATTGATAACACTTTTCAGGAATATTACACCTAAAAAACTAGCCAGCTGAATTACCTGAGTCTTTTTAAAGCTAAATCCCTGAGAAAACAAGTTAAAAATTAATCCAGCACATATTGGAAGAATCACCATATTAAAGATTCCCGTCATCATATTCCAGAAATCAATCTCGATAAGTTGACCGGCAAAAACTTTCATTAAGAAAGGCGTCATAAGGGGTGACAATAAAGTAGCAAATGCTGTTAGTGTGACGGATAATGCGAGATTTGCTTTGGCGATAAACGACATCACATTTGATGCCATCCCGCTTGGTGAGGAGCCCACCAGCACAATTCCGGCCGCTATTTCTGGAGCAAACTTAAATAAAGTAGCCACTGAAATACCAATTATCGGCATAATACTAAACTGGCAAATGACACCGGCGATTACTCCTTTGGGCATTTTAATAATCCCTACGAAATCGCTTAAACTCATCTGCGAGCCCATTCCAAACATAATGATTTGCAGTAAGGGCACGATAAGCAGTTTAAACTGAAAACCACCTATGCCAATAAAATACTGAGGATAATACAATGAAATAGTAACGGCCGATAGAATCATTATGGAATAAGAAAAGCCTTTAAACCTATGGTAACCTCTCACTGCTATAGCCAAACCAACCAATGCACTTATTAAAAAAGGGCCTGTAAATTGATTTTGCTCCATTAAATAAGCACCAGCAAAAAGACAAAAAGAGATTGCCGCAAATAGCAAAAGGATTTTATAGACTTTCATATTCTGCATAACATATTAATTTAAATTAGAGTTTCATCCATGTTACCTGCTCCCAGTTTTCCTTGACAAATTCTTGAGGTTCACCGGTTGTAGATCTACCTTCTATTATGATTTTAGATATCTTATTTTTTAATCTCTCCACTACATCAGGATGTTCGAAAAATAAATTGGTTGTTTCTCCCGGATCATTTTCTATATCGTACAACTCATATGAGGCCTCACCTTCGCCAGGTTCAACAAAAGTAGGCTGAAAGGAACCTCCTGAACCACGTAACATATTTAGTTTCCATTTTCCCTGACGGATAGCAAAATGACCTGAGGCAGCATGATGTATTACTGCCCGTTCCGATTTGTATTTAGATGCTTCGTTTGTGATAAACGGGTACAAACTATAACTGTCTTCTCCTGCATTATCAGGAACAGAAGCACCTACAATATCGGCTATTGTTGCCAAAAAATCAACCTGACACACCGGTTCGTTCACTTTGGAACCCGCCTTTATACCTTTAGGCCAACGCATTATAAAAGGCACACGGTGTCCTCCTTCGTAGATATCCCTTTTACCTCCTTTAAAATGTAAATTGCTATAATGTCCGTAAGTGTCGCGATGATAAGTATAATTGGTTTCCGCACCGTTATCAGAAGAAAATATTACCAACGTATTTTCCGTAAGCCCATTTGCCTCTAAAGCATCTAACACCTGCCCTACCCTGTAATCGGTCTCTTCCATAAAATCGCCATAATTACCACATTCTGTTCTACCCTGAAAGTCGGGATGTGTACAATGTGGCAAATGTGGGCTGGTTAAGGGCACATACAAGAAGAATGGGGTTCCTTTTTTCGCATCCTGCGCCAACCTATTTATACGTTCAACCGCTTTATTCGCAAAAGTTTCCAACACCAGTTCGTCATTAAACGAAGGCGCCACCTCGACACCACCTCTCATTTTTTCGTCCTGATAAGGCGGAGTCATTCTATAATCTGCAGGGCTGGCATCTTTATAGGTTCGCGGGTTTGTATTCTTTTTCTTTTTGGTCCAAAGTACAGGAGGATCCAGCACCCTATCATTTTCCAGGAAAGTCAGCACCCCAAAGTTCATCGAGGCAGGGAGACCGAAAAAGTAGTCAAAGCCTTTCTCAATAGGCCCATCCGTAAAAGGTTGCGACCAATCACGGTCTTTTCCCGGTTGGCCGGCAAAATCCATTTGCAAATGCCATTTACCCACCATGGCGGTATTGTAACCTTTCGTTTTTAACATGGATGCGATGGTCATACGTCCTTTTTCAATCAAACAGGGTCCATCAGCTCTTAAAACACCTTTCTTTAAAGAAGTTCTCCAACTGTAACGTCCCGTCAAAAGCGAATACCGGGAAGGCGTACAGACCGCATCGCTGCTGTGTCCATCCGTGAAAACTACCCCTTCGTTAGCCAGTTTATCCATATTTGGGGTTTTAAACTTGGCCTCAGGGTTTAGCGCACTTACGTCACCATAGCCCTGGTCATCAGTGTAAATAATTAGTATATTTGGTTTTTGAGTAATTTTAGATTCCTTTTTATCCTTAGGTTGATTGCAACCAACGAAAGTTATTATAAAAAGGCTTAATACTGTAAGCAGACTGTATTTTCTCATTTGTATTAAATTTTTATTTTTATAGCGCGATATAGGAAAGTCTAAGTCAACTTTGGATACTTTTCTAATCGTAACCACACTGTTAATAACTATATTTTACTAATATTATTTTTGCTTCGTAACCTCCCTGTACATTTCCCCGGTTTGTTTTCGCAACTTCTTTAAAAGTTCGGCATGTTCCGGACTATACGCCAGGTTGTTTTGTTCCAATGGATCATTATCCAGATCATACAATTCCTCTATTTTTGGTGTATGTTCGTAATAAACAAAATACTTGTAACGATCTGTCCGAATGCCATGGCTGCGATACGATTTATTGGCCTTTATCAGGTTCTCGTTAATCTCGTCCACATTTTCCTTAGTCCGGGCGCCGAACATAGCAGCAAGAAATAAGTCTTCCATAAATACGGCATCCCGCCATTTTTTCATGTTCTGTGTTTTGTTCAGGATTCCACTAAAATCCTTTCCCTGCATACTTTTGGGTGCTTTGAGTCCCGCGAGCGAAAGAATAGTAGGCGCCATATCCACCGATGAAATTAGTGCATCCACCCGAAACCCTCGTTTGGCTTCGGATGCCCTTCCATCAAATACAATTAACGGTGCTTTCACTGATTCTTCGTAAAGCAGACATTTGTCATAAAGTCCGTGCGAACCCTGAAAACGCCCGTTATCGCTGGTGTAAATGATGATGGTATTATCAAGTATTCCTTTCTCTTTCAACTTCTCCACCAAAAGCCCCACCTGCTGATCGACGCTATAACCCTGTGTAGCGAAACGACGCACCAGTTTCTGATACAGCTCGGGCGTTGATGATCGTTGACGATGCAGGCGTACGCCGCGTGCATGTTCGGTTACAACCTTTGGTAGTTGATCGTTTTCTTTCACCCAGTTCCCCGGTACGGACAGATCGTAATCCTTAAACTGCTCAAAATGGGGTGCATACATATCCCTGTTTTGATCGTGCTTTACTGCGTAGAAGCTGACCGATAAGCAGAACGGCTTACCTGTAGGCTGGGTTTCAATAAAACGTAACATCGCTTCCCCAGTTCTCAGGGTTCTCCCTGAATTTTGTCGGCCGGCCTTATAGATCTCCTGTAGTTTAGGATCGTCTTCAGGCCACATGACAATACCATTTCTGTCATGCGTTTCGCTACCGGCAAAAAAATCAAAGATATCGCCCATATGTTTTTTATAGTAATGCTCCTTAGGTGTACTAGGCCTTGTCGCTTCCTCGGTAACCGTAAATCCGACTTTGCCAATAAAGCCGGTACGATATCCTGCATTCTTAAGTATAGCAGGGTAACCTTTGGCAAAATCAGCGCGCGATAAGGTATAATCATCCGGGGCAACAAAACCCACCCGGTGGTTGGAATTGTACCGGCCTGTCATCATGGTTACCCGGCTGGGCATGCAAATGGCAACCGCATAATAGGCTTTATCAAAAGTAACACCCTGCTCCGAAAGTTTGTCGATATTCGGGGTGTTAAACTCAGGTCTTCCATAACATCCTAAATTATCCCAACGTTGGTCATCGGTCATAAGAAAGATGATATTGGGTTGTTTATGATCTTTAGCCTTGGCGTAACCACTGCAACAAAAATTAGCAGCTACAATCGCTATGCATAAATGCTTAAACAATATGCTCATATCTTATAAATATTTACGAATCACCCGGGCAACCTCTATCCCCTGGTTGGTGAATCCCAATTCGTTATAATGTACATTACCGGGTTCTTGTGCCCATTCTTCCATATGTGGAAATGTATATGCATAAAGATCGTTAATAACAATCTCAGGATGGTTTCTCAAGACCTCCAGGGCAGCCATATTAAATTTTATACTGTCTCCTTTGAAGCGTCCTTTTGCGTTAGCAGGAACAGGGGTTGTTGTTGCAAAAATCAATTTCGCTTTCGGATAATTTGATTTCAGGTACCTACAAATTCCATCCAGGTTCTTTTGATAAATATCGATGGTAGAAACTTGTGTTCCAGCTTTATTCAGGTGTTTGCCTTTGAGGTATTTTAGGTCATGTAAACCCACATTAAAATGAATTAAATCCCAATTGAACTTCCATCCTTTTTTTAAATGAGGTTGAAACATGGTTTCATTCATTTTATTCATATTAGGAATAAAATCATGGCTCGACCCACCATTTTTAAACAAACGAATTACGTTTGCCTTTCCATCGAGCTCTTCCCTTACTTTATAACCATATTTAATAGAAATAGAATCGCCATAGATAAGAACATTAGTTGTTTTGCTGAAGGGATGAACGTAAGTAAAACAATCCGTTTTATAGGTCTTACCAATATTGCCGCACAAACTATCCCATGCTTCCTTGCACGTTTTATAATCGCTTCTTTTTTTGAAACCTCGTGCATAGGCCGCTGGGGCTACAGTCATACCTAGAACACCAATTCCAACAACTTTTATAAATTCTTTTCTTTCCATTTATTACAATAAATTTATCAAATCAGAGTATATCTTTCGAACATTTCACAGCGCAATACTTTCTTTTAATCTACTTATTTATAACCGATTTTTGTGCAGGCAATAAAACTGTTCCATCTTCTTTTTGCTTGATTTATTCCATCTTGTGCAATGGTTTCCGCGCGGGATAGTCCAGCATACATTGTTCCTATTGCATCAGCACCAATGGCTAAAATGGTAAGGTGATTGTTGGTTTGAGTCAATCCAATGGCATAGCCTTCTATCACAAGCTCTCCCGAATTTTTACCTCCAGCAACCTGCAACTGCTTCAATAAGGTTTCGTCGGTTTGAAGGCCGATCACAATTTGAACTTTATCTTGCTTTGCACTTAACTTTGAGATCGGAGCTATTTTACTTTTTAACCCTTTACCTTTTAAGGACTGCTGGAGATCGACCGCTGTAATATGAACAGCAGGAATATCTGATAAACAATATATTAAAACCTTTTGTCCCAAAGTATTACTGGAGCATGTCAAGGACGCAAAAATCAGTATTAATATATAAATGCCGTGTTTAATCCTGCTCATCATTATCTTGAAATTCGATTTGAATACTTCAGCAAGTTATGATCACGCTCACAACTCTTATTACTTGCCCCAGACCTTAATCTTATTTTTTCCAACTTTCAGGTTTTGAAGTGGACCTACCAGAGGTGAATCTGTATTTCTTGCGTTTCCAAAATAATCAGTATCAATGGTCACGGGAGATCCATCAGGATTCTCGAAAGGTGTTTCCGACTGAAATGCGTAACCAAGCAATTCAGTATTTACAACTTTCGTTTCTACGCTTTCTAAACTTTCATCAATGGTAATATTCAAATAATAAGCATCATCCTCCTGAGAAATACTGATCTCTGGTTTTAATGTTCTATTCTCAACAAAATTGGTTTCAATGGTTGATGGCAGGGCTTTATTTAAATACAGATTGGCATCGATAAACATTGGAAATTTCTGCGCATTATAGGCATTTAAATTACCAGGAGATTTCCATTTGTATTCGGCAGGTGGAAAATCGTTATACCCATCTAAACCGTAAAATTGACTTTTATCTAGCGTTTCGTTATTGGCAGCAAAAATATTATTATAAAATCGGTCATCACCAAGAATGACGGTCATCATCCCCAGAACCTGCGTAGAGTGTGGGAAATGGTAATGTGTAAATCGATTACTTGCCGCACGGGTTTGCACATATCCCACAACTAAGTTATTCACAAAAGCTGTTCCTTGCGAAGCATTCAGAATTCCTTTTTCAGAGAGCAAAATATTATTATCAATAATCATTGGCCCATGATTTACCTCAACAAATACGTCCTCGTTGTCTGTATGATTGAAAAATAGATTCCCGGTTACACGTGCGCCTTGCGCCTGCCAATCGAGCCATAGCCCACGATGGTTATCATGTATGCAGTTGTCTTTAATTAAAACATCGATGGCAGCATGTAGTTTAATGCCACTTACCTCCCATCCACCAAACTGGCTTTTTACATTTATATTATAAATATGATTATTGCTTATCTCGCTAAATACACATCCTAAGTGCCCAATAACACCTCCCTGTTCGCAATCTTTAATGGTGTTGTTACGTATGATATGAGATCCGATGGTTTCTTTAGACCAACCCAATTGTAAGGCTTTAAAAACAACCTCACGCTCATACTGAGTTCCCTGCTTCCGCTTATCACGTTTCCACTGGTTCTGCCCCGAAGACCTTTCTTTACCGATCACAATGCCTGAACATTTTGAATCACTAATAAGGTTATCTTCAATGATCCATCCTTTACTCCAGTTTGGGCCAATTAAACCAATCTGTTCTGCTGTTGGAGGTGCCCATTGCGTAGCCGCATGACACATCTTAAATCCGCGTACCGTAATAAAATTAATGCCTGTTTTTTTGGGCCAAAACACGGTTGGACGAACATTTATTTCAACCAGTTCTTTATTGGGGTTTAAGCCCTTAAAATTGGCATAAATAGTTGTTGTCTCCTGGTTACTTTCGCAATACCACTTGTACTTAGAACCTTCGGTATCCGTCGCATTTTTCAGTGGAGTCTCCGTTAGCACATCAGACAACTTATTGATTTCGTAGAGTGCTTTTCCATTTAAGTAGACTTCGCCCAAATGATGATCTCTTCCTGATGTACTTGTTAACCAATCGCCATATATAACTTCTTGGTAAGGATTAAAATCACCAAACAATGCGTTTTCTATTTCTACTTTCCAAACATGACCTTTATGTTTCTTCCAGGAATTTATTTCTTCCGATCCCTTAATCCAGACCTCTTCATTTGCTGCAGCCTGATATATAATTCTGTCCCGATTGTTCCTTCCTTCGTAATAGGGATTGACCCATTCTCTGTAAGTTCCTTCATGAACCGTAATTACATCTCCCGGCTGCGCTATTCTTGCTGCTTTTGAGATTGAATTGAATGGGGCATCTTTGCTACCATTATTAAAATCGTTTCCATCTTTAGCAACGTGATATTCTGTTGCATTTGTGGCGATGGCTATAAAAACGAATAATACAATTAAAATTTGCGCTTTAATTCTCATCCAATACAATCCATTAATGCGTATCGTTGAGCTCATGTTATAACTTTTCTATTTTCACATAATAAGCCCCAAATTCAGTGCCGTCATCCAATGTAAACCAAGTTTGCAGGTGATTTTCTCCCTTGTTTAGCTCTAGGGTAAATTCCACATATTCAGCGTCCAAGTCTACATTCTCCGACAAGTCATGGTTCTGCACCTTTACACGTGCTGTTTTTATATTTAAAGCCTTCCCTTTTTTGCTTGCCGTAACACTTGTTCCTTCCAGAGCCGGACGAGCAGGAGCCTCTGCGCCTAAGGCCAAATGCGATTCTTCAGGCCAACGGCGAAGTTTTAAACTGTATGTCCCTGCTTGAGCAACCTTAACTCTAAAAAAGCCATTATTAACCATTCCCATCCGAATATGGTTCTGCTGCCAAGGTGTAAATTTCTCAGAATGCCAGTCGTGGCAAAATAATGTTGTTGGATTTTCTGCTTCATCACCAATAATAAAGAATGGTTTTTCAACAAAAGTTGGTGAAATCTCGTTCCACCAAGCATCATATTTAGCAAGCAAGTTCTTCATTAATTCGGGATGTTTCTCTGCAATATTCGTCCGTTGTTCAGGATCGGTATTTAAATCATAGAGTTCGGTTCCTTCAACCAAGCGCCAGTTTTTGTGCAGTAACGCAGTTCTAAGCCATGGAACCGGGTCGGTAGAAAATTGTGTATTTACAAAAACTGTTCTGTCTTCAAACTTAGATTTGTCACCATTTATCAAAGGCACAAGACTCTGACCATCAAATTTTAAATCGGCACTCAATTCAAGCTTGCACAAATCTATCAGGGTTGGTAATATATCGTAATGAGCGGTTAGCTGGTCAATATCTTTCCCTACTTTTATGCCACCATCTTTCCAATGAATAAAGAAGGGAACACGATGACCTCCTTCATACATACTGGCCTTTATTCCGCGCATTCCGGCATTATTTCCTTTTATCACAAAACCATCTAAACGGTCACCTTTGGGATCAACTTTTGCACCCGCAGCCGATCCATTGTCAGCTGTGAAAATTAAGATGGTATTATCCATCAAATCGATGGACTTTAAGTATTCAACCAACTTCCCAACGTTTTCATCAATATTGGCAATCATGCCATAAAACGACGCATTTGGGATATTTTCATTGTCGTTATAAGGATCGGAATATTTATCGGCAACCCAATACGGCGAGTGTGCAGCGTTGGTAGACAGGTAACAAAAGAATGGCTCATCTTTCTTTTGATCAATGTATTTTTTAGCTTTCTCGAACCAGATGTCTGTGCAATAACCTTCGAACTGTTCAGGTTTGCCATTGTGCATGTATATATCGTCGAAATAGTCATTGTTCCAATGATCCATGGTTTGCCCAACACCTCCACCATTATTCATCAAAACCTCATCAAAGCCTTTGTCCTGGGGGCGGAACGGGTAATTGTCGCCCAAATGCCATTTACCGAACATAGCTGTATTATACCCGTTATCTTTAAAGATTTGAGCCATGGTAGTTTCTCTTTCCAGAATTAGAGATCGGCCTTTAATGGTAAAAAACACCCCGGTTCTGTAGTTATGGTGCCCTGTCATAATTGCGGCACGCGTAGGTGCACAGGTTGGGCTCACATGATAATCGGTTAACCGTGTGCTTTTTGCATGCAGCGCGTCAATATTGGGCGTTTGAATATATTGATTTCCATGGCACGCCAAATCTCCATATCCCACATCATCCACCATAATAAGGATTACATTGGGCTTTTTACTTTCTGGTTGATTACACGATAACATTATTAAAGCAGAAACAATGATCGTATATATGTATTTTGATCTTATCATTATACTAAAAATTTACAAATCTGTTTTTAAAGGTATGACCATATTCCAGGTCTTATCAAAACTCCAAGCTTTTTCGCCATTTCCTGTGGCGGCAAAAAAATGTGTAGGCACCCCGTCCTCAATCAACAGAAAAGGTCGTTCGAAGTGATTCTGATACGAAGTGGTGCCATCATCCCATTTAATACTTCTGCTATAGGCTTTAGGATTTTCAAACAATTGCCATTTCACCCCATCATCAGACCAGGCATGGACGCCCCCCCCTTCTTCTCCGCACAATACCCCGGTTCGGTCTTTTATGATAGCTTCGTATTTATCGCCATTCCACCAAACATAAGGATCTTCCAGATCGATTCTTTCGTTATCTTTTGATTTGAATCTCAATATAGGTTCTTCGCTCAACCTTTCGTAAGGTCCTTGAGGATTACTGGCTTTGGCGACTCCCAACAACAAAGGTGGTTTATTGGCATCGGCCGATGATTTATACATGAGTAATATTTCACCTGTTTTTTCATTTACCACCGGAGCAGGATTGGAAGTGATGGAGGCATCCCAATGTCCTTTTTCCCTTGGTTCAATAACAGGTTTATCCAGTCTTTTCCATGGTCCATAAACACTATTGCTAATGGCTACTCCAATCCTTTTATTCTGCCATGCTCTGCTCCAGTTATCCCGCTCTACTTTTGGGTTCTCCGGAGTAGGGCGCTCAAAATCGTAGGTGGTTCCAAAATAATATAACAAATACTGATCTTTATATTTCACTATTCTTGGATTATGTGTGCACATTCCATCCCAATATTCTTTACCTCGCGGAGGCAGCACAGCACCGACTGTTTCGTACGGACCTATTGGCGTATCTGCTACGGCATGAACCACTTCAGAGTTTGTCACCCAATTTCCGAAGTTTACATTTCGTGGCCAACGACTGGCAAACATATGGTACCGTCCGTCTTCACCTTTAATTACGGAAGAACCCCAAATCCAGTATGCCGAATCCTGATAGCCTCCATTCTTTGGTGCAGGTAAGATGCGGTCGACAAACGCAATGTCCTTCACTTTTTCCTTACATGAAATACATAAAGTCGACAACAAAGTAAAAACAACACTTACACCAACTGACTTTATCACAAAATCCCTTCTCTTCATTTTTATCCTCTTTTTTTTATGAATGATACAAATCTACAACTAACTATTACTCCTCTCTTTTCCAGACAAAACTTTCATCCAATAAGTCGGCATACTCCTTTTCCAATTGCTTTTTCATGCGATTGAATACTTCGGGATATTCCATAGCTTTGTTTTCGGATTCCCCAATATCATCTTTCATATTATACAACTCAAAATCTGTCATGATTGCATTTTTCACTGACGTTGCATTGCCTTCATAAATATTATTGAGTTGTGGCATATAAGAAGTATCGTTTTTAAGCCGGCATAAGATTTTCCAGTCACCTGAACGCATGGCCACCCTGTGTTCGTTCAGCGCATTATAAAATGCCCAAATCAAAGGTTTTGCCCTTTCCTGTTTACCTGTTTTAATAAGGGTTGCAATTGACTCTCCATCCAGTTTTCTATCAGGAAGCGTTGCCCCGGCCAGTTCAGCGAATGTCGGCATCAAATCCAGTGATGAAACCACTGCATCTGTAGTTCCTTTAAACGTATTTTGTCCCATCCAATGTAAAATTCCCGGTACACGAAATCCGGCTTCATTTGTCCACAGTTTCATCCCTTTTAGATCTCCCGGTGAACCATAAGATCTGGTGGCACGGTAGTATCTATTCAATGTCTCAGGTCCATTGTCGGAGGTGAAGAAGATGAGTGTATTATCATCATTGCCACTATATTTTAGATATTGAACCAGGCGACCTACAGCTTGATCCATATTGGCTACGTTGGCAAAATACTGCGCCTGGTTTTCATTTTCAGAATCAGGAAGATATTTATCTACTAAGTTTTGCGGTGATGCAATTGGTTCATGTGGTTCGTGAAAACATACCTGCAGATAAAACGGTTTATCTTTTTCTTTCTTCTTCAGCCATTGAATTGCCTCTTCCACCACAATCTGACAACTGAAACCTGCTATTTCCCCAACCTCTTCACCGTTTCTTATAAAATTTTTAGGGTTTTGATGGGTAGGCGCTGCATTATTATGGGTGGCAAACCAATGGTCGAAACCAAAATAATCAGGTTTGGGTTGCACATTGCTGTTAAACCTTGAGCTACAATGCCACTTTCCTGACAAGCAAGTTGTATATCCCGCATTTTTCAACATGGCCGGAATGGTTTGTTCGTGCTTTTGCAGATGAACCAAGTCCCTGCAATCCTTACTTTTTCTGGTGCCGGGGATAAAATCATATATCCCTGCCTTATTGGGACTGCGACCAGTGAGCAACCCTGCTCTGGAAGGAGAACAAACAGGAGCAGCAGAATAGCAATTGGTCAATTTTATACCATCTTCCGCTAGTTGATCCAGGTTCGGTGTTTGAATAATCGGGTGCCCAAAGGATGACAAATCGCCATAACCTAAATCGTCGCACAAAACAACCACAATATTGGGTTGTGAGATTTCTTGATTACAAGCTGTAAAGTGTAGGGCCAGCGCCCATACGGATAGTAAAAAAATGTAATTCTTCATGATTTAAAATTAAAGGAAGCTAAAATTGGCCAATTACAGGAATTTATGAAATGTTCAGTTTCATTATTTTTATATCTATTTTAAACATTATATCATTTTTTCTTGAACCAACACAAGAATAAATCCGCATTACAACACACTGACAATCATCACAATCATATCTATTCCTATAACATTTCTTCCAGATTCAACTATTCGCGAACAACCTCCACATTCCGAATCAGACAAGCCGCATACTCGCCAGCAGTTCCTCTAATTCTGAATGCAAAATGACCGCCACCATAAGCTTTTTTATCGGTTGTCTCCAGTATTTTTTCGCCATCTAGCTTTAGCCAGATGACATCTTTTTTTCGGCCTATCTCAATAGAATAGAAAACACCGGGATGCATAATGTTTTTTTCGTACGAAACCAGGGCAGGATCTTGTCCTTTAGGTGCCGGATATTTTCTGATAAACGGGGTGTAATTATGTGGGCCATTTCTAAAGGCATAGAAATAGCTTTCCACATCTTCGATCCATAATTTCATGGAACCATCATAATTTTCCGGAATAGATAGGCTGGCATCCTTACCCGGATTTGAAGCTGACAATATAGCTACTAAAACAGATGCCGGTGTCAAGGTCATTATATCGTACTTTACCACCACATCTGCTCCATAACTTTCCGGGCTCACGATCATCACCCCGTTACTTTCTTTGGCCTCCTTCATAAAAAACATATTATGACTTTCAACTAACTTCGTTCCTTGCCCATAAAACGGCCAGCTGTTTAGTTCTTCGGGCGTTATGACCTGCCCATTCAAACATGTTGGCAGTATGGTTACAACGAGTGTAAGTATTGTTTTTATTGCCTTCATTTTTATCATATTTTTAGTTATTACAATAACAATATCTGTATCCTTTTATCATTGATCACTTGTAAAAATAGCAGCCGGTAACCCATTCTTATTGTATAAATTAGCACCTTCGGGGTTGGATGACCATGCATAACGTACTTTAATCGGTTTTAGAACATCCAGATGGGAAACCTCCACCATATTTTTGGAAATAATTTGAGCATTCGCTGTCTTCCATACTCCATCCTGGCCAGCTACCTCGAACCATTTTAAAGATTCACTTACCGGGACTGCATCATCCATAAGCTGTTTATGTCCAACCATTAGTCCGGAACCCACATGAATGAATTTAACTATTATTTTATTGTTGCTTTTTTTAATACGCTTAAAAAGCGGACCGCTAACTGCCTGCACTTTTTTATTGTAATCCTTTTTCAAGGCCCATTTAGACAATCGCTTACCGACATCCTTTTTATTGTGGGGATGTACATCTATGGCCTCACCTATATCATGTAACACCGCCATTCCTGTTTTAGGCAAAGTGGTACATACCGTTCTAATTTGGTCCGAGACAGCGGCCCATCCTACATTAGAACGCTCATCGGTTACTTTAAATGCCGCTAATTGTGTACAGTAAAACGGAAAATTACCTTGCCCCCACTCTTCGCGCCAGCTGGTTACCAACTCCTTCAGATAAAATCCATAACTTTCCTCCATATAATGGGAGTTAGATTCACCTTGATACCAAATCACACCCTTTATGGCATAGGGCTTAATCGCTGAAATCATTCCATTATGCAGCGTTGCAGGAATTTGCTTACTTTTTTCGGGGTGAACTGTTGGCCATGGCCTTGGAATTGTTTTACCACTTTGAATCCACTCATTATACTTATTTTGAAACACGGTATCTTCATAACCTTCCTGAGCCATTTCAACGATTTTTCCCTTCGCGTTCTTCATCTCATGTTCGTAATAGGCTTTCGTGGTTTCATGCTTCATGTATGTATCAACAGAAATCCAAGGCTGGATGCGCGTGCCTCCCCATGAGCATTCGATAATACCGATAGGGACATTCAGGTTTTTTCGCAATTCTTTAGCAAAAAAATAGCCTGTGGCCGTAATATTTCCGGTATTATCGGGTGTGGCACTTCCCCAATTAGCTTTAAAATTATGCTTCTTATTGTATAGTGATGGTGTTTGAGGTATTTCAATGTGCCGTAATAAAGAATCATCAGCTGTCGCTATTTCATTTCGGATAAATTCTACCAATGGCTGATATTCTTTTTCTCTGGCATCATTCACAAACTTGTTTAACGCAAAATCCATATTTGACTGCCCTGAACATAACCATACTTCGCCGGAAAGAACATCACTGATTTTAAGCGTATCTTTACCATAAATACTTATATTGAATGGTCCTCCTGCCTTAGGCGTTTTAATTTCCACTTTCCAGGTGCCATCCGAAGAGGTAACAACTTCAGCCTTTTGCCCCCAACCTGCTACCACAGTTATCTTTTCCATTGGATCTGCCCATCCCCACACAGGAATTTTGGTTTTTTGCTGTACCACCATGTGATTAGAAAAAAGAGCATTTACAGAAACATTTGCATTCATTATCTGTGCACAAAACACGAGGAAGGCAAATAGTATTTTATATGGGTACATCATATATTTATTTTTTACTAATATTGTTATTTACCGAGCGTATCTACTAATTTTATTCATTGTTGCTTTTGATCCCAAAAACGATATGGATCGTCATGTTGAACCATTTGTTCCAATAACAGCGTTTCCATCTCTTTTCGTTTATCTGCGTACATTGGGTTCTCTGCTAAATCGGTTAAGAACACTCCTTCTTTACCATGTTCTGGCAGATATTCGTGTGGATTTCTGGCCAGATTAAAAAGCTGTGTTTCTCTGACTGCCCCATCCATCATATCATATTTAATCAGTTTCCAGTCACCTTTTGTAACACTACGCATGCCCGGTTTGGTCCCTCCGCAATACACACCGTACATCACATCACGGGCTGTTGTTTGTTCACCGGTTAAGATTGGTTTGAGACTTTTTCCTTCAACCGTTTCAGGTATTTCTATTTCGGCCAGATCGCATAGGGTTGGCAAAACATCCAACAGATATGCATTCCCTTCAACCCGTGTACCGGCTTTAACTCCTGGTCCATTAACAATAAAAGGAACCCGCCAGCTATGTTCGTATAAATTTTGTTTACCTTGCAACCCATGGCGTCCAATTGCTATTCCATGGTCCGCAGTATAAATAACATACGTATTGTCCAATTCGCCCATTTCCTCCAGTTTCTTCAATACTTTTCCTATCTGAATATCAATATTCTCGGAACAAGCAAATTCGCGTCCCAGCTCGTTGCGGATAGTTCGTTCGTCGCGATTTTTCCACACGCCACTAACACGCTCTTCGTCCCTCAAACCCGGGTGGCCATGAAAAAACGGGTGAGCAGACAGATAATTTTCGGGTAATTGGGGTTGTTTAGGATTTTCGGGAGGCAAACTGTTTTCATCTTTATGGTTTACCGCTCCATACTTTTCAAGCAGTTCCGGCGTACCATTGCGGACATCGTGCGGGTGCGAGAAACCGAAATAAATAAAAAATGGGTCGGTCTCCTTGTCACTTTCTCTCCCAGCTAAATATTCCAACACTTGCTTGGCGTGCCAGGCACTGCCTGTTTCCTCAGTACCTCCCCGTTTCGTTTTATCTTTTACTATTGAAAATTGTTTGTTTGCGCCGGGATACGAGTTTCCCTTCTTACAGGTACGCATGGTTTTATAACCGGCCCGGTTAAAAACAGCACCGATAGTCATCGTATCAATGGGGTTCGGATCGGTTTGTTTTTGAAATTCCGCACTTGGAGGCAAGTGCCAGACGGTGCGGCCACTCATAATCATATGGCGCGAAGGGGTGCACACTGCACCGTTCATGGAACCCATATGACGGGCATTTTCGAAAATCATCCCGCCCTTTGCCAGTTTATCAATATTAGGGGTTTCTAAAATGGAATTGGGGTTGTACAATTTTATATCAAATGCTGATTGGTCATCTACCAGAACAAAAAGGAAGTTGGGCTTATTTTTGGTTTCTTTAGCACAAGATCCCAGAAAGACAGAGGCACTTAATACAATAACCGAAATTTTAAAAAATAACTTCATATACTAATTTTTAAATTATTATTTGCGCTTTCCGCAAACACACATACCAACAGATCGAACTATTTAACGCAAGATTACTTTAATTTTATAACTCTTAAGTTGCCTGCTGCAAAAGTTCCTTTTTGAGTACCTTTTTGAATGATAACCGGCACTTCGTTATGCAACCATAAACTACCTTCTTTATTCTCCAGTACCACATTTCCTTTTTCGGCAGTGGTAATTATCGTGCCAATGGCTTCAAGCTTGGTTCCGTTACCCATAAACAACACAAAATCCCCATTCTTCTCATTTCCTACCAGCGCATAGCCGGCATTGGTATTCATATCCTCATAAATGGCCATTCTCATTTCATAGGATGACAAAACAAAATCTTCGCGACCCGATTTATGTGTGATGTGTAAACCTGCAAAATCTTTATTGCCATTCTCATCCTCAAAACTTTGTATGGACGATATGCTTCTTCCTTCCTTTGAAGTGTAGGGTTCATAGACCGATACAAACGGATGTTCCCATGCTTCTCCGTGCTGACGGGCCACCATGGTCAGATATGGAGCATGGTCTATATCGTAAGGTATACCTGTTTTATCTTTGAATGATTTGCAAGGAGGTGATTTAACGGTAAATACCTCGCGCCCTTCGGTTCCTTTCATCCAAAGGTTCATCAATACATCCTCCTCTCCCTCGGGTCTGTCAATCTTCCATTCTGCCATATAATCATCAGAGGTTCGTACAGATTTTTTATCCCACATATAATCCAGTGCATAAAGATGTCCGCCTGCAAAGCCCATTTCTTCACTTGGCTTTACTTCCAAAGGCGTGCCATCCGTTCCTGACAAGCGCATACTTTGTCCCAGGTTATGGTAGTAATAATCGTGGAACTTATCGCCTTTGCGTTGTTTCTTCGAACGGAAAACGTCGACATAATATCCGGTGGTTTCGCCAGTTTTCACAATGCTAACCGTCCGGTTTTGGTCGCTTTGGGTTTCGGGTTCCAGAAAATAAACATCGGAATAGGTAACATCTGGATAATAGCCTTCTTTTTGTTCCGATTTCGGGTATTCGCCCATTAAATCAAAAGCATGATAACTTAACATTTCGGTGTAGGAAGAAACGCCATCTACCATTACCGTATTGTGTGCCGGGAACTGCGAATAATACTCCAAATAAATGGGTTGAAGATAACCGGCACCTTTACCCGGATCTGCTCCCTGCACCAGTCCTTTTCCGTACAGTTCCATGTTAATTCCGTTGGCGTGCATATGGTTACCTAATGATGCATTCAAAGAAACCATCATTCCGTTGGTCCCCCAGCCCATGCGCTGCACGTGCCAGCTTACGTTGGGTGCGTAAAAAGTTTGGGTCACATAATCGTTCAATTTACCTTTTTTGTATTCAGCATTCAGCTCCAAAGGCTTGCTGGTAAAAAAGGATGAAATATACGCTCGTGGCTTACGGTTTTTATCCGAGACTTTCATATCATTTTCAAACAATCGGTACATGGCCGTAAATTTTTCTTCCAGTCTTTTATCGCCGCTTTTTTGTGCGATGCGTACCATGTCGCTCATGGGTTCCGTATACAGAGGTCCGTAATAGGTATCGCCAAAAGCCACTATCCGGTCATTCGGTAAAAGATATTGCGGCAACATTTTTACGGCTTTTTCCATTACCGGGGTGTAGGGCAAAATATTGTGATCAAAGGCATTGTAGAAATCCCGAATAAAGTTGGTGAGGTCTTTGGTAACGCCTTGCGAGTAACCCGGGCATTCAGCCCAAACGCCATTGTTTTTGTCGTACCCATAATCCATAAATTTGGTTAGCGACCACTGGCGCGCCGAGGTTACGTTTAGAATATAATCGATGTAATACCCGCGTCCTTTTTTGTCGTTATAGTCGGCATTATTTTGCAAAACCATGGCGGCTTTTAAAATCGTTTTTGCCTGGTGCAGGTTCCAGTTGTTTTGCGGCACCCCGTTTTTAATAATCACGTCGATCCATTTCTTTATGGTGGCATCGTAAATATTAATTTTATCCCTGTTGTTAACTTCAATATATTGATGCAGAAAATCGTATAGTTCGGCCGCCTCGATTAAAGTACTTTCATGTATCACCTGAAAACAGGACAAGCCCACCAAAGTTTGTATATGACCGTTTAACAAATCGATGGGTTCGTTACGATAATACATTCCCATCATGTAAGTGTCGAAAATATCGAAAGCAAACTTGGCAAAGCTTTCATCTCCCTGGAGCCAATACACGAATGCTGCATCACGGGCAAATCCAATAATTTTTTGATTGTGTCGGTGAATGACTCCCCCGGTTTTCGACTGTTTAACCCACTCCAAAGGTTTCCCCTCCTTGTTTTTGTTGCGAAGATACAGCCCCCGCTCGTCGTCCATGTATGGTATAATATCTTCCAGATCGGGCATGGCATAATTGGTGGTATAGTCGCGCGAACCGGTAAAACGAACGGTTGGCACCGGAGCTTCCCCATCGGCATGCGAGTAATAAATACCGTTCACATATACGTTTGTCGCTTTGGTTTTCCAATACATTTGCAGGCGCGACGGCATCCAATCAGGATCCTTTACATGACGCTCTACATATGAATCGATTCGTTCATGAATGCCACTTAATACATCCTTGGCCCACGCTTCATTTTCAATGGTAGATTCTAACACAGCCTTCTCTTCCTGCGTTATATAAATACGAGGAAACCCCTGTTCCAATGAATTCGGAACAGGGATAACATTATTCACCTGTGAATCTGCCCTATTCAGCAGGCAAGCAATAAGAATCACAATCGTTAATAATCTATGTATCATCATATTTTTTAAATTTATCTTGCACAACCAAGGTTATTTATAATTGTGAAATACAGGACCTTTGCTTTCCACATCAGCATTCTCAGTTCCCGGCAGAAGCAATACGCTTGTTTCTGTTTGGTTTTCCAGCTTAATATCGGTGGCCACTATACCAGAACGTTGATAGTATGCATACCCATTACTGGTTGACAGTTCTATCTTAAAAGATTTTGGAATAAAAGAAAGATTGGAAGTTTTAATAATCACATTATGGCCTGTTCCGTTTATAGCCGCCAACAAATTGTTTGCAACACCGTTTCTGGAATCCAGAATTTCCATTTCAATAAATGCGTTTTTTGCTTTTGCATATGGTAAACAAAAAGCTTCGGCATATTTGGCATCGGCACTGCAATTCATTAGGGTATCGTTGTTACCTACGTTAAATCCAGCTGCTACACAATTTTTCACCTGGCAATTAATTACTTTATCGCCCGAAGTACTGAGACCAGTGCAAATTCCCCGACGCATTTGAAAAACCGTACAGTTTTTCACAGTCGTGTTTTTTGTTTTGTGCCCTTTATATTCAGGGTACATGCGTATTCCATCTTCGCTTAAGGAGATGATTTCTCCGGGCAATATTTTTCCGTCATCAGCCACAGTCGTTCCTTCGATATAGCCGCCTTTACCGGCATAAAAATTTTTATCAAAACAATAGCCCGAAGTTTCTGCAAGAATGGCATCGGTGGTTCGCAGCAATCCATCCACATGGCAATCTTCGATTAAGGTGTTATCGGCCCCTTGCAAAAATATGGCATGTCCCATGGCGCGCATATGAACCTTACATCCGATTAGTTTTACATTCTTTGCAGGATACCCCACACGAATCCCATTCATTTTTCGCACATCGCCACCCCCCAAACCATAAAGGTAGCCATAACCCCACGGACTTGAGCCGGCAGTTCGTACCTCTACGTTTTTAACCGTAACGTCTTGTCCAACAATATTGAACATTTTGTTTTTGCTTTGGCGGCCCGGTTGATCGCCGTAGGTTTCCATGTATAAACCTTCCAGCACTACATTGGTCCCCGATATTTCGATGGCACAATACATGCTGTTTCCGTCGTCGCTCTTTTTTAGGTCGGTTCTGTTAAACAACCGGGTATCAACCATAAAACGACAGCCCGTTAAATCGAAGTGGGAATTGTTTCCGGTAAATTGTATGAAACGAATACTTTCGGCATCGTTTATTTGGTAGTTGCCCGGTAAGAGTTTGACTTTTATGTTGTCTCTTTTTGAAAATGATTGAAGCTCGGCAAGGTTATCGATTTCGAAAACATTCTTATCCCTGGCCTGGCACATAGTTACCAAACTAATTAGAACAATGAGTATTTTGAATTTTACTATCATGTTGAATCCTTTCTGTACTAATTAAGCTATAATTGAATGTGCATGGTAAAACCATTATTGGCTTTCAAATCAAATGTCAATGAAGAATCAGCATTTAATTCCTTTTCCTCAATTCGAACGTGAGTTCTTGTTTTTACCGTTTCATCGTCGGTGTAGATTTTAGCTTTGTAGTTTGCTCCTTGTTTCAGGAAAGAAAAGTCAACATCAACCTTACGAGCAGTTTCACCATTTATTCCGCCAATCCACCAATCGTTTCCTTTGCGACGGGCAATTACCCCAATTTCACCAATTTCTGCTGTAAGCACTTTTGTTTCGTCCCAAACGGTTGGCACATTGTTAAAGAATTCCAATTCAGGTTCGTTTCCAATGGTATTGGTGTTGCCCCAAAGTGCATCGTCTTTTACCGGAGCTGCCGGTGCTTTATCGTACCAATACAAAAACTGCAGAGGACTGAAAATACAGACTGTTTTTGCCAGTTGCGAGGCATGCGAGCCCATTATTTCAACACGTTTGTTATAGTAGCAAACCGTGTTATCAGAAGCTCCGGCAAGCGTACGAGTAAACATCGAAATTAAGGTGTGACTATTGGGTACCGTTTCCTCATCGCCACGAATTCCTTCCTGGGTAAGCAAGTTTGGATAAGTTCTTGAAAAACCTGTTGGGCGGTATTCGTCATGAACGTCAATAACCATTTTGTATTCGGCAGTTTTCTTCACCGCTTCGTGCATCCAGGCAGTTGCATGTTGGTCGCCCACCCGCACAAAGCCGTACTTAATACCGGCAATGCCCCATTCCTGGAACAAAGGCAAAATATCATCTAACTGCTTTTCGAGGGCACGGCGATTGACATACAACATAACCTTTACCCCTTTTTCTTTGGCATAGGCTGTAATTGCTTCTATATCAAAAGGACCTTTAGAGCGTTTGGGGTCCAGGGTAACGGTGGTTGCATCAGACTCGTTATCCATTTCGTTGCCATACCAACCTGCGTCGAAGTGCACGTACTGCATGTTATGACTGGCTACAAAATCGATGGCTGCCATACCGCCTTTTGTGGTTAATGTGCCTTCGCGCAACACCTTTCCGGGTGTAATCCACGATTCGTCCTCAATGGCACTTGGGTCGTTCAAGTTTTGAATGATGTAGTTGTTTTCCAGCAGTTCGCCATAGCTTTTGGCCATCATAACCACGCGCCATGGCGACTGAAAAGGCAATTTTATTTCCACCTTTGCTACCTCGCTTCGCACATTTTCAACAGCACCGCTTACCAGGTCTTGTTTGGTGTCTTTAATTTTTCCATCGAGGCTGGAAACGATGCTGTTTTTTACCTGATCGTTTGCGTCGAAACTTAAACGGGCATAATCTACCAATCGGGCCTCAGCCAAAGCTATTTTTATATCGTCCGCTACTTCCACCAGCAATGGACGTTCGCAGCCTTCCTTTAATTCCGACAAAGGAATCTTACGGATTTCGCCCTGGGCAGTTAATCTTCTGGGTTTTCGCTCAGGAGTTGACCAAACAGGATAGTCTTCGGCAAACCGATAACTTATTAGTTCATCGTCGATTTTTATTTCTGAAAGGTTGTTTTGAGCCGGTATTTCGTAGGCAAAAGCTACACCTTCGTTGTAAGCACGGCAAATCAGATTGAGTTTTGCCGTTGAACTCTCCAGGTAAATTTTTACTTCCTTATAGTGGTCGGGAACAATGCTGCGCTCACCTAAATTTGTTGTCCACTCGTTTTGAACCGATTTCTCTTCCACATTTTTTACGGCAAAGGCTTGGCTAAAGTCGATATCGTGAGATTTAATTTCGAGCACGGAAGGCAGGATAATTTCACGATCATTGTATTTTACATAAAATGAGACTTGCCCAGTTTCGGTTGGTTCGGATATTGGAAAAACAGTTAACGTCTTTTGTCCGTCGGGAGATTGTATTAGAATTTCTGCTTGCTTATTGCAAGCAGAAAATAATACCAATAAAATACTCAAGTAGATTATCTTTTCTTTTAAAATCATCTGTTAATTATATTAAGTTGTTTTATATTATTTGTTTTCATCTCATTATAATATTAACTTTCAAATTTATCGATCTCATTCTATTATTAGTTTGATTTGCATTCGATAGAATTCGCAAGTTCATTTCAATGGTATTCCCCAACAATGCTTCTTTTCCCGATTCATCGGGACTACCTGTCCCGAACTCAATTTGGAAAGTGGTGAGAGAAACTTATCTCATGGGTCTTTTCATCGATCTTCCGGTTTAAATTTCAGCAACTACAATTTAACCACCTTATCAACACCGCTATACGTCAGTTTATTTTCTTTTTCGTAACCAATCACTTCAACGATTAAATCTATTGGCGTTTCTTTAAAATTGATGAAATCCCCTTCTCCATTTTTGATGCTTAGTTCTTTGCTTTCTTCTGAATAAGAGAGAACAAGCTCTGAATACTCCCCTTTTTCATAATCGTAGCTTTCACTGTCGTCCATATAAAGTGTGTACGCTGCATCATTTCCGGGATACACCTTAATTCGGATAGGCTCATTGGTAGGCTGTGTTGCATACTGCACCTTGGGCCCCATTGGGATAATCGATCCCGCCTTCACAAACACCGGTGTTTCATGGAGTGGCGCATCAACCGTTACGGTTTGGCCTCCTTGCAATTGCTCCCCCGTCCAGAAGTTGAACCAATCACCTTGGGGAAGGTAAATGTCTTTTTCACGTTGCTTATACTCTGTCACCAACCCAACCATGATCGATTCGCCAAAAAACAACTGATCTTTGATTTCCCAGGTATTTTTATCTTTCGGGTAGTGATAAACAAGCGGGCTCATTAATTGTCGGCTGTTACGGGTAATTTGCCAAGCCTGGGAATAGATGTAAGGCATGAGCTGATAACGCAGGTCAATGAATTTTCGGGCCGTGTTTTCAAAAGCCTCATCATAACGCCAGATCTCAGTCTGCGACACATAGCCGTGGATTCGAAAAACAGGGCAGAAAGCACCGAACTGAAACCAGCGGGTCAACAACTCAATAAATTCTGGATTGGTATATTGACTGTCAAACTGCGGGTTTATTGATTTTGAATCTCTAAAGAAGCCTCCGATATCATGTGTCCAGTAAGGTACGCCTGCCATCGTAAAATTGAGGCCTGCAACAATTTGTTCCGAAAATTGTTCCCAGCTAGCTTCTGTATCTCCGGACCACGAGGTGGCTCCGTATCGCTGTTGTCCGGAATATGCCGAACGTGTAAGGTTGAAAACCCGCTCGTCGGGGAATTCTTTGCGCCGGCCCTCGTACATGGCCCTGGTAACCTCCAGCGAATAGGTGTTATGCACTACCTCGAAGGGGCCAACAGCTGTTTTGGCTTTTGTATTTTTAACACCTTCCGGTTCCGTTCCGTCCAGCCAAATAGAACTTACGCCCAGGTGATACATGGAATCGCTCAACATGCGATAAAAGCGTTTGCTAACTCCCGAATCGTATATATCCACGTAATTGCTGGTAGGGATTATTGCAAGGTCATATTTATCTACCAAAGGATCGTTTTTTATCTCGGGCCATACAGAAACCATCAGCTTCATATTCAAATCACTTAACTCATCTACCATCGCTTTTGCATCCGGAAACTTATTCCGGTCCCATTCGGGCCCCTTTGTTCCCTTAGGCCAATAAAACCAATCCTGCACGATATAATCTACTGGAATTTTTCTTTCCCTCATTTCCCTGGCATTCTCCAATAACTCTGCCTGGTTGTGATACCTTTCGCGGCACTGCCAGAATCCGTAGGCGGCTTTGGAGAACATTGGCGCCATTCCGGTGAGCTTTTGGTTTTGGGCAATCACTTCTCCCGGGTTTTCGCCATGGACAAAATAGTAATCAATGTTATTTCCTATTTGGCTGCTAAAAACTGTCAGGTTGAAATCGGGCTCATTGTAGAACAATCGCCCCGGAATTCGTGCTCCGGTGTTCTGGAAGGTCACCTTGTAGGTCTTGCCGGCTTGCAAATACTTTTTACCCGAATACCTTCTGGGCATCCATATCGTGGAGTAGTTGATGATATCATCCCCATCTATGGTTACCTTAATCTCCCCGCGCATGCGTCCTGTATGGTCACTTAGTGCCATAAAAGTGTATTCCCCGGATTTGCCCGGCGTGAAGGTGGTTTCACGAATATTTTTTTCTATCGCCTCTTTGGAAGCATAGGCAGCCACATTTTCTTTTTCGCCATCGCTTGGCACCAACTGCTTTTCTACCTTGTTTTCAACAGCCACTTCCATAGCAAACTGTATTTCATTTTGTGGCTCGTTAAAATCAGTAAGACTATAATTGTGCCAGTAAATACCGTAGCCTTTTGTAGAGACCAAAAATGGGATGGCAATTTCCTGGTTGTACTGCTGTAGGCGAATGGGGACATTTTTCCAGTTCATCACGCCACTTTGGAACTGTCCCAGACCGTACAGCGCCTCCTCACCTGCCACAAAGGCTTGCGAAACCATGTTTCCGTCTTCAGAGGCTGGAAGTATATATGTTAGCTGCTTGCTTTCAGATAGTAACTGCTTCCCATCGGCATCCTGGTACTCTATAGTACCATCGCTGTTTACCAGAACCTTTACTGCATCTGTACTAATGGCCACCTGATCATTGGTTTCCGTCAATTCCCAGTCAACATTTTGAGGTTCAAGAACGGTCACATAATCCGGGAGTTCCTGAACTTCAACTCCGGACAAGCTTTTTTGAACATGAATGATGGACTCATCTATCATTTGGATATGAATGTGCAGGCTATCCATCTGAATGCTAACTGCATGATCCTTGGTTTCTAAGGCATATTTAAATTTACCACACGAGGAAGACACAAGCAGCAAACCAAAAAGAAAATATGTTGATAATTTATATGGTCGAGACATAACGATATATTTTTTATATAAATTGTCTTTGACGAATCTATTGGTTCTTATTTAACGGAATTACGATATTCCACGTTTTGGTTCCGTTACCAAATCCTCCCGGGCCATCCATGGCAGCAAAAAATATGTGGGTGGGCTTACCATCCTCAACAAACACAAATGGACGTTCAAGCTGCCCTTGCTTAATTGTTTTACCATTGCTCCAGGTCACTTCGCGCGTGTAGGCTAAAGGACTTTTATCCAAGACCCAATCAATACCATCTTTTGAGTGAGCCAAAATCCCTCCATGATGGCTACCTCCAATTTTACCAGACATATCCTTGGCAATCATATGATACCCCTCGTCATCGCTCCATAAGTGCGGATCTTCAACCACACCAAATTTTTCTTCAGAGAACAACGGTTCAGCTCCCTTAACTGCATATGGTCCTTTATAGGAAGGTGCTGTAGCAACCCCAATAAACATATTGGTATGCCTTATTTCATCCTCCTGGTAGCTGCGACCTTTAAAAAGTAACACCACCGATCCATCTTCTTTAATCAGAGGTGATGGATTGGAGGTCAGATAACTGTAGAAAGAATTGGGTTTTACATCCAGGATGGGCGCATCCAAACGTTTCCATGGTCCATACGGACTTTTGGATGTTGCCACACCCACACGTTTACCCCAACGACCTGTAATACACCATTTGCTGGATAAGGTGAGTTCATTTGCATTTTCCCGGGTAACTTCTTCAAATGGATGTGTTGAGCCCATATAATAGAGAATATACTCATCTTTATGCTTTACGATTTTAGGATTATGACATGAGCGACCATCCCAAAACTGAGCTCCGCGATCACCAAGTGCAACATCACTAAATTTGTAAGGCCCCTCTGGTGTATTTGAAACAGCATGTGCAATTTCGGAAGCTATCATCCATCCCGGATGAAATTTCAAATATTTTGGCCAACGTGAAGCATACATATGGTACTTGCCGTCTTCTCCTTTAATTACCGAACTACCCCAAACCCAGTAGTCTTCCATTTGAAGCCCGCCATCAACGGGGGCTTCACCCAAATTGTTGTAAATTTTATTTTGAGCACCTGCTGTTACAGCAAGAACAAACAAAAGTATACTGACTTTAATTTTCATAAACTTAGTTTTACTGTACAATTACCGAATTTATCGAAGTAGATTGTAATTCAACCGAGATATCTATTTCTCCAACTTTAACCTTAACTGTTTTTGTTGTTTCTTCAGGATTGTAAATCATCAGCACAATTCTTCCATCACCCAAGTCAAAGGCCAGGTGATTCTCACCTTCCGACTTCAGCATATAATCACCTGGCTGCACAAAATGAGACAGGTGCTTAAATAAGTAAAACTCGTCGGTATAGATAACTTCCTGTGCATCCTGGTCTACAACCACCATTGAGTTTTGCGGCCAGCCCCAGGCACTTTTCCCTGATTCATCGAGAACCATATTCCAATACATATATGAGCCTGCCCCATTGCGGAAATAATGCATCATATCTTTCCACGACCGTTCCACAGAAGTCCAATCATTTTCGTGCTCACCACACTTATTTTCGGTTTGCATAAGTTTAAGGTTCTTGAATTCTTTATTGATGGTAGGTATTGATCGAGCACCCCCCCATTGAAAACCAACACCTGCAATATACTTTGGAGCCGTCTTGTGTTCAAGAATCGTGCGCACATACTGTGGATCCCCGGCATTGATGGTACCCAGCCAAATCTCAGCATTCAAATTATCTTTTTCAAATTGTGGCCCTAAAAATTCGCCAATAAAATAGGCCATATCTTCTGGTCTCCAGGTACAGCTTGGCCAGTTGGGTTGAAAAGCCACTTCATTTTGAGGTTGAATGGCAAACAGCGATACGCCTTCGTTTTCGCACGCCTGAACAAATTTCGAGAAATAAAGAGCATAAGCTTTTAAATATCTCTCCTGCATTTTAAAAGCCGTAGCATTGTTGAAAATTTGAGCTCCCTCCACCATTTTATTTCCTGCAATAGCATTTCCAAATTCCCCGCTAGTCATGGCATAATGTTCATTCACTTTCATCCAGGCCGGAGGCGACCACGGAGAAGCCCAAACCAATAGATCGGGACGAACTTTTAAGGCTTCTTTGATGTATGGAATCAGGATAAATTTGTCGCGATCGATATTAAAATCCCGCATTTCAAAATCTTCCGGGACATCGTTGCTGGAATAATAACTCAGGGCATAATCGCTGGCACCTAACGGCATACGGCACATCGAAAAGTTACAACCCCTTTCAGAAAACAAGGCATTGAATATTTCTTTTTGGTTATCTTTTGGAAGTGCCTGAATAGCCGTCCATCCCAACTCGTTAAAAGCGCCCCCGATACCATCCATCACCTGAAGTTTTTCATTGGTAAAAACAGTGATATCTGCTTCTTCAACAGCTTTGTTAATTTTGACTGCTTTTTTTGCTTCCACCCAGCGCTCACCCGGCGTGGTGTAGATTAGGGTTGCTTTTTGTGCGTAAACAAAATTTGCAGCCATCAGTATGGTGCTTAACAGAATGATTTGTACTTTTTTCATTTTAGTATTTATAGTTGGCATATTTCTTTTCGTATTATTTTTACCACCCCACCAGGTTCGTTGGTATCCTTTCCTCAAAAAGGAGGGGAAAGGCTCATGCTCCAAATTTCAATTCGTCCTAACCTTAAAATTCTTATAGCGTGCAGAACGGTGTACATATGCAGCAAACCAATTCTCCCTTCAGTTGATAATTGACCTCTATTTAACGGGAGTATCAGATTATTGCAATCAAGATTTTTACTCCTCAACAGTAATAATTTCTTTCAATCGGATATCTTCGCTGGATGCGCCCACCTGAATTTCAAACTCTCCGGGTTCCACCATATATTCGCGACACATGGAATCGTAATACCGAAAATCTTCGTTCACATTTAATTCAAAATTAACTGTTTTTGTTTCTCCTTTTTTAAGAGATATCCGTTCAAATTTTCGCATTTGTTTTACCGGCATCCATGTATCCGATTTTACATCTTTTATATAAAGCTGCACCACTTCTTCCCCATCCAAGTTTCCTGTATTTTTAACCTTTATCGATACCGACAGCATATCGGAACTGCTTAGGGTAGTTTTATCTACACTTAGATCGGAATATTGATAACTGGTATAACTCAGACCATGCCCAAATGGATATAATGCTTCTCCAGTGTAATACCTATAAGTAAAACCTTTACCGGCACGCATGTTATAATCCTTAAAATCTGCCAATTCATCGGTTGAGGAGTAAAAGGTAATGGGCAAGCGACCTGCTGGATTGTAATCACCAAATAACACATCTGCCACAGCATCCCCGCCTCGTTGACCGGGATACCAGGCCATTAGGATCGCATTTAATTCTTCTTCCAATCCATCGAAAGACATGGCGCTGCCTGACATTAAGACGAAAATGACAGGAGTTCCGGTTTCCTTCATCGCTTTTAAAGCTTTCATCTGGGTTTGTGGCAGTTCAATTTTAGTACGATCACCCCGATTAAAACCATCAATATTGTCTCGTCCTCTCATCTCTTCACCCTCCCATGTAGCATCTAATCCTCCAACAAATATGGCAACATCTGCATTTTTAACTTCCGCTAAAGTTTCTTTAGATAAGACGGTAGGATCAATCGTAGTTTTAGCAAGATGTTCTGGTGTTTCCCAAATAAGGTTCACCTCACCACCACCTGTATTTTCGTAATAGTCTACCTTAATATCATAAGAGCGTCCTTTTTCCAAATGAATCTCTCCTACAAATGGCTCCATAGCATGATTAGACCAACCATCAGCCATCTTTTTACCATCAATCCAAAGACGACATCCATCATCTGAGGCTACCCCCAGTTTATACGTACCTGTCATTGGCGCTTGCAATTTACCCGTCCAGCTAACAGAAAAGGCATCATCCGCTATCGCTTTATCCGGACTGATAATCCCCTGAGCGACTTCCGTACTTGTTGGTGATACTTCACCGGTCCATTTAAATTTTATTTGAGGATCTACTCGCATAAAATCGGTTTCTCCTTCCAGGTTCATGTTATTAAAATAATGCCCGGTCAAGCCTTCTACCATTTCCCCGTTCTCATCAACTGTAGATAGGTACTTAGCATCAATTACCGGAAACTTTTTATTAGAGATATCATATATTACCAGTGGAACTCCTTCTGCATAACTCACTTTTACATCTGCGCCAACAGCTTTCTTTATACCATCAATCACGGTAACCGGGTTAGATGCTGTTCCAAAATAGTTGCCCCGTAACGCCCTAATATTATCTGCATTTGGACCTACTACTGCCATTCTTTTTAACTTACGCTTATTCAAAGGAAGGATTCCATCATTCTTCAATAAAGTCATCGATTTATGCGCCATGGCTAAGGCCATTTCATCATGGGGTTTACTGTCATTAACCGCCATAGGGATTTTGGCATACGGCACACTTTCTGCCGGATCAAACATACCCAATTTCATTTTTGCCAATACCAAACGATAAACAGACAAATCGATCTCACCTTCATCGATCAAACCCAATTCAACCGCATTTTTCAGATACTTTTGATACACTGATCCACAGTTTAAATCGCAGCCTTTGCGTACGCCAATTGCAGCGGCTTCTTCGGGCGTATTTACAATTTTATGGAAGGCATGAATATCTCTAATCGCCCCACAATCGGAAACCACATAGCCTTCGAAGCCCCATTTATTACGCAAAATATCTTCGAGAAGCAACCAGCTTGCACAAGACGATTCCCCATCCACACGATTGTAAGCCCCCATAATAGAATATGCTTTGGCATCTACAATCAGATCCTCGAATGCAGGTAAATACGTTTCCCATAAATCGCGCGAATTGGGTGTAGCGTTAAAAACATGTCTCTCCGGTTCCGGCCCATTGTGTACCGCAAAGTGTTTAGGCGTAGCAACGAGTTTCATATATTTTGAATCATTGCCCTGTAAACCTTTCACAAACTGTATGCCCATTTGTCCGGTAAGGTAAGGGTCTTCACCATAAGTTTCATGACCCCGCCCCCAGCGAGGATCTCTGAATATATTAATATTAGGCGACCAATAGGTTAAGCCATAATATCTATTGAAATTCCCTTTACGAACAGCGTCGTGATGTTTTGCACGTGCTTCATCGCTAATCACATCGGCTACTTTCTTCATCATGTCGGTATCGAAAGTAGCAGCCATACCAATGGCCTGGGGAAACATGGTGGCTATTCCTGAACGTGCCACCCCATGTAAACATTCATTCCACCAGTTATATTCCGGCACACCTAATCGAGGAATGGCTGGAGCATGGTCTCCTAATTGAGCAATCTTTTCATCCAGAGTCATTAGGCTAACCAAATCTTTTGCCCTTGTTTCAAAATCAATGGTAACATCTTGATATTTAAATTTTCCATTCGATTCTGTCTGAGCACTGACTGAAAGTGCCATTAAAATAATTATTACAGGAGTTAAGTTGTGTATCATATTAATATTGTATTTTATCACCAATGTTTTCTATGTTGTATGTTAATGCATCACATATTCAAACATATTGTTGTGTGCAAGTAATTTTATTTTCATCTGCATTCAAATTCCTTAATCTTTTTACTTGTGTCTACTGAAATATTTGTTATATATAATATAAACAATGCGTAAGCAGGTATACATGTTGCAATCATGTTCGTATTAAACCCACTTTGCCAAAGGCACTAATTATTTTGATATGCTTCGCTTTCATTACTTATCTCTCAATCCTTTTTTTCAAAAGGAATAGGCTCTAACTTTATTTTATCCGCACCAACATTGATGTTGATAATGGAGTACCCATTTTCTTCCAAATCGGGAAATTCTTTGTTTTTGTCAATTACCAGATTATTCAAAAACAACTGAACTTAGCATGCACAAAAGGTTTGATTACACTCAATAAAAACATTCTGAATAATAACATACTTTTTCATTTTATCATTAGTCACCCCAGATGATTAATTAGATTCTTCTTCTCTTATTACTTCACCATTCAACAATTCTTTTGTGGAAATTTTTATATTTTTCCCATCACCTTCAAGACCCCAAATGGTAATTTCCTGAACTCGTCCATCATTTAATTCAACCACCAGCTCATTTTCGCTTTTTGCTGTCACAGATTTCACCAAAGCTTCAGTTTCGTAGGGTTCAATCACGGCCAGGTAGCGCGCCTTTTTGCCGTAGGTACGCACTGCCATATTTTTAAGTCTGGCTGCTTCGTTTCCTAATGGATAGTCTCCCCCTACTTTAGCTTTAAAAGCGACTACATCCAATCCAGTAAGATCAACCACTACTTTTGCGGCTTGTTTTAAATCCTCTGGCATAGCCGGGGTGGAGTTGCTCATCAACTCGCCCTGTATTTTTATAGGGCCACCGTAATAATCTAAGCCTTCTGCGTCAGGCAACAATACATTCTCGTACTTCACAGGAAGCGAGGATACAAAAACTTCAGATCCATCTTTGAGTATCAGTTTCGCATCCCCCCAGAAAAGGGTATTGTTATTTATCTTTTTCTCTGTTTTTGTTATAAGCTCCAGTCGCTTTTTCCCAATAAGGTTCAGTTCAATTGCCTGGCTGCCCAAAATCCAGGCACCGGTGCTGTCGTTAAGCAGTTCTTCTCCATCGGCAGCTACAGTATACCACATTTTTTTATTGACATTAATACTTTGGGTAGATGTCCCTACCATCACTTCCTTTTTTAAAGGCCATGCATTGTGAACATCAATTTTCAGAGGCCCTTCCAGTCCGTGTGGGTAACGAAGTCCTTTGTTATCACATCCTTCGCCCCAACACATTTCATACATCGCTTTTGAAGTTCCTTCTGTTTTCCACCAATGGCAATCGGTGATGAATTGGGCACTACCAAGCGGATCGGTATTCATTTGGCTGGTGTGGCGTGCGTATTCTATTTTCTCGGCTGTGATGTCCTTGAATCCTTTAATTTGTAACATCCAGTCGAACTGATGTTCTTCTTCTCCTTCCAGGTAATCGGCCAATACAATATAATCGTCCATGACCACCAAAGCACGTCGTTGCATCACAGGTTCGGTGTACCCGCTAACCTCACCGAAGCCGGGCGCATTTTCGGGCATGGCAATGGTACGGCTTTCGTCCCACATTTTTTGAGCGAAAGTACGGTCTGGGGAAGGAATACCACCGTAAGGAGGATAACTCCACCTGGAATTGGTTTCAATTGCAGTGGCTTGCATCATGTCGCCCGAATGGAACAAAGTTCTTGCGTTTTGCACAGGGAGCTGCATTTTCTCATCCACCACCACCATATTTTTATTGACAGACGTTTGCTTCCAGAATTTGTACAAGTAACTTTGGTAACGAAACCAGTAGGCCAATGTTCCGTAAAAGCTACGTCCATAACGGGTCATGTTTACCAAACTGGTACGGTCGAAATGACCATGGTAACCACCATGCGAACCGTAATGAAGTGCTGCCTGTATTTGTTCGCGCTGTTCGCGGTCTTTGGTTTGTGAACGCAACATAACAACACCCATGTTATCCGCATAAGCCGATTGTTTCATTTTTTCGGATGTCACATCTGGCAAATCAGTTACACCATACAACAAGTCACGACCATTGCCTCTATTTATTATGGCGGCGTATTCAGGATCGCGATAGAGGTAATAGGCCAATTCATAAGACTTTCCCGATACTTTGTCTTCCACCGCATCGTTGATCGCAGGTAGTACTCCCCTAAAATCAATATACGGGATGGATGCATCCCACATATCTTTTATGCGCACATAATTGCGTTCCATATTTCCCCACTTTTCAAACTCCATCCCCATGATGCCACCTTGTCGGCGGCTGGCTAAGAGCGAGAAATGTTTTGAGGTTCCCAAAGGAAATTGCATGTCTTTAAAGTTGATTCCCCAGGGTTGTAGGGCGATGGCAATTTCCGAAAATTCGGAAGCCACCCAGGTATTATAGCCTACAGCACATTCATACCACCAACCGTCGTTCATAATACCATGTTCCAGATGCTTATAAATTCCAGTTGGGCCGGAAAGCAGTTGCTCTATCAAATGCCAATCCTGCAGGTTCATGGCACAATAAAAAGCAGCGGTCAGTTCGGCCACGTTCCAGTTACTGATCGCCCCTTTGCTGTTTCCTTTAATGGTTTGTGTGGCAAATAATCTGAAGGTTGCCAGTATCTGTTTATGATCTTGTTCAGTGAATTGCTTGCTATCCCTTACCAGATCGTACATGCGACCTACGGCCTGCCAGAATTTCCCTTCTCCAACAAATGAGTTGCTGCCACCTACCAATGTGGCGGGATAACCAGTCTCTGGATCTGATAATCGACGTAGGAGCTTCAAACATTTAGCAGCATATTCTTCGTTTTTTGTCAACTGATAGGCGATACCACAATCGTAAATTTCCGCCCCATTCGTGTTAAATACCGATTTTCCCAGCGGTCTTCCTTCAATCTTAGAAAAATCGTTCCCATCAGGTACCCTCCATCCTTCAGCTTTTCTTATATAGTTTTCATAACCTTTTCTGGCCCAGTCGTATTTCGCTACTTTGTCATTTACCTCCTGCCAACCTTCGGCAGTAAAAACAATATTGGGTGTTGGGACGCGCACAGCTGTTATGAATTCCAGTTTCACATCGCTAGCACCAAAACCATTGGACATGGCTCTTACCACTTGCTTTTCGCGGATTCCTGTTGGCAGATTTTCAGGGATAGTCACCTCAAGTTGCAGCTTTTTAATCTCGCCTGGCACTAAATCGAAAGCCTCTTCGCTTAGTTTAGCCTCCATGGATTCCCAGCCCTGCGTTTGCAACATCAACTGCACACCTTGTTTGTAATCGGTGGTGTTACCCACATCAAATTCGTATATTACCTTTTTTCCGGCATCGGAGGATTTGCCTTGAATATCAGATTTTAATGAAGTAGTAAGTCCCCTTGTAACTCTTACATTGCGCACCTGCCAGTCTTTATTTGTTGCAGCCGTAAGCAACACATGTTTTACAGCGAAAAGCGTTCCCCTTCTTTGTCCTACATCCACATCAAACCGGTCCCAGGGAAGATAAACTGTATGCCAGCCTTTGCCTGTTAAACGAAAATTAGCCGTACTCACTGGATTTAACTCGTTATAATCAAGCTCATCGACTTTTAGAATTGCAGCCAACTGTGTTGCTGTTTCAGAATTTAAATAAATGTCAAAAGCCAGACCTGTGAACTCTGTCCAATCAGCAGCATCTCCATTGAAAGGCCGGCTAATTCCCGGGAAATAAACCCGATTCTGATTGGCATAAGTGTAGGAAATGGTATCTCCACCGGCAACTATGGCGGCCCCTTTTTTTACTTTTTCTATTCCGGACCAATCGGAAAAGTCGTATCCGCCAATATTTTGCCTGAATTGTGCCTGAGCTGCAGCAACTACCAAAGGTAATATAACTGATATCCAAATTCGCATCGGTTTCATTTTTATCATTTTATTTAATGGGTGTTACAGGTTCATTTACTACGACACCTTTCCCTAAGGTGTATTTTACAGGTTTAATCGTCCCATCTTCATTAAATTTCATTTCATCAAAACAAGCTGAACGACGGTGGAAGGTACCATTATTCACATCGCCACGTTGGTAAAAAAAGTACCATTGCCCTTTAAATTCAATGGCTGACATATGTGCCGGTGCATCTTTTTGTGTTGGTGTGATGTAGCCTTTAAATTCGGCATAAGGCTTTGTTGGCAGCGGTGAGTCGGCCATCCAGTAACCTGTTCTCCAACCTTTCCGACCCATGAAGTAATATTTGCCGTTTCGCTTAAAACAGTGAACTGCTTCACTCACCTGTTCTTCACTCAGCCTATGCCAGGGACCATCCAGCTCAATCATATTGTCCTTGAGTTTGGCGCCCATAACATGGCGCCCTTTGTCCCCAATATTGATTTTGTTATCACTTCCGTATATGTAAGCCTGTCCATCATCATCCACAAAAACGGTGGGATCGAAAATAGAAGAAATTTTATCCGTAACGGCTTCTTCCCAGGGTCCTTGGGGATTGCGGCTTTTGGCCACCCCAATGTGTGTTTTGTCGTACGGGAAATAGAAATAATACCAACCATCCTTGTAAGCCACATCAGGCGCATTCATTTGTCCATGTGCCCAGGAATATTCACGGGGTTTTAGTACCACGCCATGATTGATCCAGTTTTTCAAATCAGTCGATTCCAGCACCACATAATCCTGCATGCTACTGTAATTTACAGCCGTATCCTGATCGTGTGAACAGTATACATAAACTTTGCCATTGTACACTTCGGCTGCAGGATCGGCTACATATAAAAATCCGGGTTCTCCTTTTTTTACGATGGGATTGTTTTGAGCCAGGCCTATCTGCAAAGACATTACAAAAACAACAATACCAACTAACGTATTCGTTATCATTTCAATATATTTTTTACACACGTATTAGTTTTTCATTTCCGGTGTTCACTTTTCCTGCTCCAGTGCCACCTTATCAAATACTCGATTTTCAATATCGCACACTGACATACTGATAATTACTCCACTCTAAACCAATCAAAAACGGCATAGCCAGCGCTTTCGTAAATATTTGGATTGACACAGAACACGCCCACTTTTGCACCAATCCATACCCCTTCCTTGGCTCTGAAGCCCTCACCAATTTCCTCGTAATCCTTACCGTCGTAACTGTATTGATATTTACCCAGATAATCATCACCAATGACAACTCTCAGATATACAGTCTGCGTTTCAATATCCACACTCTCGGCAACACTGGCAATTCCATCACACTTATCGTTATCGCCCTTCACCATCTCCAGGCTCAGACCGTCATCTGTTTTGACAATTTGCAAAGCTGTCCATTTTCTGCCCATCACAACCAGGCCACTTTTATCTCCCACTAAATCACCATTAAAGCTCAGTTTGGTGGTGGCCTTAAATCTTGGTGAAGGGAATTTTTGCAATAATAAATTGGGGGCGTACCACAAATTCCCTGCTTTTGTGATGTTCTGCACCGCATTTAACCTTAAACTACCTTTGCTATCACGCATTGAGTACCAATCGTCCCGGGGATTGGCATGCCATTGCCATTGCAGTCCGATTTTTTTAGCGTTAAACTCATCGGTGGTTTGTGGAATTTTCACGGGATACTTTTTGCCCACATCCGGCATATTATAAGTTGTTAAAGGCTCGCCAATACCATCGTTATTAAGGTCCTTCCCCATCATTGGCCAACCATCAACCCATTCCACTTTATTCAGGTGTACAATTCTACCATTCGGCTTAAGTTCCTGAAAATGGGCGAACCACGACTCGCCGGATTCCAAATCAACCAGACCGCCCTGATGTGGGCCGTTAATTTCGGTATCGCCCTGATGCAATACGGTTTTACGCTCGTAGGGGCCGTAAATATTTTTTGAACGAAGAACGGTTTGCCAACCCGGACCTACACCGCCAGCCGGAGCCAAAATATAATAATAACCATTCTTTTTTAAGAATTTAGGCCCCTCAATGGTCGGATCATTTTCTCTGTCCCGATAAATTAAAGCACCATTGTCTAATAGCGATTTGCCATCCGTACTCATTTTGTGAAGAATAAGATCATTTCCGCATAATTGGCTTCTTACCAGATAGGCATTGCCATCATCATCCCAAAGTGGACATGGATCTTCCCACAATTCGGTTTTAACCACATGTGTCAATTCCCATGCATTTCTCGGGTCATCGGTTGTTGCCATGAATAACCCATCGTAAGGGGTACAAAAGTAGACGTAAAATTTTCCCTTATGATAACGGATGGATGGCGCCCAACAACCCTGTCCATGAACTGGTTTATCATATTTTTCCAATGGCAATTTCTGATATACGTGATTGATGATTTCCCAGTTTACCAAATCCATGGAATGCAGGATGGGTATGCCCGGCATGCAGTTAAAACTGGAAGACACCATATAAAAGTCGTCGCCTACTTTTATTAGATCAGGATCAGAGTAATCCGCATAAATAATGGGATTTTTAAAATTCCCGTTTCCCAAGTCGGGTATCCACTGCTGCGCAGAAACCAACCCAACAACAAACTGTAAAATAAAAATTTTTGTCCACTTTTTCATTATATCAATTTTGTTTGTCTTTTACTGTTATTTTCTCAGAAGCTACGTAATCCATAATACTCTTTTGCAAATACGCCGGATAAGTTTCCCCTTCGGAAGTACCGCTTCCTTTCACTTTTGAGCCTTTGGTTATCGAATCGCCAAAACAAACCACCCTATCTCCTTTTTTTATCAAATCATTTTTCTTAAAAAATTGAAAACATTTTCAGCAACAAAAAAATTTCCCAGACGCGTAGGATGAACGCCATCGCGATAAGCACTATTATTCGGATTCATGATAAAGACATCTTCATTGTGCTTTGGTAAATTCAGATCCTGAAATTTTTGGAATATGTCGATAAAATAAACTTGGTTCTTTCTTGCAGTTCGTGCAACAATATGTCGTACTGAATCCAATTTTACATTGGGCAGTTCCTTAAATTCAGTCCGGTCGTGTCGTTCAAAAAGGTAGATAGAATCTACAGGTGGAGGAGCGAGTAAAACCACTTGAGCATTGTTTTGCTTTAATTTATTTACAATTTCTGAAAGGTTGGATGAATATTGTTTATAAGTATTCATCCTTCTCGAATTTAGCATATCGTTGGTGCCCACCATTACGATTACCAAATCAGGTTTATGTTTTAACACATCGTTTTCAATACGGGCCAGCAATTGAGTTGATGTATTACCTGCAATTCCGGCATTAATGACCTGTGCGTCGATATGTATCAACCCTAATAACAACCATACTACCAACTGAAAAGCCCTATGCATCATATATTATTTATCTGAAATATCTAATATCTGTCCTACATGGTGAAGCTCATCAGCTAATTCACCATAAGCAACCTCATGTAAATCCACGCCTTTTTCTACTGCCATACCGGCTAAAACCCCGGCACTTTGTCCTAAAATCATAAACACAGGCTCCATTCTGATTGAACCAAATGCAATATGAGAGCTGGAAACGGCTGTTAGCACCAACAAGTTTTTACATTCCTCTCGTTTAGGAACTATTGTTCCCAAATGAATTTGATAGGGTTGGTCGGCATCCACACCTAAATCTCCCTCGTTTTGTACATACCCTTGTTCGGTGATGTAACGCTGTGTATTATGCGAGTCCATAGTATAAGAGCCCATTCCTATAGGTTTGTCCACTTTGTGGCGTCCCATTATTTCGTTCTCGGTCATTACAAAATCGCCAAGCATACGGCGGGCTTCGCGCACATAAATTTGGTAGGGCCAATGACCGTTATCCACAAATTCATCTTTTGCCAAGCCCCATTTTCTCATTTTAAGCCTTAAGCTTTCAGGAACGCTTTCATCGTAACACCAGAAATACAGTAATCCTTTGTGATAATCGATATGTTCCTGGAGAATTACCTTTCTTTCTTCGTACGAAGCTTCGGGATAATCGTAATTCATTCCAATGTTATCGGAACTAAATGGCCCTACATTGTTCACATCACGTTTTGCATTAGGAATTATGCCTCCTCCAAACATGGAAGTACGTCCACCCCTAAAAACACGACGCAACAACTCATATTGCGCAGGATCGTAGTTTTCCGGTTTCTCAAAAGGAACGACATTACCCTCGGCGCTGGTGGTACACAATCTGTAATTATAAGCCTGAATACGTTTGTCGCCAGAACCATTTTCGCCCGGAGGTTCGGTTGAAATACGTGGTAAGACGCCGCTTGTTGGGTCGTCGGGAATTATATAAGGACTAATATTTAATTGCTGGAAATTATGACTGTGGTGATAATGCCCGCACTGAACACCATTCCAAGTTTCGTTATAAACACTATTGGCCTCACGACCAACGTGGTAACTTACACCAGCCGCAGCCATTAGGTCGCCCTCGTAAGTGGCATCCAAAAATATTTCTGCTTTGAATTTTTTACCGCTTAGCATGGTGATGGAATTAATTTTACCATCTTCCACCACTACACCGTTTTCACGATCGAGCCATTCGTCGCGTAAAATTGTAATATTATTTTCCGCCACCAACGCTTCAAAAATATTTTCTGCTACGTGAGGCTCAAAAGTCCACATCGTTTGCATACTATCGTTGATGGCAGTGGTTCCCTGGCCAACATTTCCATATTCATTACGTGGTTGCCACTTCCAGGCTTCAGGATTTTGATAGTGCATGTAAACGCGGTGGTAAAACTCTCGCGACAAACCGCCAATTACACTTTTATCGCCTACATCGGTAAAACCCAGACCACTGGCGGATAAGCCTCCGATGTGCTTTTCGGGACACACGATTAGCACGTCTTTATCCATTTGTGCCAGTTGCACAGCAGCAGTAATGGCTGCTGATGTTCCTCCATATATTAGGACGTCCTGCTGTTTTGTGTTTTTTGAATCAGTGCAAGCCAGCGTTAACAGTGTAATAATTAGTATTGCTGCTAGTTTTATCTTTTTCATTTTTTATTTATTTGATTCCTCACGAATAAGCTCTCCATTCAAAAATTCTTTTGAAGAAACTTGAATATCCTTTCCATCTCCATTTAAACCTGTGATAACAATTTCTTGCGTTCTTCCATCTAATAATTCTACTATTAATACATCAGCGCTTTTAGCTGTTACCGATTTAATGACCGATGTTGTTTCGTAGGGTTCAATCACCGATAGGTATCTTGTATCTTGTCCCTGTGTTCGCACAGCCATCGTTTTTCTTCGTGAAGATTCATCACCCAGCGGGAAATCACCGCCAATTTTTGCTTCTAGTCTTACCGCATCCATTCCTGATAAATCGATCGTAATTTCACCCGATTCACTATGCTTTTTGGGCATACCCGGGGTGGAGTTAGGCATTGGTTCCCCCCCAACTTTAATTGGTCCGCCATAGTAATCCAGACCTTTTTCCGGTTGGATTATATTGTTGTATTTAGCATCTAGAGAAGAAATGGATACCTCAGAACCGTCCTTCAGGACCAACCTGGCATTTCCCCAAAAAATGGTATTGTTTTTGGTTTTGCTTTTTAATTGAGTAGATAGTACAAGTTGTTTTTTGCCTTCAATATTTAATTCTATATTTTTGCTGCCCAATATCCATGCACCGGTACTATCATTTAACAGTGTTTCATCATCCGCTTTTACGGAATACCAAAGTTGTTTATTCACCCCAAAGGATTCGGGGGCGGTACCAATCATGACTTCATTTTTTTGGGGCCATGCGGTAAACACGTCTATTTTCAGAGGGCCATCTTCGCTGTGTTCCATTCGTGCGCCGTCATTATCGCACCCGTCGCCAAAACACATCTCGAACACAGCACGGGAGGTTCCTTCGGTAGCGTACCAGTTGCAATCGGTGGTAAACTGAGCACTGCTTAACGGGTCAAAGCTCATCTGATTTTCGTGCTTTTTGATTTCGACTTTATCCGCAATAATCTCTTTAAATCCTTTCATCTGAAATAGCCAATCGTATGTATGTTCTTCCCCGGCTTTTATATAATCTGCCAATACTACGTAATCGTCCATCATGACCATTAAACGACGCTGAAGAACAGGCTTAGTAAAGTCAGTGAGTTTGCTATATTCAGGTGCATTGTCAGGTACCGGTATCGAACGGCCTTCTTCCCATGCCTTTTGTGCAAAGGTATAATCTGCTTTGTCTCCATAAATCATTCCTCCATAGGGAGGGTTGCTCCACCGTGCTTGGGTTTCAACTGCGGTAGCCTGCATCATATCGCCAGTATAGAACAGCGTACGAAAACTCTCTTTGGGCTCCTGCATTTTCTGGTCAACCGCCACCATATTTTTATTGATAGATGTTTGCACCAAAAATTTATATAAATACGACTTATACCCATACCAATACATTTCCGGGTTATAGAAACTGCGGCCATAGCGCATCATGCTTAAGAAGTTGGTTCTATCGAAGTGACCGTGATAACCACCGAATGTCCCGTAGTGTAAGGCGGCCTGTATTTGTTCCCGCTGCTCACGGCCTTGGGTTTGCGAACGTAACTGCACAATCCCCATATTATCGGCAAAGGCCGATTTTTTTATCTTTTCAGACTCAACCATAGGCACTTCGGGTACTCCGTACAACAGGTTTCTTGTTGTACTGCGCTGTATAACCGCTGCATATTCAGGGTCGCGATATAAGTAATAAGCCAGCTCATATGGTTCTCCCACCACCAAACTTTCTTTGGCATCGTTAACAGCAAACATTACTCCGCGATAATCCAGAAATGGAATCAGTGCATCCCACATATCTTTAATACCTACACTTGGTTTATGTATGGCACCCCATTTATCGAAGTTCATACCGTACAAGCCCGGTTTCATGCGTTCGGGTAACAATGAATAATATGGCGTAGTACCAATAGGCAATTGTGCATCCACAAAATTCTCGCCCCAGGGGCGCATGGCAATGGCCATTTCAGAGAACATGGTAGAACACCAAAGGTTATAACCTACGGCACACTCGTACCACCAACCATCACTCATTACCCCTTGTGTAAACTGGCGATAAATACCGGATGGTGAATTTAAGCACCCATCTACCAAGTGCCAATCCTGGATGACCAGTGCAGCATAAAACGCACCTGCCAATTCACTTAAATCCCAATTGTTAATTCCGCCATTGTCATTGCCCAACATGGCTGTTTCGATATATAAGCGTAAAGTTTTCTCCATTTTTTTGTGGTCTTCATTAGTTAACAAGCCACAGTCCATTATCATATCATACCCTCGGGCAATATCCTGAAATACACCACCCTCTTTCACAAAGTTGTTTTGGTTTACACGATAGGTTACAGGATACCCTTTTTCCTCGTCAGAAAGTTTTCGCAAAAATTCGACACATTTTCGCGCATATTCCATATTTCCTGTCAGTCGATAGGCGATGGCACAATTCATCATGTTGCCAGCCTCGTTATTATGAAAAAGGTATGGTCCGCGGAAGGCATCAATTGGCGGTGTAGCAGTAGTATATTCAGGCACGTTCCACTTTTGGGCTTTTGCCTCATATTCAGCTAACCCTTCTTTGGCCCAATCATATTTACCTATTTTATCGATTACTTTATCCCAATTTTCGAGCGTATGCACCATGAACGGTGACGGGACTTTAACTGCCGTGGTAAACGCCAAGGTAGCAGATGCGCTTCCGTTCCCGTTGGGTACAACTTTCAACACCTGTTTTTCACGAACTCCTTGCGGTAAAGAAGCCGGAACACTTACTTCCACCATGCATTTTTTTGTTTCTCCAGGTTTTAGTTCAATGGTTGATGGGTTTGCAACAGCTTCCATCGCCTCCCATCCCACTCTCGGAATTAAGAGTTGTATTCTTTGTGTTTTGTTTGTCGCATTTCCTATTTCAACTTCATATTGCACTTTTCCACCCGCTTCAGTAGAAAGTCCCTGTAATGGAGCCTCTAACGAGATCACATCACCTTTGGTTAAAACGACATTACGGATTTGCAGTTGCGTGTTTTTATCTGATTTAGGAATCAGTTTAATTTCTTTTACACCTTGCAGTGTTCCTCTTCGACCTTCCTCCAAATTGAACATTTTCCAAGGTACATAAACATTGTGCCAGCCACTACCAAAAAACTGCACTGTTGCTTTAGTTTCCCATTGGAGCTTTCCTGTATTTTCTTTGGCAACATTAAATGTGATATCTATTTCCGCAGATGATTCGTTTTTTTGGTAAACCTCTAATGATAAACCTTTATATATGCTCCAATCGTAGCCGTGGTAAAAATCCCGGTAGCCTTTAGACCAGTTTTCTCCATCCGGATAACGATAGGATATTACAGCACCAGACTTAATTACAGCAGTGTTGTTTTTTATTTCCAAAGCTCCTGACCAGTCCGAAAAATCAGGTTTCCCGATAGAAGTCTTTAATTGCCCCTGCACGCTAAAGGCAAAAAATAACAATAATACAATAGATATACTTTTCATTATAACATAAAGGTTTACCCAAAAGTCCCTATATACAGCACATGTACACCTGTACATAAGCAGGGTACCTTGCACTCGGACAATGAGGAGACATTTGATTGACCTGGACAAGCCAATACCAAATATGGTTTTAGCTTGTCCAGGTCAGGAAGGTATACATCCAATTCGCACATGTTATTAAAACCTTAATAAGCGGAATTGTCTATCGTCCTTACAATATTTTCATTTATTGTTCCACTATAATTTTGATAACACTTGCCTTTTCATCAGGTGCATCTTTCGGTAATTCCAATGAAACACCTTCCGCAGTGCTTTTTGCAACCAGCTTCATTGAAGGATTTACCAACATACTGGCGCTTTTCAACTTAAGGTTAGGATCTAGAATCAGTTTCCCATCTTCAGGCCAATCAAAAACATGGGCATAAACAACACCTGGCTTGCTTGTATATCTTCCCCACTCAGGTCGTTCGAACGGACTTGCCTTAGCACCATAGATAGCTTCACCGTTAGTCCTTGTCCATTTTCCCATGGATTTTAAACGGTCGATGCTTGGCTGCGGGAATAATCCTTGCGCATCAGGACCAATGTTTAACAGGAAGTTTCCCCCTTTAGAAACGATATCCACCAGATTTTGAATTAACACGGTATCACTCTTCCAGTTGGTATCCGAAGGCTTATAACCCCAAGAACCGTTCATAGTCATGCAAGACTCCCAGTCCGAATCAATACCGGTTGCCGGTATTTCTTGCTCCGGTGTTCCAAAATCGCCGGCAAAGTTACCTTCTTTATCCATTCCTTCCATTCCCATGCGGCCTTTGTCTACGCGATTATTCACGATAACATTAGGTTTGATACCACGGATATATGCATAAAAATCCTTACCCATCTCGGTGGTATAATCTGCAATCCAATCACCATCAAACCAAACCACATCCACATTATCATATTTGGTTAATAACTCTCCCACCATTGGTTTCAGGTAGTTTTCATAGTATTTTGGAAACTCTGGATTCACTACCGTCTGGTCTTTTTGTCCGGCATTGTAATTGGGGTACAGAGGTGCTTGAGCCTGAGGATGATGCCAATCCACGATAGAATGGTACAAACAAAAATGGATACCCGCTTTCTTACAGGCTTCAGATAATTCTTTCACCACGTCGCGCTTAAAAGGACAAGCTTCCATGATGTCATAATCCGTAATTTCCGAATCCCACATACAGAAGCCATCATGATGCTTAGATGTAAGTACCAAATATTTCATGCCTGCATCTTTTGCCATGGCTACCCATGCAACGGCATCAAATTTAACCGGATTGAATTGTGAAGAGACTTGTTCCTCATAATCTTCAATGGTATAATCCAGCTTATCCATGATCCATTCGGCACCACCTTTACATATCTCACCGTTACGTTCGCCTCCCGGGATAGCATAAGGCCCCCAGTGAATAAACATACCAAAGCGGGCATCGCGCCACCATGCCATACGTTCATCGTCCGACAACTTCACAACTTCCTTTTTATCTGATGATTCCGATTTCTGTTTGGATTTAAAGGCACATCCTATGTTGATTAAAAGGAGTGCAACCATAATTACCTGTGCTAATTTGTTCATCTCTATATGTTTTATATGTTTTACTTGTTCGTATGTTATTATCCTGTATTTTATATCTAGTTTCCGACGCAAAGTCACTGCACATACAATCTTAATTGGCGATGCTTCGGTTTGTTTTTTACATCTATGCGCAGGGCTTAAACCTTGGAGTAAAAATCTTTAACCCGTTGGGCTTATGTGCTAGAATTTTAATCATTTAACGGATACTTTAAAATTCTTGTACCTGGCGGAACGGGTGAACATATGTCGTAAACCTACCCTACCTTCAATTGATGGTTCCTTATCTGACATATCCCACTCGTACAATTTGTTTTTGCCGTCGCCAACAACCTGCATGTAAAGCTTTTTATTGGCTTTTATCACTGTTATTTTATAGGTTATATTAGGTAAAAACAAACCCATATTATAATATGATGGCTCAGCTTCCATTTGGTGAAATGTTCTGTCTTTGGTAACCGGATATTTTCTTACTCTTATATAGTCCTTCGTTGGGTCATTGTTTTCCATGGGAAAAGCTGCATAACTGATATGAATAGGATTCATGTAATTATAATAAATACCCATTTCCGGAACCTCTCTCAGTTTATTCCATTTTGCAATATCCTTATCGTACGGCCCTTCTCCAATCCCTTGTGCCTGGATATAAAGAATATTTACATTAATCAACTGGCTGTCAGTACGTGTATAATCATATTCTATTTTAATGTCTCCCTTAAAAGACTGCTTAGTCCACAAAACCGCATGGTGTGCATTATTTCTATGTTCAGGACCCGCAGAAAAGTTCATTCCTAAGTCACTGTTTTCAACCGTTGCGATTAACCCATCCAGCATCCAGTTATCTTTCCAGTTACCGGTACACTCGTCCAATAACTTCACTTCCCAATCATTACATTCCTTTAACTCTTTATAATTGCCAGTACAATTCCTATTACAGGAACAGAACCCGATTATAAATAACACTACCAGGAATAGATAAGCTACGTGTTTAGTTAAAACTTTAGTCGACATAAGTTGCAATTTTATGGTTAGTTTACTTGTTCAATTAACACCAAACTCCATGGTGATATTTCTCGTGTAATGTTTAAGTTTCCGTCATTATCTACTGTAACCAATTCCGTTTTCAGGTGATGCGCTGCTTTCTTCATTACTTTAATTTGCTCGCGCGAAGGAGGTTCTGGCTTACCCATTTTCTCCCAGTAGTTATAAATATTACCATGGTCTTTATCTAAAACCTCAATCTTAAACATAGTGCCTGGTTTTAAAGCTGTTAAGCTTAAGTTCAACTCCTTGGCTTCACCATCTTCTATTTTATTAAAACGTTGAATACTCGATGGTACCGCATCTAAATAATCATCTGGATAGTTATAAACCAGGGCTACTACTTTTCCATTACCTGACTTTTTAGTGACCATCAAATAGTCGTTCTTAAATAACTTCTCTTCTCCCAAGTGATGCAACATTCTATAGGCATGATAACTGGGTTTTACCAAACCCTGGTAGTTAATCATGCCAAATCCGCCATGAAAAATACTGGCTCCACCGCCTTTTTCTTCAAAAATATCTGTGAAGGTCCAAAAAGCTAAAGAGTGGGTCAGGCCAATACAATCGAGATTAGTCTTTACGATATAAGCAGCCGGTGGCAGAAAATCGTGCATTTTATCCCGACTGTTGGGACTGGTATTCCACTCTGTTAAATGGATTTCAGCATTTGGATAAGCACTTTCTTTAATAATTTTATATAACCATTCAATGTCATTTTTGGTAGAAGGTACGAAACGAGTTAGACCTCTTCCTTTTCCTGTTTCGGGGTTAAATGCATAATCGGTTGGATAAGGGTGGGTGGATACAAAGTCAACCGGCAATTTTTCTTTCTCACAAAACTTTAAAAAGTCTTCAATCCACACGCCATTCCATTCCAGTGTGTTGATATCTTCAACTTTAAACACTTCCATGGATACCTCGTTATTGATGATTTCGCCATCAAAACGTTTATCAGGCACATAGTTACTGGTGGAAGGTCCGCCAATTTTAAGCCGTTCATCTACTGATTTAACCGCCAGCGCGGATTGCTTATATAGCTCAAAATATTGCGATTTAGTTCCATGAAAGAAAAATGGATAAAGGTTAGGCTCGTTCCATACCTCAAAATACCAGTTTAGCACTTCGTCCATTCCATAACGATCGACCACGTGCTGCGTGAAGGCGTTGATTAAATCATGCCATTGCTTCGCAAAATCAGGTCCAGGAGTCACTTTAGCTTTCCACCAAAAAACGGTTTTAGAATTCTCAGCGGCAAACTGCTTTGGGAAAAAGGCAAGCTCCACAAAGGGGCGTACATTCATAGCTAACAAACGATCGAATACATCATCGATATATTGCCAGTTGTAGACCATTTCACCATCCTTTTCAAAAACAGGAAACATATCCTCGTGGAAAAGGCCGTGAAAGCGAACATACTCAAAACCACACTCTTTATGCACCTTATCCATCTGCTCCAGCCAACCAGCACGTAAAGCCTCGTTGGCACGACCAGCCCCCACACACTTGCTCCAAAAATGGTCGAATTGTTCGCCATTGGTATTAACATCAACGACTATGTTTTCTTGTGCGGTAATTGTTCCTGAAAACAGGAAGATGGCACAAATTAGAATAGTTGTTGTTTTTAGTAGTTGGTTCATGTCTATTTTATTTCGCATGAATTTTGCTGATTTTCGCAGATGTTTTTATTATTATTACTTCACCCGCACCGTAAGTTTCTTTTCTGCTTGATTTCTCATTACTAACATTTGCACTGTTTCGGTGTAATTATATTTTTTTAGTGCTCCAAAGAACTCTTTGACATTGTTCACTTTTTCGCCTTCAACGGCAAGGATTACATCTTTGCTTTTTAAACCATCGCCCTTGTAAGCCAAGCTTCCTTTCCACATTTTTAAAATTATTACCCCTTCGGCGGAGTTTAAGCCGTAAGCTGATTGCTCTTCCATTGAGTCAACTCCTTTGATTTCGTTGCGCAACCATGAAACCGTTGCGCTAGTATTTCCTGCCATTTCTTCTGCCGTCTTTATAACAGGAACAGGAGGTGTTTTTGCCAGTTTTTTCAAATCGGGGCTTACCACACCAAATTCATCCATTGGGAAGTTTTTAAACCCGAGTTTTAATGCCGGTGAACTTTCTGCCACACTAAAATCAAGATTTTTCGGATTTACAAACATAGGATCGCCAAAACCACTATTGGCATCAATATTATAAACCTGTGCTTTCATCATCGATTCCTCATTGGGAAAGAGGTTGTAATCCATTTCTTTTCCCCAACTTAAAACATTCACATCTTTATAAGAATCGCGCACGATATTGCGGCTAAAAACATCATCGCAGTTGGCAAACCACACATGTGGGTGAAGCGTGTTGTTAACGGTCACATTATTTTCAACCACACGATAGAATCCTTCGCGAAGTTTAATTCCACCGTTTAAACACAGGTTATTATAAATATGGTAATTGGTGGAGCCGTCATCTAAATCAATGTCCCAACCATGGTCGCAACGAAAACGGTTATTGCGAATAACGGTTGTGTGTACCGCATCCCACAAAGGCATTTCCGGGTTAGCCATGGTTATGCTGTCCATTATGTTGCGATTTGGGTGCCAGAAACGGTCGCGGCCCCATGAATTGAACGAGCCATGGTCGCCGGTTTCGAGCACAGTGTTGAATACATCGTTGTATTCCAGGATATGTCCACCCCAGGTTCCGTCGCCAATGTTGATACCTGCGCGCGGCACATTGTAAATGCTGTTGTGGCTAACAGTTATGGCCATGGCCATGGCAATCTGCACCCCTGCTACTTGTTTTTCAACACGACCGATGCGATGGATCAGATTATCTTTGGCAATACAGTCTTTCGGATACAAATCGTTTTTTGGGCCAGCTATGGTGTCCATGTCATTTAATTGAACAAACTGACCATAGATAAACGAAGGAGAACGAACGGCAGAAGCTTCGCCTACAAAACAGATGGCACTGGCTCCGCAATCGTGAATATGGTTACCTGCAATTTCAATATTCCGGTTGTATGAACTTACGTAAATTACGTTTCCGCCGAGGTTGGTGAATTCGCAGTTTTTAATTTGACAGTTTTCAGCGCCTTCTATAAAAAGTGCTGCTCCACGGTACATGGTCCAGTCGCTACGAAGCAAAGGCTCATATTCTTCAAACAAAGTACGTTGTGTGTGTTCGAATTTGATTCCTTCAATGGAAATATCTTGAACCGGTTCTGCCTTTGTTCCTTTTAATTCAATCAAGCTTTTTAAAACAACTCCTTCACAAGTAGCCGTTTCAACATTTACATTTTCTTTTGGCCAATAATATATTTTATCGGTCTCTTCATCGAGGTACCATTCGCCTGGCGTATCCAGCTCCTCCAACACGTTTTCCACCATGCGGTATTCCGGGTGTGGGTTCGAAGGGCGGTTGTTTTGGAATCCTCCTTCAAGAATAGCTTCACCGCTTTCATCAACACCCGTTATTTTATAATGCATCCCTCCCCATTTTCCGCGGTGCATGGCATGAAAGATGGCGCCTTCGGGATGTTTCCAGTTTTTAATTCTTTCAGCAGAGATGGCATCGGCAGCATATCCTTGCCAATACCCCCCTTTTTCATGGTAGTTGGGGTAACGTGCCAATATTTGAGGTTGACCGTTTACTACCAATTGATCAAAATTTACGTCATCTTTTATAGTAGCCTCATATATACCGCTCTTTTGCTTTTCCCATTTTAGTCTTAACGGTACAGAACCTTTTAAGGTAACTTTATTATTACCTAATCCTTGTATGCTTATACCACTTAAGTTAGGATCTATTATTATGCTTTCTTTTAAATAGTATTCCCCGGGTTGTATTTTAATAGCTATCGTACCCTTTATCCCCGACTCCTTAAGTTTATAAGCTTGGCTTACAGCCTCATGGATTGAAGTGAATTTATACTTAGATTTACATGTGTTTAAGTCATCTATTTTACTAAATACGTAAATATTGGTATCCTTAGCAGAAGTTACAAAAACATTTACGAGTAAACAGATTACTATCAGAAATATCTTGTTCATATAATCTTTAATTTTCAATATGTATATTCCATTTATTATTTTTGATATATCCTATCCATTAACAGACAATTGATATATCTCTAATAAAACTTAAACTATAAACTCTTCAAAATTTTAGTATTAAATAAGTTATTCCCTATACTAATTTTAATAATATACTGACCATTAGGCAAATCACTTATATCAAAAGAACCTAAGTTGTTTACATCTACACCTGATTTAATAAGTTGGCCCAATAAGTTAAATACATCCAACTGAGTAATTTCTCCAATATTATTATTCAAATCAACCCTAAAAATGCCATTAGTTGGGTTGGGATAAACTTTTACCTGGTTAGAAGACAATATATTTTTAACGCTTACATCTTTTTTAGCCATATTAGCTTTACGGCGATTTTCAATCAAATAATCTACTGTAGAACTAGGAGTACCGTTACGAACAACTATAATATCGCCGATTTTTAACGAACTTTCGCCTTCAACAATATGCAATCTCATGGCCTGCACTAATCCTTCCAAAGTTAATCCATTTGTTATCTGAACAGTTTGCCAGGTTTCCGATTCTCCATAAGTAGTCTCAGAAAGCACAATATCTCCCGTTCCCATCTCCTCATTGAACTCCAATTTTAATTTTGAAGAGCTGTTTGCCTGGTAATGCAAGTAGATATCATAATCTCCGGTTTCAGGTAAAGAGATGGTATAGTTATACCAATCTCCTGTGCTTACCCCTGAAATATAATAACCTTCATCTTGATCGCTATACTCAATATTTACATCTTCTTCAGGCCGGTAAGAATTGGTTTTATTCGTTTCTGTATTAAAATAAGTTTTACCATTTCCTCCACCCGCATTCACCGGAAAATAATCGAAGTTTTCGGCACTTACCAATCCTGGCAATTCAGGTAAACTAAAATCGGGTGTAACCCCATTTTTAAAATCCCGAACCGGATCGCCGGGACAATGAGCGATACGACGAGAGGTTAATACCCCCCACCCCAGAAAAGCAACTCCGTCTCCACCACTTGTTTCATATGTTCCTGTTTCTTCAATAACATAATCTCTTGAACGTTCGAGCCAAAGATATTTTTCACTTGGAAGCGATTGGCGTGTTTTATAATGCGCCAGCGGAGTCTCGAAAACATTCATAAAAAGCATGTCTTTCCGTTGGATTTCAGATAAATCCTGATCCACATATGGATTAATTTTATGTGCCAGATTACGCCCTGTACGATCCAGTTTTTCCATATACAAACCATTCTCCACAGTCGGTTCCCATGGGGTAGGCTGGTCATCGAAAGCCTTGTTATACGATAATATATATTTTAATGAAAACTCATATCCTAACAAGATTCGGTTATCCAAGAAACCATACATATCATCTCCCTGGCTCCAAGCTATTTCGGCCGCATTGGTTAAAAGTCCAATTCCTAAAACGGTATGGGTTTGGTCTCTGGAACTTTCCTGACACTGTCCATTTTCATAGATATAGTGTTCAATGGCACCATTGTAACCATAATCCTTAATTTGATTTAATTGCGTACCATATTCAAATGCCGTTTTGTAAATGGTAGAGCTTTCCTCTATTTTAGGACCAGAAGGTGTTGGTCCAGGTGCATTTGGCAAATCGTCATCTCTGGTAGGCTGACTAGTCAGATAATTAAATCCCCTATCATATATCTTTTCATTATCAAGAAATATACCCATGGCCATTTGTGTTTGCCAACACGATGCATCCTGATTTCCAGCACGGGCAGGATCACCATAATAGGTTTTCCAATAAAAAGATACATCTGCTTTTCCGGATGAAGAAGTACCTTCTGCCCCATAAGCAGCATCCGTAGCAGAGTAACCTGGATATACGAGCATATCTTCAAATTTCTTGATACTCTCCTCTGACCATCCGTCATAAGTATGCCGGATTATCTCAGCTGCTCTTATTATAGGCGCACCATATAAACCTGCAGAAAGAGGTATTCCACTGGTATGTTTCAGGTTACTCCAAGTTTCAATAATTTCAATCGCTTTTTCCGCATGACGGGTATCTTCGGTAATATACCACATCAGCGCATTTTGGTAGGCAGCCTGAATATCTGCCTCATACTCGTGTTTATGCACTGCATTGGGAATGGTCTTTTTAACTTCTGTCCAGGAGGGATCTCCTTGTGTAGCATATTTAAAACTCGACTTGGTATCAGCCATTAGATTTTGGTAAGATGAATACCATGGCTCCATCTTGTTCTTAACGGCATATTTCATTCTATCCAGATCGGAACGGGTAACAAAAACACCTGGGTGAACGAACTCACGAGCAATCACCTCAGATGTTAAGGATATTAATATGATCGATATTAATACAGTAAGAAACTTATTCATCCTATTTTCTTATAACTTGGTAATTCTATTTACATAATCGTAAGTACCGTCATTTACTTTAATTACATAAATACCCTTTGGTAACTCACTAATATCGACATTATCAAGGTCAGAATAATTCACTACCTTTTTTACACACCTACCTATCAGGTTATATACACCTATTTCAAGGTCTTTTGCCCCATTAGTTTCCGGCAATTGAATCCTAAAAGATCCTTGCGTTGGATTAGGGTATACCTTTACTTTCTTTCTTATACTTGGGGTAAAAATTCCAACATCATCATTCGTTTCATAAGCTTCCCTTCGTTGGTTTAGCAAGTAGTTTACAGTAGATTCAGATGTACCTTCACGTACAATAATAATATCACCTAACTTTAACGTATTATCTCCATTAACAATATGCAGGCGCATAGATTGCACCAATGGTTTAAGCGCTACAGCTTCAGCTACTTTTTCCGTACTCCAAATAACAGTATCTGCTTCTTCCTGTATACTTTCAGGCAGAGCATAAGCGGATATCACTTCCTCCCCATTAAAATCAATCTTAACCGATGCATTGCTATTATTTGCCAGATAATGCACGTAGATGTCATAGTTTTCCTGTTCAGGCACCGATATTGTATAGTTGTACCAATCTCCGCTATTTAAATCAGCCAGGTAATAACCTTTATCATTTGTACTAAAATCGGCATACACATCTTCTTCTGGACGGTAAGTATTCACAACCGTATTCGAAGAAGCTTTATAATAACTTTTCCCATTACCACCTCCGGCACTTAAAGGCAGATAATCGTAATTTTCTAAATCAATTAATTGAGGAACTTCAGTAATTCCATAAACAGGTGTAACAGCTTCCTCAAATCCTTGAATGGCATCTCCAGGACAGTAATCAACTCTAACATCAGTTAAACTTCCCCAGCCAATAAATCCATCTTCCTCCCATGATTCGTAACCTTCTTCTTCAAAAGCATAATCCCTGGTTCTTTGCAACCATTTATAATCCTCACTATCCACTTGCATTCTTTGTTTGTAATGTGCCAACGTTGCTTCCATAACATTCATGGTCAATGGACCATTTCTCGACCAACGATCATAATTGGTACTTACATAGGGATTAATTTTATGTGTTCTGAAACGACCCGTTCTGGCGTCCATCTCCTCGTACAATCCATTTTCCAGCGTTGGTTCCCAAGGTGTTAGTTGATCATCAAAAGATTTATAATACGACAAACAATACTTAAGTGTAAATTCGTAACCTTTTAATATACGGTTATCTAAATGACCATACATATTATCTCCCTGACTCCAGGCTATTTCGGCGGCATTGGCCAATAAACCAATACCCAAAATACTATGCACTTGATCCCTTGAGCTTTCTAAACATTGTCCGCTAGGGCGGATATAGTGCTCTATGGCACCATCGTAACCATAGTCTTGTATTTGATTTGAAGAACCTAATGAATTATATTGGGTTAAATAAGAATGTGTTCCTGATTCAATAATATCACCTTGTGCCTTTGGTCCGGATTCGTTAGCCACATCGTCTGATCGGGTAGGTTGTCGCGTAAGATAATTCAAACCTCTATCATAAATGGTATCATTATTTACAAACACACCAATTGCCATCACAGTTCGCCAACATGAAGCATCCTGATTTCCTGCTCTACCCGGGTCCCCAAAATAGGTACGCCAATAAAAAGAGGAACCATTACCCGAGTTATTAGCATTATAGGCTCCTGCAGGAACGGTAGTTGATGAATATCCTGGATAAAGCAACATATCCTCGAACTTCTTAATATCTTCCTCTTCCCAACCATCATAAGTATGCCGAATAATCTCTGCTGCATCCAATAGTTTACCACCATATAAACCAGGTCCTAATGGTATACCATCTACTTGTTGCAGGTTGCTCCATGTTTTAAATATTTCGACTGCTTTTTCAGCATAGCGACTATCTTCGGTAATGTACCACATTAAAGCCAAATGATAGGCAGCTTGGGTATCGTTTTGAAACTCGTTACCATGAACCCTTGGGTTTTCCCTGTTTAAATAAGTCCAGCTAGGATCTCCCTGTATCGTATAATTAAAATTAGACTTACCATCAGCCATTAACTTACGGTATGCCGAATACCACGGTTCCATTTTATTTTTAACTGCATATTTCACCCGATCCAAATCAGATCTGGTATTTGAAATACCCGGGTGAACAAATCCTTGTGCAATCACTCCCAATACTCCAACAACCAACAAGGTTGAAATCAAAAATATCCGTATTTTTTTCATTTTAGCTTATTTAAAACTTGGTGATTTTATTTACATAGTTATAAACACCATCATTCACTTTGATGATATAAACTCCTTTGGGCAACTCACTAATATCAATATTATCAAACTCAATATATTCCTGCTCTTTTTTCACACATATTCCTGTTAGATTATATACACATAACTCTAAATCCTTTGCTCGGTTATTTTCAGGCAATTGAATTCTAAAGTTACCTTGTGTTGGGTTAGGAAAAACCTTAACTTCTTTTTTTATGCTTGGGGAAAATATTCCAACATCTTCTTTAAGTTCATAGGCTTCTCTACGTTGATTAAGAAGGTAGTTGATGGTTGTTGCGGATGTTCCTTCACGCACAACAATAATATCTCCAACCTTAAGTTCATTATCTCCCTCAACAATATGCAAACGCATGGATTGAACCAACCCGTTTAACTGAATAGCATCACCAATTTTTGCAGTGCTCCATATGGTGGTGTCTGCCAGGTCTTGTACACTCTCTGCTAAAGTAAAAGCAGAAACTACCTCTTCTCCGTTAAAATCCATTTTAACAGATGCATTACTGTTATCGGCTAAATAATGCACATAAATATCGTAAGCTCCATCTTCAGGTAAGGATATGCTGTAGTTATACCAGTCTCCACTGTTTAAATCAGCCAGGTAATATCCTTTGTCGTTCTCACTAAAATCGGCATACACATCACTTTCGGGTCGGTAAGTATTTGTTATTTCGTTGTTTGTGTTTTTGTAATAACATTTACCATGACCTCCTCCTCCGTTCATCACAAAGTAGTCGAAGTTTTCGGCACCCACTAATCCTGGCAATTCAGGCAAATTATAATCCGGTAAACCATTCTCATCAAATCCTTTTATCGGATCTCCCGGACAAAGAGGAATGCGGCGGTCAGTCAAAGCACCCCATCCGTTAAAATCAACACCAGTCCTATTTTCAAGACCTATTTGTTCATGGGCATAATCCCTTGTTCTTTCCAACCACAGATAATCATTAGCTTCGGCTTGTTGACGTCCCTTGTAATGCGCCAAAGGAGCTTCTATAGTTTTCATGAAAATAGGCTCTTTTCTCGACCATCGTTCATAATTGTTACTTACATAAGGATTAATTTTATGAGCTGTTGACCTTCCTGTGCGGTCGTCCTTTTCCATGTATAGACCATTTTCCTGAGTTGGTTCCCATGGTGTTAACTGATCAGGGTAAGAATTATAATAAGACAAACAATATTTTAAAGTAAACTCAAGTCCCAATAAAATACGGTTATCCAAATAACCATACATATCATCCCCTTGGTTCCATGCTATTTCGGCAGCATTGGCCAACAATCCTGTTCCTAATAAACTATGTACCTGGTCACGAGAGCTTTCCTGAATCTGACCATTTTCGTAAATATAATTTTGAATGGCACCGTTGTAACCATAATCCTGTATTTGGTTTTGTGGTCCCACATAGGCATATTCTGTTTTATGTTGATCTGAGGAATCCAATACATCACCTTGCGGAGAGGGACCGGATTCGTTATCTACATCATCGGAACGTGTAGGTTGGCTAATAAGGTAATTATAACCTCTGTCGTAAATGGTGTCGTTATCTAAAAACACCCCTATGGCCATCACTGTTCGCCAACATGATGCATCCTGGTTGCCGGCACGGGCAGGGTCGCCGTAATAGGTCCGCCAGTAAAAAGAGGAACCGGAACCACTGTTTGTTGCATTATATGCTCCTGCAGGAACAACTTTAGAAGAGTAGCCGGGATATACCAGCATATCCTCAAATTTCTTTATATCTTCTTCTGCCCATCCTTCATAGGTGTGACGGATGATTTCGGCAGCATCAACTAAGGGGCCTCCAAATAATCCTGGCCCTAACGGAATACCATCTACTTGTTGCAGGTTACTCCATGTATTTAAAATTTCAACCGCCTTATCGGCATGGCGGGTATCTTCGGTGATATACCACATTAAAGCATTGGCATAGGCAGCCTGTATATCACTTTCATATTCGTTACCGTTAACTTTTGGGTTTTCTCGGTTCAGATAAGTCCACTCCGGATTACCTTGTATCGTGTAGTTAAAATTTGATTTTGTATCGGCCATTAAAAGCAAATACGAGGAGTACCACGGATCCATTTTATTTTTGACCGCATACTTCATTCTGTCCAGGTCGGCTTTGTTGTTGGAAACACCCGGGTGCACAAAACTCTGTGCAAAGGAAACATTACAAACTATTGTAAGAAGTATTGTGATTACCAGGTTATTAATTCGAAAGGTAAAAATGTTCATAACTAATGTTTTAATACAACAATTTGCCATGCTAATAACGTTTAAGGATTGGGTATTCTTAAAAATGAACTTATATTCATTTTAGTATCTTCAGCAAAGCCATGCTATGATAGGTATAATAAAACACCTATTTATTCGTAGATTTTTGTTTAACGAAAAGTATTGCCTGCATAATTACAGGCAATACTCTCCAATATTGGAAATAGACTATTTTTGCGTTTCTAAGAAAGCTTCTAATTCGCCAGTATTCTTGAATGTTCTAATCCAGTCAACTTCAATATGTCCATGTGGAATATGTGTTGGATCTGAATCCTGATACGGGTGACCTAAACTACTTGGAATACGTATATACCAACTATCATTTTCTCCTTCAACTGGAGCGTTACCTCCCAAGTTTGCATTCGGGAAATCCCAGTAAAGAACTCCATCATACTCTTCAGCATAGGTATCTTTAGGTCCACGGTTATTTGTATTTCGGAACTTGATATTATTCCTTTTTGTCGTTGCAGTTTTTTCCCAAGGCAAATAACCAATATCATTACCCTGTGTATCAAATATTTTTAGTTTAAATGCAAATATTGGATACTCCGATGAATACACAAATTTTTCTCCACTAAATGGCGTATAAGTAAAACGGCTTACCCAATAAGTTGAGTTATCATCAACAGGTACAATTAATTTACCGTTTTCAATTGCCTGATAGTTATAATTCTTATCACCTACAGCCCACTCGGTTTGATTTTCATCATCAAACTCAAATACATAATATCCGGCAGGCGTTTCTTCTTTAACCAGGTTTCTAAGGTCATCAACAGATTGGAAAGACTTCACCCAATCAACGCTATATCCTGTTTGTGCACCATCAGCTCCACTGATAGTCCATTTGAAAGTACTCAAGGCACTTGCAACGTCAGGGTCAATCGTTTGACCAAACTCAAAGCTCTTACGTAAATCGTAGTAAAACACATCATCGTTCATTTTACCGTCCCAGTTATTACTGATATTCTGGTATTTACCAAGCTCAGTTTCGAAAGTAAACTCAGCATTATCACCATATGGCGCACCGTCAATACGAATCGCCAAAATTGGAAACTCTGCAGCCAATACTTTAATATCTTCCGACAATTCAAAATCAGCTCCCTGAGCAGATCCATAAGTCACATTAAACTTACCATTGCTTACTTCGTAAGTTGCACCATCCGCATCATCAGCCATCCAACCTTCTGCATCTCCATCTGTATCAAAAGCAAATTTCGCTCCAATTACAGGGATATTAAATTTAGGACATTCAATTTTCTGACCATCAACAATTAAAGTTGGATTTCCACTACGAATACCTTCCGGCACCGTAACTATTATTTCCGTATCGCTTACACTAACAACCTCAGCTTCAACATCTTCATAAAAGATAAACTGAACACTTTCTTTGTTCGTACCAAAGCGCTCACCGTAAATAGTAATCGTTTCTCCAAATTCGGCAGTTGCCGGTGCCAAATCATTCACAACAGCGCCTTCTAAATAAGTGAAGGCATCAGCGGCCACTGCTGTTTGAGTATATACTCTAACGACTAGCTCTCCGGAAACCGAACCTTCAGGAACCTTTACAACAATTTGGTTTTCCGAGTAACTTAAAATATCATCCTGATCTATACTCACCCCACCAAAAGAAACACTGGCACCATCCTTAACACCCAGGAAGTTAGTTCCTTCAATAGTTACCTCAGCTGTTGGACGTGCCGTCTTCGGATTAAAGTCGGTAATGGTAATTGCCGGGTACTCAATAATATAATCCTCCTTTTCAAAATCTCTATCGAAGCAGGAATACAGCATCACTGTAAGCAACACAAAAGATGCCAATATATACTTGTTTTTTATAATATTTTTCATACGTTGAAATATTTATTAGTTAAATACACACTAAGAATACCATCTGCGTATTCTTAGTGATATCGTATTAAGCTTCTTAATATCCTGGATTTTGTAACAGGTTATTATTAAGTAAGATCTGACCTGATGGAACAGGGTACAAATAATGCTTTAATGCAAAATTACGCTGATCTTCACGTACCAACTGTACAGCATCCCTTGTTTCTCCGTTCGGTAAAGTAATGGCCAATGGATCGTTAGAATAATCAGCAGGATCGTAAACAGCCGTGTTGTTTTCAATAGCTGTACCTCCTACAACCATACCACAAGTAGCTTCACCCAAAGCATCTACTGCAATATTCCAACGACGAAGATCGATAAAGCGGTTCGCCTCGGCATAGAATTCAACCGCACGTTCGCGACGAATTTCTTCCAATAAATCTAAACCGTTTGTTGTAATAAAGCTGTTTGTCAATGCAGGCAAACCAGCTCTTGAACGTGTTTTATTAATAGAAGCGTTTAATTGGGCATCTGTTAATGTTCCGTTTAATTCATATAACGCCTCTGCATAAGTTAAATAAACCTCAGCCAAACGGATGATTGGGAAATCTACACCACCATTGTCTGGTATGTCAAAACTTGAATCGTCTTTACCCCATCTTTCCCATTTCTGACACTTATAACCTGATCCTGCATCGGCATTTGAATAACCCGGTAACAATACTGTTTCGTTGGTAGGAACTCCACTTGTTAAGTCATTATAGTCTCCATAGCTACGGAATGATCCAAAATAGGCTCTCATACGATAATCACGGTTTAGGTATTCATCACCTATATTATCATATCCTTGGAATACACTACTTTTTTCGATAGGTAAACCATCCGAGCACAGAATCATATCAATCATCTTTCTGTTAGGAGCTGCACGACCTGACTGCGCAGGATTTGTTGAGTGGAATAAATCAAGATCATGTTTGCGATATAAAATAAACTCCTTATTTGAAGTTTTATCCAAACCAAGTGGATTAGAATTTGAAGCTTCAATATTTACCATAAAATAATGACTCATACCGCTTAACTCACTGCTATAATCCCACAGTTCATATGATCCTTCGTTCATTACATCTTCACACATCTCTGCTGCCTCTGCCAAATAAACATCGATATTAGCGGCATCGTAACCGGCAGATCCGGCTCCTGTGCTTGTTCCATCACCATCAGTAGTTGTACCTACATATTTCATCCATGTAGCTTCGTGCAACAATACCCTTGCTTTAAAAGCTTTGGCAGCTCCCTGACTTACTAAACCTTTATTATCTGCAGCAATAGCACCTTCCAATGGAAGATCAGGAATAGCCTCATTTAAGTCTTTAATAATTTGTTCTGTTACCTCGTAACGGCTGTTACGTTTAGCCCAAAGCTCTTCCGAATCTGTTTCTAAAGAACGTAGTACAATAGGTACTCCACCAAAATATTGCATTAATTTATAGTGGAACCAAGCCCTGAAAAATTTAGCTTCTGCTACTTCTTGTGCAATTTCAGCTTTATCTCCACCATACTCTTCGGCAAACTCAATTAATTTATTGGCTGTACGCAAGTTTGTATAACTTCCGCCCCAGTTACTGTCATCGATAGGTATACTTATGTTGCCAAAACCATAATCAGTTTCAGAAATAGCTGCTGTAGATAAATCCGAAGCATAATCCAGTAAGTTTTCACCTAAACTTCCCATTCTAAAACTAGGAAGTCTGGTGTAGAGATAATTTGCAGCTTCTCTAAAATGCTCCGGTTCTGTAAAGTAAACCTCCTCAGTAAGCTGATCAGGATCTTCTAACTCAAGAAAGTAATCCATGCAACTACTTAATAGTAGCATGACAAAAATTGAACTGATATATATAATTTTCATAATACTTACTTATTTAAAATGTTAAATTAACTCCCATTGCCCAGGTTCTCATAAATGGATATGAAGAATCCGCAGAACTACCAAACTCAGGATCCCATCCGGAATCAAGGTTTGTAAACTCAAATAAATCATTACCCGAAAAATATACTCTTAACTTGTTGATGTCAAAATCCCTGATTTTAATTTTGGGGAAAGTATATCCTAATGTTAAGGTTTTACATCGCATATAACGTCCCTTCATCAACATAAAGTCGTTGTATTCGTAATTCCATTTTGCAATAGAATTGTACGATGACATACGTGGATATGCTGCACCAGTGTTATCAGGTGTCCATGTCTTATCGTTATAAGAAATATTTTGGTTGGTAAAGTGAGCATCTCTTGGATATGCTGCCTGACCTGCCCTAAGTACGTTATCTTGTAATACTCCCTGGAAGAACGTACTAAAGTCCCAGTTACGCCATTTGAACCCAAGGTTAATACCATATACATAGTGAGGATCTGCATCACCACTGTCAACCACATCACCTATATCATTAACGCCATCACCAATGGCATCGATTTTTCCATTACCATCTACATCTACAATTCTAACATCTCCAGCTCTTAGGTTAACATCCTGAGGAACCTCTCCTCCTCCTGCACTATACATAGCATAATATTCGTCGGCTTCTTCTTGTGTAGCAAAGAAACCATCCGTTTTGTATAGGAAATAAGTATTTAAAGCATAGCCTTCTCTTCGACTTACCAATCCTTCTTTCCAGGTATCTGCACCTTCCATGCTTACCAGCTCGTTACGAGAATCACTCATATTAACAGATACATTGTACTGTAGCTCGCCAATTCTATCGCGCCATCCCAACTGGAATTCCCAACCATTCGTTTCAAGAGTACCACTGTTGGTTGTTTTAGGATTACCTCCCAATACATCTGGATAAGTAATAGAGATTAACATATCCTCATTTTTGGAAACGTAGTAATCAAAGGCTCCACTTAACCTGCTGTCCAACATGCGAAAGTCAACACCAAAGTTGGTGGTTTTAATGGTTTCCCAGGTTCTTTCGTTAGTAGTAATGGTATTTGCAGTTGCAGTTGTATACAAGTTTAGGCTTTGCTGACCAAAATAGGTTGTACCATAACTAAGTAAAGAAGCGTAATCGTGATTACCAATACCCCCTTGGTTACCTAACTCACCATAACTTGCACGAAGCTTTAAGAAGTTAACTATTTCATTGTCTTTTAAGAAGCTTTCTTCGGTAAGAATCCAACCTAATGAACCTCCAAAGAAGTTTTTCCACTTATAACCTTCATCAAATTTAGAAGAACCATCGCGTCTTCCCTGAAGTTCAACCAAATACTTATTCTTGTATCCATAGTTAAATCTACCCAAATAGGATGCTAAACCCCAGTTAGATGCACCACCGTCTGCTTCAATCTTGGTTTCCTCACTACCTAAATTCAAATCGTAAATCCCATAGTCATCAAAATCCTGTCTGTAACCTGACAACGTTTTACGTGTTCTCTTTTCAGCAGACATACCTACCATAGCTCCAATGCTATGCGCACCTATCAGCTTATTATAATCGAAAAATCCCTGATAGGTCTCATGTTGATCTTCGTTACTTGATTCTTGGATGTAACTAGTTTTATTTACTGTGGAATTCGCTTTTTCGCCAGCCCACGAGTAGGTAGGTACAATTAACTGGTATGATTGGCCTCTTTGCCAAGCTCTGTCCATTGCCACATCACCACGGAATTTTAGATCCTGAGTTAATTTTAAAATAGTACTTACTTTTAAACGGAACTCTTCACGTTTACTTAATTCCTGACCACCATCAACCATACGGGCAATTGGGTTAATACCACCCCCCTTTTGTCCAAAGTTGGATCCCCATTGACCAAATGAGTTTACCACAGGCCATAGAGGTGGATCTTGTGTAAAGGCTCTGGATCCATCATATAAAGGACCTTCAATGTTTCTTTTATAATAAGAAGTACTGGTTTGGAAACTTAACCATTTATTTACATCAAAATTATAGTTGGCACGCAAGTTAAATTGCTTTTTACCATCATAAGTAGGTTTAATAGCCCCCATATCTTCAATATAACCGGTAGACACACGGAAATCGGAACTCTCTGAACCACCGGAAACACTAGCATTATGCGCTTGAGAATATGAGGTATCATATAAATCATCATAATTGTAGTTATTACCGATATAGGTATCACCCCAATAAGGTGTATTGATATAACCTGTGTTCCCGTCGGCCATCCACTGAAATTGCTCAAGGGTAAATGCCCATGGTGAAGGCGTTAAGCCAGCTAATTCATCTTGCTCACAGTAATCTAACCAAGCTTGTCCATACTCCTGAGGAGTAGATGCCAATTGAGGTTTGATACCTACTGTGTTAATCTTCATCTGGCTAGATACATTTACTTTAACTTTACCTTTACCTTTTTTGGTTGTTACAATGATTACACCGTTAGAGGCACGAGAACCATAAATAGCGGCAGAACCATCTTTTAACACACTGATACTTTCAATATCATCAGGGTTTAAAGAAGTAAAAGCACTGTTTCCCATAGTTGAAATACCGTCAATAATAATTAACGGAGACTGTTCGTTAATCGAGTTTGTACCACGAATACTAAAATCGATACCCTCATCACCCGGTTTTGAAGAAGAACGTGTGATCACAAGTCCTGGCGACTGTCCTTGTAGTGCCAAAGCTGGGTTAGATACGGCTCTGTCTTCGAAAACCTCAGCTTTAACCTGTTCAATAGAACCCGTTAATGTTTCTTTTTTCTGCGTACCGTAACCTACCACAATTACCTCATCAAGGTCGGCAATATCAGAAGTCATTTTTACATCAATTTTAGTTTTGCTTCCAACTTTAACTTCCTCGTTTGTCATTCCAATAAATGAAAATACAAGTACTGTTTCTGCATTTACACCTGCTATTGAATAAACACCATCAATATCGGTAATTGTACCATCGGTAGTTCCTTTTTTCATAATTGCTACCCCCGGTAGTGGCTGACCTGTTTCGTCAACAACTGTTCCTGTAACCGTCTTTTGTTGTGCAAAAGCACTAAAAGAAGTTACCATAATAAAGAGACAAAGCATCAATATACCCTTCCCTTTCAAGTCTAATTTGTTGTTTTTCATAAAAAAAAGATTTTATCAAATTTCTAAAATTGCTTTACTGATTTGAAAGTATTACCAGTATTTTTTTTCATTTAACTAAATTTTGTGCATAGCTTTATATTTTATTAGTGATTCCAAAAAGTAATAGTCCGCATACACCAGTGGCACATCAATTTCCGAGTTATAAGGTTTAGAGCCAGTTGAGTGCTTCAAAAGGAATCCCCCATTCTCTCCTGTTTTAGCAAAAAAATCATCTGAACTCATGGTGTCCAGTAGTTTTTTAGCCACATCATAATGTTCCTGGTCTTTCGAATATTGATATAGTTCAAATAACGCCGAAGAAATAACCGCGGCTGCCGAAGCATCTTTGGGTTCATTTGGAATATTGGGAGCATCAAAATCCCAGTACGGCACATCTCCGTTTTTTATATCCGCTTCATTTATTAAATACTGCGCCACATGAATTGCCTGATTTAAAAATTCTTCCATTCCGGTTTCGCGATACATCATGGTATACCCGTATAATGCCCAGCCCTGTCCTCTTGTCCAATCGCTATCGTCGGCATATCCCTGGTGCGTATTTTTCTTTTCTGCCGCACCGGTTTCAGGGTTATAACCCACCACGTGATAACACGAATAATCATCGCGAAAATGGTTTTTCATGGTGGTTTGTGCATGCTTAATCGCTATTTCCCTGAATCCTTCGTTACCGGTTTCTTTTGCCGCCCACATCAACAGTTCCAAATTCATCATATTGTCGATAATTACCGGATAAGCCCATTGTTCTGTAAGTGAGTTCCAGGAGCGAATACATCCCACAACAGGATTATACCGGGTAGACAAAGTTTTAGCAGACTGTATCAATATCTCCTTAAGTTTTGGGTCGTCGCTATATTTAATGGCATGCCCAAAACTGCAATACATTTTAAAACCGATATCATGATTATCATCGTTCCATTTTTCGGGTTCAAGCGGCAAGGTATAATCCATGGCCAGTTCTTTCCATTTATCGTTCTGCGTTAATTCATAAAGCATCCATAGGTTTCCGGGAAAGAAGCCACTCGTCCAGTCCTTGGACGGAACCATGGTTATTGCTCCCTTTTCTACAGAACGGGGCCACAGAAGACTATCCGTTTTAACTTTTTCAATTTCTCCGAGAGCGTAATCAAATTGAGCCTCTACGTTATCTACAATGTTTTGCACCCCATTGGATGCCGGATTGTTACATCCAATTAACATAACCACGATGAACAAAAAAAGGCTTGCGAGTTTAATTTTCATAGGACAATTATTTTATGTTTTTAAGGTTTTAAATTGAGATACACTATTATTAATTATATGCATCGGGTTTCAATTTTCACACTCGTTATTATTAATACTTTTTATCTAAATTTCTTCCATCACTAAAATAATGTTAACAACCGGCACTCAGCTTGTTAAAATGTTGTAATCTTTTGAATATTTGTTGCATGCTACAACATATGATGCGTCCATGCAACATGATTATTAGTATTAAGTTGATGAAAACTCTATTTTTGTAAAAATTCATTAACAAATGAGAACAGTTATTGCAATCGCACTGGCATTACTATTAAATGCCATTCATATATGGTCACAGATGGATGATATAACCTTCAGGCATCTTTCACCACCCGGAGGGTATAGTTTTCAGGCCATCCATTCATTCAACCAGGATGTATATGGCTATATGTGGATAGGGGGATTTAACGGTATCATCCGATATAACTCAAAAGAAACCACCCGTTTTTTTTACGATCCCGACCAGCCTAACAGACTCCCCAGTAATATAATTACAGGAATAGTTAACGATGGCGACAATAATATTTGCGTCAGTACTGACAAAGGACTGTGCATTTTTAATAGGGAAAAACAGGAATTTGAAAAGATTGTGTATACCTACGAAGATGGCAGTAACGCCAATATGAACATACGTTCTCTGCAATTGGATGGTTTTGGGAAATTATGGATTGCAGATGACAATTTCGTTGGGTATTTGGATTATAATAAGAAATATTTGATCAGAATAAAAAATAGTATTGTTTCTTCTCCTTGCATCTTGTATAACGACCAAGCCAACCGACTTTGGTTAGGGACCCTTAACGGCTCCGTGTACAAAATCAACCATGAACAAAACAAGTTAATTCACATAGTAGATGGCACCGGATCCCGTGTTCGAACAATATGCACCAGTTCTGATAACATATGGGTGGGTTACCAGGAGCATGGAGCCAGGTTATATGATTTTAACGGAAACCTTAAAAAAGTATACCGTGATACTTCCGGTTCGGAAGTAGATTTACAATCGGCCAGTATCCGCAAAATTATAAGAGATACACGGGGGAATATATGGATAGGGTCGTATTATGGGTTGTTTGTAAGTGTTGGAGACAAAATTGCACATTTTACCACAGATAATTCAGAAGGATTACCACACAATTCTATTTTTGATATTTACGAAGATAAACAGGGAGGTATCTGGATAGGTACCTGGTCGGGAGGAATTGCCTATGTCCACCATTCCGACAATAAATTTATAAATTTCAGGCACACCAGTGAACCATTCTCCATTTCCGATAACATGGTCAGTTCCTTTGCACAAACACCCAACGGAGATATTTATGTGGGGACAGAGCTTAGCGGGCTTAATCAATTCGATCCGGAAACGTCTCGTTTCAAGCAAATCCACCTCCTGGAAAACAAAGGCGTTATCGACATAAAAGATTTAGAAGTGGACAATCAAGGAGGACTGTGGATTGGAACGGCATTCAACGGCGTTTTTTATCGGCCTGCCAATGAGAGTAGATTTAAACATTTTAATGAAGGACCCGAAGATGGCTTTCATGTTTCTTCCAAAGAAGCATATGCTTTATGTAAATCAGACTCGGGAATGTGGATTGGGACCATTTTTGGGGGACTAAACTTCTATCACTCCAAATCCGGAAAAATCCAATTCACCTCAAAAGAAGCGCCGTATAGTCAAACTATTGGGCTTTCTATTTCTTCACTTCATATTGACACAGAAAAGAACTTATGGGTCACGACGACATCAAACGGCATTTACAAGATACATTTACCTACACGTAAATCGGCACATTTCACTTCTAACGCTATTCCAAAACACAGAACAAAGTCTCCATCATTTTATTGTGTGGAGCAACTCTCTGACGGGAATATCTGGATAGGCTCAAAAGGAGGAGGTATTCAAATCTATCATCCCAAAAATGATATTCTTACTTTTTTTGATGCCAATAACCTTTTAAAGGGCAAGGAAGTATACGGAATCGTTGAAGGCAGCCGGAATAATATATGGATTACCACCAACGATGGTTTAATTATCTACAATAAGAAGGAACAAAACCCGAGAAGATTTGTAATTCAGGATGGTATCCAGGGAAACCTATTCAATCCTAATGCGATTTTTAAAGACCGTGAGCAGAATCTATATTTTGGGGGCACCAATGGTTTTAGCCTGCTCGAGCCAAAAAAGATTAAAATAAACAGAAGAAAACCCAATGTTCTTATCAATAAAATAACCGTTAACAACCGTGATGTGATACCCATCCAATCAGGAATTAACAGATACGAGAAGCTTGTTTTAAACCCCGAAGAAACAAATTTGAGTTTTCATTTCTCAGCCGACAATTACCTGTTAGCTGATAAAAACAAATATCAATATCGCCTTTCCAACTATGTCGATCAATGGGTTGAAACCGACAATCGCGGCGTGGCCTCTTATGTAAATGTTCCTGCAGGAGAATATATTTTTGAAACACTAGCCAGCAATAACGATGGCATCTGGAACCAAACACCTGCAACCATTTCTATCGTCATAAAACAGTTCTGGTATAAATCGAATATAGCCGTTTCGTTTTATACCTTATTATTGTTAACGATAGCCTTTTTAATTTTTAGATTTTATCGCGAAAGTTTGAATTTAAAAAAAGCCTTATTAATAGAAAAGATAAAACATGAACAGGAAGAAGAACTAACAGAATTAAAATTGAAATTCTTTACAAACATTTCGCATGAGTTCAGAACTCCATTGACATTGATAAACGGGCCTGTTAACAATTTACTGAAATCGAAAAACCTGGAAGATGATCAACTTGATCAATTGGACACAGTAAAAAGAAACACCAACAGATTGTTACAGTTAATCAATCAGATTATGGATTTGAGAAAGATGGAGAAAGGTTTATCCAAGTTAAATATCTCAGAAATAGAACTGGTTGATTTTATAGATAGGAGAATCCTCAATTTTGCTCATGAAGCCAGGTCAAAAGGTATCAGCTTCTCATTTGAATATGGTAACCGGGATTGGCGTATTGAAATAGATGAAGAAAAATTGGACAAGATTGTTTTCAATCTCCTGTCCAATGCCTTTAAATACACACCCGCAAAAGGCACAATTACCGTTTCTATCAACGACAGTCAGCAAACCCACAATAAGTACTCCAACCAATTAAGTTTTGGAACAATTGGTCATGACGATTACCTTGAAATAGCCGTAATAGATAATGGCCCGGGCATTAGCTCCCAGGACTTACCTAAAATATTTGACCGTTTTGAAAGAGCCGATAAAAACACATCTAAAGAATACAGTACAGGTATTGGACTACACTTATGTAAAGACTACACTTTGATGCACCATGGTGCCATCATTGTTCAAAGCACACCCAACGAAGGCACTTGTTTTACGGTTCAATTACCTATTCATCAAAAGGCCCGTAAAATGCTTTACACCGTCGACAATGAAGCTGAAAACATGGAATCGATGGAAACACCTACAAGCACCAAGCAGCAACCCGAAGGCGTAAAAAAGGATATAGAGATACTGGTAGTTGAAGATAATGACGACTTGCGAAAATTCATTATTGGCCTGTTAAAAGATTTTTATACTGTTTATAGTGCCGTAAATGGGACAAAGGGACTTGATTCTTTAAAAGCCCATAATATCCAACTGGTAATATCGGATGTGAAGATGCCTGAAATGGACGGTTTTGAGTTTTGCCAAACCATTAAATCGCAAATAGAAACCAGTCATATTCCCGTCATTTTATTAACGGCACTGTCATCTGTTGAAAATACCTCAACCGGACTGGAAAAAGGAGCGGATGCGTACATTTCGAAACCGTTTAATGAACAGTTATTAAAATCGCAAATTGAAAACCTACTCACGCAACGAAAAAGGTTACAAGTGAGTTACGCCCAAAAATATATTTCAAAACAACCTATTGATGTGGGAAGTTTGGATAACTACTTCTTAAACAAACTAAACTCAATTATCGAAGACAATATTAGTAATGAAAACTTCTCCGTTGATTTTTTAGCCTCCGAAATGGGTTTGAGCAGAAGCCAACTCCACAGGAAATTAAAGCAAATATCCAATCATTCCACCTCGGAGTATATTAATATGGTTAAGATTAAAAAAGCAACTACCATGCTATCGTCAGGTAATTATACCATCGACGAAATAGCATTTAAATCAGGGTTTAACAGTCACTCTTATTTTACTAAATGTTTTAAAAGGATACATAATCAATCGCCTAAGGAGTACTTGAACAATCATGGCTAGAATCTTCTCAAAGGAGGTCTGGTTAGAATTTTTTATTAAAAACAAATCCCTGAGTATTGTAATGTGAATCAATAACTCAGGGACTAATAAGAAAAACTATCATGCTAAAATGGTCATTAGACTTTATCTAAACACCAATTCGAATAGGAAAATCTAATCCTTATTTAAAACGTGGACTTATCAGTATCCTGATATAATGTTTGCAATTCTTTAAGTTCTTTTTTCAGTTGTTCGGTAATATCCTTATAACCTTCTTTCCCGTACAGATTGTTCATCTCATGGGGGTCATTTTCCAGGTCATATAATTCCCATACATCAATATCATGGTAGAAGTGAATCAATTTATATCGATCAGTTCTGATACCGTAATGGCGCTTTACCATATGCTCGTTAGGGAATTCATAGTAATGGTAGTACAATCCTTTACGCCAATTTTCAGGCTTTTCCGAGCTGAATAAAGATTTTAATGATACCCCCTGGATATCTTCGGGAACAGCTACACCTGCCACATCCAGAAAAGTTGGGGCATAATCAATATTTTGAACAAACTCGGTTATGTCACCTCTTTTGCTATACGATTTTGGCAAATGCATCAATAAGGGGGTTCTGAATGATTCCTCGTACATAAATCTTTTGTCGAACCAACCATGCTCGCCCATGTAAAACCCTTGATCTGAAGTATAAACAACTAACGTATTTTCCAATTGTCCTGTTTCTTCCAAATAATCCAATACACGGCCCACATTTTCATCAACAGATTTAATACAGCTCAGGTAATCCTTCATGTAACGTTGATACTTCCATTTGTAAAGCTCATCTCCTGACAGGTTTTGCCTTTTGAAATCGGCCATGATTGGGGTATAGTGCTTTTCCCACGCTACTTTTTGAGCTTCGTTCATTCTTGAGGTATGCCCCGGATACCATTTCATACGGGTTTCTATCTCACCCTTAGGGTCTTCCATTTTTAAATCGTATATTAAATCCATATCCCCAGATCGGATACTCAACTTTTGCTCAGCAGCTGCCTTGCGACCTTCATAGGTATCGAAGAAGTTATCCGGTAAAGGAAACGTTTGGTCTTCAAAATCATCTAAGTACATCGTATCAGGCTCCCAAACACGATGTGGGGCTTTATGATGAAGTAGCATGCAAAATGGTTTTTTCTGATCCCTGCTGTTTTCAAGCCAGTTTAAAGCTAAATCGGTAGTCACCGTAGTCACATATCCCTCATATTGTTTTTGCTCGCCCATCTCTATAAAATCAGGGTTATAATAGTGCCCCTGTCCGGGCAGTACATTCCAGTAATCGAAACCCGTTGGGTCGCTTTTGAGATGCCATTTACCCACCAAAGCGGTTTGATATCCGGCCTGTTGCAATAACTTAGGGAATGTCTGCTGGCTCCCGTCAAAAACAACATCATTATTAATTTGCCCGTTTATATGCGTATGTTTTCCCGTGAGCATGGTGGCACGGCTGGGCCCACAGATCGAGTTCCCGACAAAACTATTTCTAAATATCACCCCATCCCTGGCAATCCTATCAATGTTTGGCGTTTCGGTAAATCTGTTGTCATAAGCACTTAAAGTTTGCAGAGAGTGATCATCAGTCATTATAAATAATACATTTGGTCTCTGTGTTGAGCTCTCGTTAGTCGTTTTGCATGACGTCTGCAATGCGAATAATCCACAAAATACAAATGGGAGAATTGACCATTTATTAACTTTATTTCTCATGTGTTTTAATTTTGAATTCATTTTCTATTCGTAATACTGTTTTATCTTTTTGCTGATTATCTATTCTAATGTTTCCCCTGAACAATAATTCAAATCTGGCAGAGGAGCAATGATTATCCTGTCTTTTTTTGTCAAACAATAACGGCCAGATTCCAACACCTCTCTTATAATGAAGTTCCTGAACTGTTACCTTCTGTTAATCTCTCAATATAAATATAATAAGCAGGATGCACCCTTCCTTGTTTATCGATCAGCTGAGCCTCCATATCGTATTTGCCTGCAGGTATTCTTCCGGTAACAGATACTTCCGCTTGCCCATTTTCAATTTTCAGTGTTTTTGTAAGATTAGCCACGTATAAATAAGCCTCTACAAAATCATTTTTTGTACTGGCAGGCATTACAGCCTCCAGCTCAATCGTTTTTTCCTGGGCCGCGAAGGTCTCATTAATCGCCAGTCCGCTTTCACGGGGGAATCTGCGAAGGCTAATTTTATATTCTCCATCCTCTACAAATTCAATTTTCCATTTTCCAGAAGCCTGTGCTCCGGAAGCAGCGCCATACTGGTGCCACATATGCCCAAACTTACCTGTAAACATATCATGCGACGAAATGCGACTTGGGTTCTCTTTGCACGAACCTACCTTTATATACGCATATTTTTCATTAGGGCCTTCACTCATAATCGATTGCCACCACCTCTCATAACCTTCAGATAGTCGCTCTGCTACTTTAGGATATTGATCAATCACATTATTGTTCTGTTTTCGATCATCCGCCATTTTGTATAGTTCGCTGCCATTCACCAAACGCCAATCCTGATCCATGACCGAATAATTACGATATTTAATCAGATTCTGACGTCTTTGGGTATCTACATATAAAATACGGTTTTCCCATTTACTCCCCTCATTATACAGAAGGGGCTTAAGACTTTTTCCGTCAAGGGGTTTTGCCGGATTAAAATCCAGGTCAAGCATATCCACAAACGTTGGTAATAAGTCGTAATGCGCAACTAACTTATCAATATCTTTACCGCCGGTAAGTTGACCATTAGGCCAACGGATAAATAAGGGCACTCTATGCCCACCTTCTAGCACACTGCCTTTTTGTCCCCGTAAACCAGCATTATGGACTTTTTGTCCGGCGGCAGTACCATTGTCGGTTGTGAAAATAAGAATGGTATTTTCAGTCAGATCCCAGTCATCCAGTTTTTCTTCCAACAATTTAAAATTGTCATCGATATTGGTAATCATACCATAAAAACGTTGCTCTTTCTCAGAAAGGTTTTTATTTTCAATATACCTATCAAAATATTCTCCAGGGACATTACGAGGGCCATGTGGTGCATTGGTTGAAATGTAACAAAAAAAAGGATTCTCCTTATTTTTTTGGATAAAGCTTAAGGCTTCTTCAAAAAATACATCAGTACAGTAGCCTTCATACTTTTGAGGTTGTCCATTATGCCAATAAGTGTCATCAAAATAATCGTTCCCCCAGTAATCAGGTCCTTGGGTAATGCCCCCGCCTCCGTGCCGTACTACTTCATGAAAGCCTCTGTCCTCAGGACGATTAGGGTAATTATCTCCCAGATGCCATTTTCCGAACATTCCGTTTGTATACCCATTTTCAGCAAAAACCTGAGGAAGCGTGATTTCATCTTCAAAGAGAATTGATCGCCCTGTAATCGTATGAAACACATTTAAGCGGTTGGTATGCCTTCCTGTCATTAATGCACCGCGTGTAGGAGCACATGTGGTAGATACATGATAATTGGTAAACCTGACTGCGTCGGAGTAAAATTGATCGATATTAGGTGTTTGGATATAAGGATTCCCCATACATCCCAGATCTCCCATCCCCTGGTCATCGGTTATCACGACAATAATGTTAGGCTTTTCCCTGGTAATATCTTTAGCCCCACTGGCGTACAAAGGCACGACTGCAAATAACAACGTGAACAACAAGGCTATTTTTATATTTTTCATATCTTAAAAGTTTAAATATCAAGATAAACCGAAAGACACAGACCTGTATGGCAAAGGTTGGGACATCGCGGTTTCAGTGATCATCTTATGTTTTTAACATTTAATCATAAAATTTTAATTTATTGCAATGTCCATTTTATTCCTGGTATTTGTTTATGACTTTTAAAAGTTGGTCGCCGGCACCAATCTTATATCCCGAAGACAAATAGAATATATCATTGTTGGCAGACAACAACGTTAACACGGGTAATTGGTCGTCGAAATTACTATTTGTTGCCGATTCAAAATCTTTTAACAAAACATCATCGTTCACAAAAACAGCATTTGCGGGCAGTTGATATTCTGCCGGATTAAATACTTTAGCCCTGTCATCGTTGGGCAAAATAAAAATGAATGGGATGTTCAACACGTCAAAAGTCGGTTTCAGTCCTTCAAAATCCTTCAATACATGTTTGGTAGGTTCCTTATCCGGGTCGAGCCAAACCAATACCGTTCCGTTGTTTATTGAACAATCCCGGAGTTTTTCCTTTTGTTGGTCTGAAAGGATTAAATCTGCGGGGAAATAAAACTTACCTAATGATTCTATGGGTTTGGTATCATTTCTTAACGTAAGCTCCACTATTTTGTGCTCGTCTTTTTTAATGGTAAAGAACGACAAACGAGAAAGAAGGGTACCATTCTTCTCTCTTTCTGCCGTGAATAACAGATAATTACCGACCGCTAAATCAAGTTTCTCCGGGAACTCGGTCAACATCCTTTTAAAATCGAACTCAAGTGTTTTATAGCTTCCATTCTCAAACTTGGCTAGTGTAAACTGCTTGAAGTAGCTGCAAGTTTGCCCCTTCAATCCAACACCCACCAAGTGAATGCTTCCAAACGCTTCCGCTTTTTCAGGTTGTGATTCTCCTAAATGCACATTCACCCACTTATCACGGGTTTTGTATTGGGCTATCCCTGTAACCCCATCTATTCGGGCCGCTAATCCAGCAGTACGGCACATGGCTATAAAAAGAATTTTTGCACTACCAAGGTCGCATGTTCTCATTTCGAAAACACCTTGTGGAATGGAAGGAACCCAAATATAATTTTCAGATTTATCAATGTTGATATTTTCTAGAATCCACTCTTCCGCTTTCCCGGGGTCTTCTTTGACACCAGACCAAAAATCATTATTGAACCGGGATTTTAAAAAAGCTTTGTAGGTTGATAGCTGCTCTAAAGCTATCCTTGGATTTAAGATATACTCTGCATAATCTTCTTCACTATATCGATGGTCGTAAGCCGGCGAATGCTGCAGGTGACTCAACAACACCGGGGCAGGCGCGTCCCTTAAATCTTTCTCAGATATCTTATCCAATAAGGGTAATACCCATTTTTTACGTTCAGCAGTGGTTTGTTTAACAACTTGCTGAATATTTCTCCAGTTCCCCCTGGCTTTTTTCATCTTTTCCCAAACCTTTGTACTATCCAAACCTTCTTTTGAAGCCAGTGCAAAGGCATGTTCTTTTGTCATAAAGGTTTTTTCATAAGCTATTCGCACCGAATCTTCATATGCCAAGCGAATTTTATTTAAAGCCTTACCTTCAGGCGATACCTCTAAGGGTATTTTTTTGGCAGGAGGAACCAGGTCTATGTCCATCACTCTTTCAGAAAAATCACTTCCATTAAGAACGATTATTGCGGTATCGGTTTCTGCAACCGATACTTTTTTAAAGTCAAACTCATCCTCTTTCCAAACCCATACGATTACATCTCCCAAACCCAGTTTTAGTTTGCAGATACCCTTTTTATCCGTTTTTAAGGATGCGAGGTTATACAATTCGGCATAGTTACAAACCAGGAATCCAACTTCGACTTTTTCCAAAGCCTTATCCTCTTTGTCCACCACCTTTACAAAAAGATCTTTTGCGGTTGCATAATTTGAAATCTGGTTCAGGCGCGTATAGTTCTCACGCCTATAAATAATATCGGATGCGGCATAGTGACCTGGTGTTTGCGCAGCCGTTAAAATTGCCCTGCGGCTTGGTTCAACAAACCATCCCTGATTCACATCGGCCTCCGGTTCACAGGCGCCCATAAAATACCAATGTCCATCGGCCCAAAATTCAACCCAGGCATGGTTATCATCTTGGTGTACCCAACGAGGTGTATAAATCTGACGGGCAGGAATCCCTACTGCTCTTAAAGCAGTTACTGTTAGCACAGATTCCTCGCCACAACGTCCCTTGGCATTTTTGATTGTTGCCAGGGGCGCTGAGGTTCGGGCATCGGTACCCGTGTAGGTTACTTTTTCGTGACACCAATGATTCACCTCCAGCGCAGCATCTTTCATGCTTAAACCTTTAACCCGGTCTTTGAGCGCATTAAAAATGACTGCCCTGGCGGAATCCATGTTTTCGGTTCCTGCCCGCGGTGGCAATACAAAATGTAGGAAATCATCATTGCTTACTTTTTTGCCCCACGAAAATGTTTCCCGCGCTTTAAATGCATAGCGAATTTGTTGCAAATAGTAATCCGAATCGTAATTGCTTAAATCACTCAACGTTTCGTAGGCATACAGAAACTCAAGGGCTTCTCTTTCTGTAACGCTTAAATCCGCATCGAAAACATGCAGCAATTGCGATTGCCTATTATGTAATAACTGCTCGCAACGCTGCTCAAACTTCTTTTGGATTTGGTTTCTTTTACTTGTATCCGTAACCAAATGCTTCGAACAACTTGCTAGCATCCATACACTTACTAAACACCAAAGTAGCTGGTTCTTCATTTTATAGAATTTTGATATTTAATAGGCACAAACCGCAGTATTAAACCCTTGCAACTTCTCTCCTTGCAAGGCATATCTTACTTCAATGGCCTTGGGCTTTGTACTTGGCAAGTATTTCACGGTAAAAGCATGCCACCCTTTTTTAAGCGCCACCTTCTCATACTTCTTATAGGGATTTCGCTCTTCAGTTGCTTTATCGATAACCAACTCATTCCCCAAATATAAAAGACTTTCTCCATCGGATTTCATTTCAAACTCATAGATACCATCCTTATCAGCATTTAAGAATCCTTTGTACACGATTGCGAAATCGGTTCCTTCGCCATATTGTCCCAATTGAATTGTATCTGCTTGTATATAAGGACTCGAATCCGACACGTGGATGTCATCCATCGATTTATACTTACCTTTTAAAAAGTATTTTTTGATACCCTTATTACCGGGAATATAATCAGAGGCTTCCTGATAGCTTTGCCGCTCTATTTTTGCTGTTATTAGATCATTAAATATTTCCCCTTTGTAGGTTCTGGCTTTTATTTCTCCTTCACTGCTTACAACAATCGGTTCGGTATATCGCAAAGCGTTCCTGGTGGGGACCGTACCATCCAGGGTATAATAGATCTCGGCTCCATTGTGCGGATACGCCAGGTTTAGCTCCACCAAAACACTATCCACAAATACGATATCTTTGTCCAGTCCCTTAACCGCAGGAATGTAATAATAAACGCCCATTTCGTCTAAACGACTATAATGATGCTGAATACGTGCATTGAAGTCATCAAAATCCTTTAATTCTTTTGCAGTCCATGCTGTTTCGGCCATAGGAATTAAACGAGGAAAAGCTTGATATTGCAATCTTTTAAAACTCGGGATCCACTCTGACCAAAGGTTGGCCTGAATACCTAACACATGCTTGGTTTGCTCGGGCGTAAAGTCATCCGGAACAGGTTCGTAAGCATAAGTCCTGTCAATTGGGTTGTGGTCGTTCAAGTAATCGTAATAGTATGCTGCTGTTGGTGTGATCACCATATCGTTTCCATTTTCGGCCGCAATTCTAGGTGCTTTGGGAACCCAGTTACGCCACCACATCATAGTGGCTCCTTCACTTAATCCACCTTCAACAATCTCGTCCCAACCCATCAATTGCTTACCTTTTGACTGCAGGAACTTTTCTATTCTTCGGTTAAAATGAGACTGCAACTCATGCTCATCGGCCAAATGGTGCTTTTTAATTTCTTTTTGGCACTTAGGACACTCTTCCCAGGACTCAATTCTCACCTCGTCACCACCAATATGAACATATTTGCATGGAAACAATTCAACCACCTCAGCCAATATATTCTCCATAAATTCATAAGTCGTTTCCTTCCCCAGGCAAGCAGGCGTAGAAAAAACTCTACCCCACCCTGCTTCTCCGGTACACGATAAAAACAGATAGTTATCGATAGCTGCTTTAAAGTGTCCCGGCATATCTATTTCCGGAACTACTGTAATACATCGTTCATCGGCATATGTTATAATTTCTTTTATCTGCTCCTGGGTAAAAAATCCACCATATTCCTTTTTGCCATCCTTTTCGCGATAGTTTTTAGGATCAATAGTGTACAACTCATTCTCAACCGCGCGCTCATTACAAATGGTGTCCTGGTTATTTTCAATTCTCCAGGCACCTTTTTCTGTTAGCAATGGATATTTCTTAATTTCAATTCTCCATCCCTGGTCATCCGTAAGGTGCATATGATAGGTGTTTAACTTATACAATGACATGTAGTCCAGAAACTCTTTGACCTCTTCCACATCAAAAAAATGACGACTGAAGTCCATGTGCATGCCCCTCCATGAGAAACGGGGAGCATCCTCAACCACACAACATGGAACCAGCCAATCTGCTTTGGTTTTTTCCATGCTCTCTATTTGTGAAGGTAATAATTGTCGAATGGTTTGAACCCCATTAAAAAATCCGGATTCGTCAGATGCTGTTATAACAATTTGCTCCGGAGTAACCTCCAGCTGATATGCTTCAGGCTCCATATCTACCTTTTTAAATACAACTCCATTGACAGCCGCATCAGTTTCAATATCCAAATTGTAACCTGCTGCCATTTTTAATTTTCCAACCAAATAGTTTGCAGCTTTTTGGGCGCTTATATCAAGAATGGCTACTGAAGTGTTTGACTCAAACCTAAATGAACTCTCTTTTAGTTCAAAAGATACAGGCTTAGGTATAATCGAAATTTCTTCCTGCTTGAAGGTTGGGTTCGAGCAGGATGCCAGCAGGGAGGCAACCATAAACAGAAGTAATGTAAATTTCTTCATAATATTTATAAATAAACGTTTTGTTACTTTATGTTATTAATAATAAATATTTTAGGAATATAGCAACCTAAAATACTCAAGTCGTACTGATCCCGAAGCAAGTTCGGTATCTTTGGTTCTTATTATCCGCCCCCTGGGCCGAATAAAACAAATAATTTCTTAGCCATTGTACCGTCCGCTTCCGGCAGGGTAAATTATTAGAAGAGTTCATGTTACAATGCCGTAAATACCTCTTCTAAATCAAGCGAATCACTCATGCTTTTTTGCAATTCTACCAATTCTAAAAAGAGTTCTTTTACTTTGGTTTGATATTCCTCTTTCTCTGCCAGGTTTTCCATTTCCAAAGGATCATTCTCCAAATCGAACAGTAATAGTTTATTGGCTTTTGGATATGCAATCAGCTTATAGCCATCTTTTTTGATCATACGCTGGAGATTCTTGTAGCATCCATATATGGCTTGATAAGCACTTTCGTTATTTTTCTGACGCGCCAGATCCATCAAGCTACTGAATTCAACATACGCTGGTTTTTCAACTCCTGCCAACTCTAGTGACGATGGCATAATATCTTGCAAATAGACATCCATATCTACTTTTTCGCCTTTAGGCAAATCAGGGCCAATTACCATTAAAGGAGGGCGCATGCTGTGCTCGTACATATTTTGTTTGCCCATTAAACCATGGTTACCACAAGCTAATCCATGATCGGCAGTATAAAATATATACGTATTATCTTTTTTACCCGACTTTTCGAGGGCATCCCATATTCTTCCAATCTGTTGGTCTAAATGCGTAATAATAGCATAGTACTCCTGACGGTTAACTTTTACCGAATATTCGGTTCTTGGGAAGGGAGCCAAGCGCTCATCACGAAGTCCCTTTCCACATCCTATTTGATCTTCATAAGGATATTTGTCCATGTAAGTTTCAGGCGTTGAGATATTTTCCAGAGGGTACATATCCACAAATTCCCGGGGCGATTGGCGAGGATCATGTGCCGCATTAAAGGCGATGTACATAAAAAACGGGTTCTCTTTTTCTTTAGCCTGGTCAATAAATCCGATGGCTTCGTCGCCCAGCACCTCACTCCAGTGCTTACCGCCTTCCCAAAACCCGCCAAAGGCAGTATCATAAGGTTTCCAGGTAGTATCTTCGGGACTTAATGGACGGTTGTATCCTTCTTTGGTCTGCTTGGGCATTCCTCCCCTTACGGTCCCCAAAGTCTCGAAACAGCTATCGGCTATAGCTTTTACGTGCCATTTTCCGGCCATATACGTATCGTAACCCGCCTCTTTCATTAAATTGCCCCAAAGTTGCGATTGTACCTCCGGTTCTTTCAGTTGCTTTTCTATGGTCATTGCGTTCCAAACGAAGCGCCCACTATTGATCATGGTCCTTGAGGCTACACAGACTGCACCATGCCAAGCCCCCATATTGTAAGCCTGGGTAAATGTTACCCCTTCACCCGCCAGTTTATCTAAGTTGGGCGTAATCACTTCTTTATTGCCCAATGCATTGATAGTGTTATAGCACTGATCATCGGCAAAAAGGAAAATAATATTCGGTTTTTCTGTTTTTTTTGTTTTCGAATCCGAACATGAATTGAATAGCAGGACAAACAATATACCTATTGCAACTTTTATTTTCATATACTCTAATTTATTTTCATTTGTTAGATTTAACTCCAGATGAATTTTAATACCCGAGAGCTATCGGGACAGCAATTCATTGGAAGTTACTAACAAATTATTTACGATTTTCCTTCATTTTTTTAAATGCTTCGTGATTGGATAAAGGAAGCATATTCCCCCTTTTTCTTGTTCTTTTAGCTCCATTTTGCAGCATTTCTATTGAAACATCGCTCCCATTGGATTCTAACCTTCTATAGGTCGGATTATTATCAACAGATGGAATATCCTTTAGTATCTCATTAAACTGACCAACAACTGACTCTAATTCTTCTTGATCGATCAAATTAGTCGTTTCATAAGGATCTTTTTCCATATCAAAAAGTCGTACCACCTGCTTTACGGTATCGACATAGGCCTTATACTTTGGGGTTCTGATTACGCGATCTCTAAACTCAAACCTATTCTGTACCAGACTGTCCTCGGTAATCACTGCAGGTAGTCCTCCCATAGCCAATGCCCAATTACGGCTTCCTTCATACGTTCTGTCCGTTAAAACATCTGCAAACGACACCCCATCCGTTATAAACCCGGAATTATTTTCAATATTTGCTAAATCAAGCAAGGTTGGGTAAAAATCGGTAAAATCGACCAATGCATTTGATTCTTTTTTTAACTTTTTGGGTGTAACTGCAATCAAAGGTGCATTTACACCATTTTCTGTTAAGAATGCTTTACCGCCCCTAACATAAACCGAATCGCGTTTGCCAATAATTTTATTGGTTGTTCCATTATCGGTTGTAAATATCAGGTAGGTGTTATCTGAAATTTGTAATTCCTCAAGAGCATCAACAATCTTACCGATAATAAAATCGGTATATCGAACCATGGCCAGATGCTTCTCATAGAATGTTTTTGCATTTGGTTCGAGTGGGGTATGTACAAATGGGGTATGTGTTAACACCATAGGGTAATACACACACATTGGGTTCGCTTTGTTTTCGCGTAAAAAATCGATAATGAAATCAGAAAAAACATCGGGGCCAAACTGGCCTGTATATGTTTTACTCCCTTTTTTTGTATGGATGTATGGATCCCAGTATCGCTTTTCACTTGGTGGATTATTGCTTTCATAACCTGTCCACATACAATATTCATCGAAGCCCGCCTTGGTCATGGCATCCGGTTCAATCCTAAAATCATTGACCTGCCATTTCCCTGCAACACAAGTTTTATAGCCAGCTTCGCGAAGCACCTTTGCAAAACCAGGATTTTTCTGCGCATCGAAGTTTGCACCATGTCCCCAGCGTGGCACATCGTAATGATTAACCCATCCACTGGTATACGGATACTGCCCGGTCATTAGTGCTATTCGACTTGGCGTACATTGCGGCATCGAATATGCTTTATTGAACTTTATTCCATTGGCTGCCAATTTATCGATATTGGGAGTTTCAATCTCGGTTGCTCCATAGCTGGGAATCCATTCTTTCCCTAAGTCATCAACCAGAATAAAGATTAAATTGGGTTTTTGATTTTGATTTTCGCTATTACATCCCGATAATACTAAAAATAGCCATCCAACGAATAATCGAGTAATATTGTTAAAGCTTACCATCATTTTTCAATTCCATTATTTCCAAACAATATCCCCTTTTTCAACACTCCAATCATTTCCAAAATAACCGGCAGCTTTCACACCTTTAATTCCTTTGTTATAAAGTGATGGAGTAAAAACCATCAGGTCGGGAATGCCCACTCCTGAAACAAAGTACCTATTTGGCGATGCTGCCTTAAACCCTTCCATTCCCGTACCGGAAATTGCTACTACCGAGGCTTTTTCACTATCCATTCGCGGATAAATAAAATAAGCACTCAAGCTATTTCCTTTCAATAACTTATCGCCCACTATCACCTCTCCGTTTTTTACTTGTACCGGGCAGTCTTTTAATAGCGTTTTCCATGCAGCATTGGTAGACGCATTTCCATAAAGAATTACCGAACGGTCTTTATATTTGGATGCTTTAAATTCTTTATCGGAAATAATATCAATAGAACCATTACCACGGTAATAAAAAGTTTCAGCATCGAAACGGGCTTTATTAAACGACCACTTGTTTTCAGCCTCTGTACCTTTGGTTGAATACACAAATATCATATTATTACGGAAGCCATCCTTAAAATTCCCGTAACGAACCGGGTTCTTTTCAAAGGTGTTCGTTGGTGCCTGGCGTATTCTCCAGTTATCATTCTCTTTTTCAAACCAAACAACCTCGCCCACATCAGCTACAGCATGCTCAAAGCTTGTTTGGTCAATTCTAATTTCAACTGTATCCGATGGGGCACAATGTGTAATATCGAGCTTGAACTTGGATAGATTTTCTGTTTCAATATCAATCCAACGAGTCTTAAGAACAATGCCCTGTTTGATTTCTTTTTCGGTCGGGATTCTTTGAGACACTTTTACCCCACAAAACTCAAAGGGTTTATCCTGTTGGTACAGCGTGATAAAACGGCTACTTGCAGAAACCCCGGGGCTTGCCGTTCTGAATTCAAATGTTTTTACCTTTTCATTTTCAGGGATACTGTGCCACTTAAAATAATCGAATATCATAGGAAAATCTATCCCAAACCAATGTTTTCTTCCGGGATGTTCGTAGTAGGCAAAATCAGGATGAAAGGCACTTAGGTGCTCCCTCATAAAGCGAGCCTGACCCACCGGGACTACGTGGTCTGAATCCCCATGCTGAATGTAAATCCCATGATGCAGATAGTTTCTGGACAATTCCAGCGTATGGCTTGAATGGCTTGCTCTTTCAAACATTTTCTGTAAAGGATCTGGCTCTTCCAGTTTTTCCTTATTTGAATACGAAAAAAATGAATACCAGCCCGACATTGGTGAAAGGGCAGCCCATTTTCCAGGAAAGGTAGCTCCAATTTGCCAGGTTCCATGACCACCCATTGAATGTCCGGTTAAATATGTTTTTTCGGGATCCGTGCCATACATGTTTTCCGCAATCTTTTGCACTTCCATGGCATCCCAACGTCCCCAGTCTTCCCAATCGAATCCGTAATCTCTGCGGTTGGTTGGACAAATTATATGTCCCCATTCTTTTGGCTGGTATGCTGCCGATTGACCGCGTGCCTCCACCGCAGCACCGTGCAAGGATAGGAACATGGCCGGATTTGTCAATGTATCAACATTACTTTCGCGAACAGCAAAATACTGCACACTGCCATCCATATCCGAAATAAACGTTCGCACATAAAACTGATCCTTGGCTCTAACTTTATAGCGAACTGTTGTTTCATCCAGCAGCTCATTTCCGTCGTACAGCTTCAGATTTACATCCACTGTATCTTTCCGGGTATAAGCATCCTTAACCCAGTAAGCTACTTTTCGCATGGTCAATGGAACGATTGTTGACACATTCGTCTCTGTTTTAATTCCATTACTCTCGGCAACAATCTTTAAACTTTTTTGGGTCTGGGAAGAGGCATTTAAAATTCGAACAGCCCCCACTTTCTCATTGTCTTCCGTAGTGATAAAATCCGGCGTAGTTAAGTCCCTTTGCATAAAGGAGATGTTTTTTTCGACCGGTAATAATTGAATTTTGACCTGACCCCTGGAGCCTTTTACCAGGAAAGTATTTTTGCCTTTTTTCAGTTGAACCGGATGAAAAGTCAGGTGCTTATTGTATATATCGCCACCGCGGGGACTCCCGTTTACAAATACCTCTCTGTGGCCTGAAATCTCAAGAATACGGATACATTCTTCAGGAGAGTTATAGGTCTGGAATAAATAACCTCCCCTCAGTTTAGGTGTTTTAAACAATCCTTCTGCGTTTGCAGAAATTGTGTCCCAACGTTCAGTATCTCCATGACGGTTAACACCAACAGAATCGTTTAACTGTGGCTTAAAATCGTTATTGGTAATCAATTGATAAAAAACGGGATCGGTATTTACTACTGAGCGCGAACTTATATCAACGGCTCCCACAACCAATCCTTTTTTTAAAGATATTGTATCCTGTGCAAAGCTGTTATGCAAGATCATAAAGGTTAATACACAGAGTAAAAGTTTAAACTTCAGCATTTCTATCAATTTTGGTATCTTTCTATTTGAGTAATTCAGAGCGTATATTGCTTAGTATATAAATAATACCACAGTTTTTTACTCTATGCCCCCAGCAAGGGTAAAAGCATTAAATAAACAAACACTTCATTTTTCCTTATTAACCACTTAAAACACTGAATCTACTGAAACAAATAGGCGTGTCCATTTCATTTTTCAGTGCTTGATGCGATTTAAGGTGAAATATTCTGTAAATGCGGTTGTTTTGTGCACGCTGCCCTTTGCTCTTTATTTTACTTTAAGCTTGATAATTGTATCAAGAGCATCTTCATCAATCTCTCCCGGATAAAGGAATACACCTTCCTTAATTTGCTTGAACTTGATTTTTTGCCCATCGAAAGTTTGTGCAGATAACACTTTTAGATCCATATTTTTAATAAAGATATAGTCGTTATATGTTGGATTTAGAATATGGACGTACAGATCCTTATCTTTAGCCGTGATGGTTCCCCATTCCTGAGCTCCTGTTACTTTGCCTCGTGTTCCGTAAATGGTTTCACCATATTTTGAGGTCCACTCACCAATTTCTTTTAAGGTCTCCACAAATTCGGGCTGAATTTCGCCGTTTGGCATAGGTCCAACATTCAACAACAGGTTTCCGTTTTTACCGGCTGCTTTTACTAAGAAGTGGATGATTTGTTTCGTGGATTTAAAGTTCTTGTCGTTTAACCCAAAACCCCAGAATTTAGCCATAGTGGCGCAAGATTCTAAAGGAAGTTCACTCACCTTTACTCCTGCACTGTAGCCACCTTTGTTCTCACCAGGAAGGTCCCTTTCAAATGTTTGAATATCTTCTCCCGGGATCGGTGTCAAGTGATGGTTGTTGGCAATTAAGGTATTTGGACTTAACTGATGAATATGTTGATAGATTTCGTTATATCTCCAATCCACGGTTTTACGTTCCCAGTGGCCATCGAACCAGATACAGCCTACCTCGCCATAATTGGTCAGCAACTCCGTCAACTGCTTCTTCATAAACTCGATGTAACTGTCCCAATCCGTATCAACAGGTTTGCCATCAACAATCTTCTTCCCGAAACCATAATCGTCACGAGCCCAATCCAAAAGCGAGTAGTAAAAGTTTAGTTTAATGCCTTCTTTTTTACATTCTTCGGCCAACTCTTTTAACGGATCCTTACCATAAGGCGTTGCATCCACAATGTTGTAATCCGAAGCTTCGGTATCGAACATACTAAAACTATCGTGGTGGCGGGATGTAATAGTGATGTACTTCATTCCGGCCGACTTGGCAATCTCTACCCACTCCTTGGCATCAAAATCAATAGGGTTAAAGAACGAGGCCAAACGACTGTATTTGTCGTAAGGTATTTTCTGGTTCAACATTACCCACTCGCCATCGCCAAGGATGCTGTAGATACCCCAGTGGATAAACATGCCAAATCGCATGTCCTGAAATTCTTTACGGGCTTCCAGATTCCCCTCTGTTGGCGTATATTCATCCATTGGAAATGAATACTGCTGTGCTTGTGCAGTAAATCCCAATACCAAGAATACCGCAATTAAAATTAAATTCTTCATTTCTTTATAATGTTATAGTTGTTTTATCATTTAATCTAATAATTCCTATGAATAATAGAGCCATAGCCTATGTGTAAAAATAAAATGCCGGTTTTTCATAGCCAATTAATATTTTTTTCACCACACCAATAAATGCTAAATTGACATTATTTATATACACTCCTATCAGACTTGGCTATGAGACTACGCTCTGTTGGAGCTTGTATTATTCTTTGATTCACATGTTGATACCCTTCTCCCCGTTCCTTACACCATTCTCCCGTACAGAGTGACATCTCTATTTTTTACATTTTTGGTTCTGGTCCCATCTCCATTTCCAATACTCCACCCGAAACAATTTCTTCATGTGTTATCCAGAAACGATTTAACAGCTCACCGTTTAATTTCATCGATTGGATATAGATATTTTCTGGTGAATTATTTTTCGCTTCAATAGTAAAAGTTTCACCTGAATAATATTTTTCATCCAACTGTACTTCAATCTTATTAAATACAGGACTGGTTATCTGATAAATATTATCTCCCGGACAAATAGGGTGAATACCCATGGCTGCTAACACATACCAGGCAGACATCTGACCTACATCTTCATTTCCACAAAGTCCATAAGCATCTGTTCCATAGGCAGCACTGCATATTCTGCGTGTCCATTTCTGTGTAAGATATGGCACTCCAGCTGTATTCAGCATAAAAGGCACATGATGCACAGGTTCATTGGGATGATTATAATAGTTATTCCACAAGAAATCGCCCGGTGTCTTTTCAAAGAAAGAAATCAACGAATCCCTGTAAGCCGCTTCCCCACCCATAAGAGTTTTTAAACCTTCAATATCATGAGGAACAAACCATCCCTGCTGATAAGGATTACTCTCGATACATCCTTGTCCGTGAGTAGTTTTCCCTTTCCATTCGGTCCACCCTCCATCAGCAGTTCTTGCTCTGAACCATTTTACCTCGTCGCTCCATAAATTCTTATAATCTTCAGATCGATTATAATATTCTTCAGCAATTTCTGGTTTATTCAACGATTCGGCAAACTTACCCATACACCAGTCAGAATACGCGTATTCCATAGTCATAGATACTTTTTTAGGAATAAATCCAAGAGGTTCATTTGTAAATGTATCTACGGAATTTTTACAATATTCAAAAGCCTTGTCGATATCATAATTTCTGATTCCTTTTTCGTACGCATCCACAATAACAGAAACCGCAGGGTTACCCAACATACAACCTGAATAGGAATTGAGCATTTCCCAGCGGGGCAGATACGCTCTGCCGCTCAGTTCGGCCATTTGCAATAAGGAGTTGATTTCATCATTCACCATGGAAGGGTTGATGACGGTTTGAAGCGGAAACTGAGATCGGAACACGTCCCAACCGCTAAAAATGGTACGATAGGTAAAATCATTGGTTTGATGTACCTGTTTATCTGCACCTATATATTTTCCGTTTACATCGGAGAAAGTCCGAGGATCGATCATGGTATGGTAAAGCGCCGTGTAGAAAATGGTTTTTTCATCTTCACTGCCGCCTGAAACTTTCACATTTTTAAGCGCATCGCTCCATAAATTCCTTGCTTGCTGACGTACCTTATCAAAATTCCAGTGGTTGATGTCGTGTTCCAGGTTTTCTTTGGCACCTTCAACACTCACAAAGGATATTCCACTTCTTACAAGAACCTGTTCCCCTTCGGTGGTTTTAAAGTTGGAGTAAAAGCCAAGGTGTTTTCCCTGCATTTCTTTTGCGTTTTCAAAACGGGGAGCATTTTTAACCGCATTTTGATAGGCTTCTTTGCGAATATGTCGCATTTTCCTTCCTTCGTCAGGAATATCTGCGCTCCAGATGCCATAATCTTCAAGAGGTTTGCTAAACTGGCACCAGAAATATACGACATAATCAGCTTTACCGGCTCCGGCACCCCAACCGCCTCCTTCAGGTGGACATTTCATCCAACCGGAAATTGTATTTTCGTTCTCAACCTTAACATATTGTTCTGTGGATGTACCGCCAACCCTGCGCGACAAATCTATTTGAATTCGCGAACTGTCGCTTTCGGGATAGGTAAAACGGATGATTCCGGCACGTGGAGCCGCGGTGAGTTCGGCTCTAACCTTATAATCATCCATGGTTACAGCGTAATATCCTGCTTCCGTTACTTCCGTATCGTGAGTATATCTGGAACGATATCCTCCTTCTGGCTCGGCGGGATTTCCCCGGTTGGTAATCAGTTCTCCCACCGTTGGTGTAACCAAAAAGTTACCCAGATCGCCAAACCAGCCCACACCGCTCATGTGAGTAAAGCTAAAACCTTCCATGGTTGGGTGTTCGTACGAATAACCACTTCCATTATCTCCACCTGTATATGTATCCGGACTTAGCTGAACCAATCCAAATGGTGTAGCTGCCCCCGGGAAGGTCTTACCGAAACCGTGTGCATCCTTTGTTTTTTTTCCGTAAGTAATGGCCCCGATAATCGGGTCGATATAATCAACAGCTTCTTTATCCGGTTTTGGTGAACAACTCAACACCATCACCCATAAAAAGCCCACACTTATAAATTTGCTCATTCTTACCGCTACCATAATCTTAGGATATTATTTATCTGACTTATAGATATCTACTTCAACATCATTTTGTTTCACGGCTCCTTTGGTGGTTCGTCCATTTTCTACCAGGCTAACAAGTTCCGCTTTTAATTCCTCTACAACTTCAGGATAATCCTGGAATACATTGTTTTGTTCTGCCTCATCATTTTCCAGGTTGTAGAGCTGTATCTCAGGTAACCCCTGCTTTCTGGCTTGTTTATCGTTAGGTCCCGACCAACCGCCAGAACCAGGGCACAATTCCAGTTTCCATTTTCCTTTGCGTATGGAGAACTTTCCTTGAATGGAATGATGGATTACTGCCTCATAAGGACTTGCTACCTCCTTATCCTTCAGCATTGAAAGTATACTGTAGGAGTCTTCTCCTGCGTCTTCCGGAATTTGTATTCCTGTTATTTCAGCACAAGTGCCCAACAAACTGGTTAGACAGATCAAATGGTCATTTTTAGATCCTGCTTCAATTTTACCGGTCCACTTTGCGATAAAAGGAACTCGGTGCCCACCTTCCCAGATATCCGATTTAGAACCTCGGTATTGGGCACTTGGATAGTGACCAAATTCTTTCTCCAGTTTACCTCCCCTTGCTGCAGGATAGGAGCATCCGTTATCGCTGGTAAAGAATACAAGGGTATTCTCGTCAACACCATTTTCTTTTAGGGCATCAATAACTTGTCCTACCACGTCATCCGTTTCCATTACAAAGTCGCAATAAGGACTCATTCCACTTTTACCCTGCCATGCTTCTGATGGAACAATAGGTGTATGAGGTGAATTCAGTGCCAGGTATAAAAAAAATGGATTGTCTTCTTTTGCTTTTTCGGCTATATATTGACTGGCGTTTTTACCCAGGAATTGCAACATTTTAATGGTTGGCATGTTTTTAATGACTTTACCATCTTTAATCACTGTTTCCATGGATGCCGAGTGATGAAATCCAAGATAAGTATCGAATCCGCGGGTAATTGGCCCATTAGGAACTATTGAACCAACAGGCGCCGGACCCGGTCTCCTTTTACCCTGATATACATCGACCGGATTACCCTCTGCATCATTCACCGCGAAACCCAAATGCCATTTTCCCATGGCAGCGGTTTGGTAACCTGCTTTTTTTAGTAATGCCGGTACAGTTAACTGGTCATCTGCAATTAAGGGCTCAAACTCCTGACCTCCGCCAAGTACACCATCTTGCAATCTCGAGCGCCAGGCGTAACGTCCTGTAAGCACACCATAGCGAGTTGGCGTACATACAGATGAACCAGAATGCGCATCTGTAAATGTCATCGACTCAGCTGATAACGCATCAATTTGTGGCGTCTTAATTTTTCCTTTTTCAGGATTTAAGCATTGCACATCGCCATAACCTAAGTCATCGCAAATGATGTAAACAATGTTTGGCAACTTGTTTTCCGGCTCCTGGCTACAACTTGCCAAACTTGCTATCAGTAGTATTAGAAGTATTCCCTGAAGACTTTTATTTATTTTACTAAGCATATCACTAGTTCTCTTCTTTAATTTATCTATTTTCCGATGTAAAATCACGTTGCCTGTTAAATAAGACTATGATGCGTCAGTTTGGTTTTCTTATTCTTACCGGGAATAAAACCCCGTGCTATTCATCTTAACCCCCTCAGGGGTTGATTTGCATCTCTATTAAATGTACGCTTGTGAACTTTTCAAGTAAATTATAAATGTTCTCACCTGGTACTTCCCTGCGTTCTTTTCTACTTCAACCTAACTTCTGTTACTTTTCCTAACAGGTTGCCTTTCTTATCAAACAGTCCGGCTTTAAGTAATGTTCTTGGCTTTGTTTTGAACACACCTTCATATTTGCTGGCATCCGTTGTAGGTTCATCTCCATTCAACGTGTAATAAATATCGTAACCCACCATCTCGGTTTCGAGATAAACTATGGCCTCATTTTTAAGTTGATTGATTGCAAAAGGAGCATACACTGTGTACATGCTTGTCGAATAATTGATTTTATCGCGATCGAGACGTGGAAAATGTGCCTCTAGAGCACCCTGGAACCTCGCCCAATCTTTTAACTCTGGCTGACTCCAGGCCACTTCAGCATTGGCAAATGAGCGCGGGTATAACATGTACTCACTGTGCGATTCGGTGGGCGTAAACTCGCCCCATAGACAAGCCTCGGTACCTTTTACCAATTTCGCTTCTGCGGCAGTCAACTCTTCCGGTATAGGCTCATAACTGTATACCTTCCATAGAGGCAACACTACTTTAGGCCCTTCGGGTTCCATATCGGTTGGCCCTTGAACCTGGGCAATATAGGAATGATTGTATGATGCCTGAATGGTTGGATAACCTCCCTTAGGCGCATCAATATGTGGCGTGTATTTATTTCTTCTCCAGGCCATAATGGTGGCTCCCTGGGCTCCTTTGCCACTCAAGATCTCGTCCCAGCCAATCATGGTTTTCCCTTTGGAAGTTACCAGCTTATTTACGCGCTGGATAAAATGACTTTGCAGTTCTTCTTCGTCTTTCAAATCATTGTCCTTCATTACCTGCTGACAAAGCGGGCATTTTTTCCAGTTCGTCTTGTTACACTCATCCCCACCAATATGAAGATATTCCGATGGAAATAATTCCGCGACTTCCGTAAGTACATTGTCCAAAAATTCGTAAGTAGTCTCTTTACCTGCACATAAGGCGTTGTCAGGTGCTTTTCCTCCGGTAGCCACTTCAAAATTCGCGGAATCCACGCAACATAAATGTGGGTAGGAGGCAATCAGCGCCTTACTATGTCCGGGCACATCAATCTCAGGAATGATTTCAACATTTCGAACACGTGCATACTCAATGACTTCTTTAATATCTTCTTTGGTGTAAAAACCACCTATTGTTTTGGGCTCTTCAGGTGAGGCTAATTCTCTACTCCACCAGGCAATACCACTTCTATCAGCACGCCAGGCTCCTTTTTTAGTTAAGTTCGGGTACTTATCAATTTCTATTCTCCACCCCTGGTCATCGGTTAAATGCCAGTGCATTTTATTCATTTTGTAGGCAGCAAAAATGTCAATCTGTTTCTTCACCCATTCTTTGGATTGAAAATGGCGCGATACATCCAACATCATTCCCCGCCATTCGAAACGAGGATGGTCTTTAACTACCAAACATGGAAGCTCAAAACTTTCAGTGTTAACCGGGATAGTTTGCCTTAAAGTTTGAAAACCATAAAACAAACCGGCATAAGTATTTGCCTTTATAATGATTGAATGAGAAGAAACATCTAATTGATATCCTTCCTTGGCAATTGATTTGTCTTTGGTTAAATCAAATAGAATATAATTGGATGCAGGTGTTCGCGTTCCTGACTTAACCTGAAACTTTATTCCAGTGTCATTCAATAACTTTTCACCAATATAGGGCTGAAAATCACTTTTAAACTTTGTTGGCACATACACCGTGGTATTTGAGGATAGCAAAAAACTGCCCTCCTTCGTCACCACTGATTCCGGTTGAGGAATAAAGGCTGGTGACTTCTCCTGAGCCTTCACCGCCAAAGCGATTAATGCAATTGCTAATATGGATAGTATCTTTTTCATTCTAATTAAATTTATTAAAGATGTATCAACTATTGGAATAGTATATACAGCTAATTAATATCCCACATCTTACAGCGACGGCCGTATCCTATGGTAAAGGCATTGGCATGGTACTTCCCCCAGCCCATGCAAACTGAGGGAAGAAGATATTTTAGTTGTATAAATTTTCTGCGATGATTCGTGCTACTTCCTTTCCTTGAGCCTTTTTCCCCGTTTCATTATAATGCACATTGCCTGGTTCAATGCACCATTCATTAAAATTGGGTTTGGTAAAGGCATATAAATCGTTGATCATAATAGAAGGGTATTTGGCCAATACATCTAACGCGGCTTTATTGTACTTTACACTGTCGCCTGCCAACCTACCTGCTGCGCCTTGGGGAACCGGAGTTGTTGTAGCAAATATCAGTGTTGCTGTAGGAAATTCTTTCATTAGATATGTACAAATTTCATCGAGTTTTTCCTTGTAGCCTTCGATGGATGATACCTGTTTACCATTCTCTTTATCCAATTTGCCTTTCGACATATATTTTAAGTCGTGCAAGCCAACATTAAAATGAATCACATCCCATTTAAAATCCCAACCATTTTTAAGGTAAGGCTGAAACATGGCTTTTTTCATCTTTTCCATTCCAGGAATAAAATTTTGAGTGGCACCTCCATTGCGGTAAGTTCGAAATACATTGGCTTTTCCTTGTAACTGTTCACGTACCTTTAACGTGTAACCAATTGAAATGGAATCGCCATATAAAAAAACATTCGGCAATCGTTTTTGTGGATGTACATATGCATATGCTGCCTCTTTGATTCTATAATCACATAATTTTGTCCATGCCTCACGACAAACCTCCTCTTTGCACCTTTTACTCCCTCCTGCCCATAAATTAGAAGTTAATCCAAGTACTACTGAGGACGCACCCATATATTTTAAAAACTCTCGTCTTTCCATTTCTTACAACAAATTACAATCCGACCACAAAAGTGTTAAATGATTTAGCATCTACTTCAGCCTTCACAACTTTATCGTTAACATTAAGTTGCAACAAGCTCTTTTCTTTGTTAGGATTGTATGCCAACACTTTAACTTCGTTTGTTTGTGAGCTATAAAATGCCAGTGTGTTTTGGTCGTTACCGTCAGTATCTATTTTCACATCACCGGGCATCACAAAAGCGCTTAGGTGTTTCATCAAATAAAACTCAGGATTATAAGTGATTGATTTTGTTTGGCTATCAATAGAAATCATCGAATTTTGTTTCCAACCCCACTGGCTTTTTCCCGTTTCATCCAAGATCATATTCCAATACATATAAGCATTGGTACCATTTTCGAAGTAATGTTTCATCAGGTTGAAGGTGTACTCTGCTGCTTTCCAATCGTTAGAACCATCTCCACATTCGGTTTCCGTTTGCATTAAACTCATTTGAGGATATTTGGCATGAACTTTTTCAATAGCTCCTTTCCCAGCCCACTGAAAACCAACTCCTTTTACGATATCCAGTGCATTTTTATAGAGAAGTACACTGTCTACTCTTTCTATATGCGGACGCTCAATTGTACCTAACCAGATATCAGATTCAATGTTATCCTCATTGAATTGTGGGGCTAAATAGTCCGCTATAAAAATCCCCAGGTCTTTGGGTTTCCATACACAAGAAGGGAAGTTTTGGGCCGAATTAGGTTCGTTCTGAACATGTACTGCCTCAATTGGAATTCCTTCCTTTGCGTAGGCTTTTATAAATTTAGAGAAGTAAAGTGCATATGCTCTAAAATACTCCGGCTCGGTAATAAACCTGGAAACTAATTCTTCTGTTGAACTTAATTTAGGATCCAAATCGTTTACATTAGGATTCGCTTTACAAGCATAGTGCTTGTTATGTTTCATCCAGGATGGCGGACACCATGGAGAAGCCCAAACTCTGACCTGCGAATTCAGTTTCTGAGCCTCATGGATGTATGGTATCAGACGTTGCTTATCGCGTTCGATGGAAAAGTTCTCCATTGCAAAATCTTCAGGTGTTTCGTTATGACTATACCAATTCACTGCATAATCATTAGCACCGATAGGCATACGACACAAGTTAAATTTACACCCTGTTTCCGTGTTAAACAAGTCGTTTAATAGCTGTTGTTTTTCGCTAGGCGTAACCATATTCAACGCTTCCCAACCCATTTCGTTAAAACAACCGCCAAAACCTTCTATTTCTTGTTGCTGCTTTTCCGTATCTATATTTACAACTACATGTTGCAATCCTTCTTTCGATGGGGAAGAAATTTCATTTGTTACCCAACGGTCTTGATCTGTTGTACTTACCCATTTTACATCTGGGGTTGTTGTGCAGGCCAGGCAAGAAAAGATGACCGCTAGCAGACTTAATTTGATAGTTTTCATATGTATTTTTTATTATAGAAACAATGCTGATTTAAACCCGCAATATGCATTAGAAAATCTATTACACATTGAAATAATTTCAAAACAAGACACTCCGCTGCTTCACTTCAACTCACCATAACGATGCTCCCGAAAGTAATCGGGACAAGTAATGCCTCGTTTCAGTAAAGCCTTGTTTTATTACATTTTCAATGTTCACGACGAAGTTCTAATGCCTAATCCGGGTTAAACAGAGACTCGAACAATCCGCGCTTACATAATATAATATCCACAACTTCGACTAAACTCACGAAAAAAAACAACATTCACTAATTTATTTTTAAAGTGTGAATGTTGATTTTGTTATTACGTAGATCTATTTCAGTACAAATATTACCTATTTAATATATACTTTATGGTTTGGATGGTAGCATCTTCATTAAAATACATTTCTTCAAAACAGGCTGATCGTTTATGAAAAGAACCTTGGTTTACATCTCCTCTATGATAGAAGAAATACCACTTGCCATTACATTCAATAACAGATGCATGATTAGGGGCCTGGGGAGCATCCGGCGCCAATACCCCCTTTAAAGTCGCATATTGAGGTAAAGGTTCATCTGCCATCCAATATTTGGTTACTTTACCAACCCTGGCATGAAAATAATAAATGCCATTGCGTTTAAATACGTGCACAGCTTCACTAACTGTTTCTTTACTTAAACGAACCCATGGTCCATCCAGCTCAACCATATTATCTTTGAGTTTTGCTCCCATTATATGTGCTCCTTTATCGCCTATATTTACTTTATGGTCATTGCCATAAATATAGGCTTGTCCATCTTCATCCACTATTACGGTTGGATCAAAAATGGTGGTGATTTTATCACATACTGCTTCTTCCCAAGGACCTACAGGTGTTCTACACTTTGCTACACCAATGTGTGTTTTATCGTATGGAAAATAAAAATAATACCAGCCATCTTTATAGGCCACATCCGGTGCATTCATCTGTCCTTGTGCCCAGGCATATTCACGAGGTTTTAAAACCACACCATGGTTTTTCCAGTTGACCATATCTGCCGATTCCAACACCAGATAGTCTTGCATCGTGCTGAAATTTACAGCCGTATCCTGATCGTGTGAACAATACACATATACCTTCCCGTTAAATACTTCTGCTGCAGGATCAGCTGCATACAAGAAACCTGGATCGCTTTTATTCAATATTGGATTCTGAGATTTAACGATTTGTGCGCAAATAACCAGAAATATAATTAATACAGTTCTTCTAATCATGATGAATCAATTATTTTACGTTCAGTATACCTCTTAATCTAATGTCTTTAGAAGAAGCCCCAATCATAATTCTAAAGTCTCCCGGTTCAACAACTCTTTCCATATCGATATTTAACATTGAAAGGTCATCGGGAGTCAGTGTAAATGATAATTGCTTTTGCTGTCCGGCATCTAATGTAACTCTTTTAAAGCCTTTTAGTTCTTTAATAGGTCGTGAAACCGAAGCCAATTCATCGCGAATATAAAGTTGAATCACTTCATCTCCTTTTACTTTACCCGTGTTTTTTACATTGCAGGTTATGGTAACTGATTCATTGGTGTTGATACCGTTTTTACTAAAACCTAGATCAGAATATTCAAATGACGTATAGCTTAAGCCATAACCAAATGGGAACAATGGCTGCCCAGTCAGGTTATGGTAGTTATCACCCCTACCTGTTGGTTTATTGTTGTAATACAACGGGCACTGCGCTTCATCCACAGGAAAAGTTATCGGTAACCTACCAGCGGGATTTTCTTCGCCAAATAAGACGTCTGCTAAACCGTTACCTCCATTTTCACCCGGATACCAGGCCATGATGATGCCATCTACCTGATTCATCCAGTTACTCATGGTTATGGCACTTCCACCAACCAGAACAACAACGGTAGGTTTTCCTGTTGCAGCTACTGCTTTGATCATATCCTCCTGATGACCCGGTAACGCCAATAGGGCACGATCCTGAAATTCTCCTTCGTGAATACCGGCAACAACGACAGCCACATCGCTTTTCTGTGCAGCTTCAACTGCGCCGGCAATTTGTTGTTCCCACTCCTGCACTACATTGGCATCCCACACTAGCTTAAACCTGGCATTTCCGGCCGACTCAAAAAACTCTATTTTTATATCATACTCTGTACCTTTCTCAAAATAAAAATCTTTAAGAATGGTTTGGTACGATCGTTTTTTCCAGTTATCAATCAACAACTTACCATCAATATATAAACGGTATCCATCGTTACCTTCAATACCAACTTTGAAAGCACCTGTTTCAGGCCCCTTGATCTTTCCTGTCCAACGCACTGAATACCAATCATAGGCCAAGTCCTTATGGGGAGAGAACAGCGTCCAGCCAAATTGAATTTTCTTGTCGTTACGACTTACTTGAGGTTCACCTTCCAATTTTATGTTATTGAAATATTCTCCTGTCAATCCGTTGACTTTGTCGCCATTTTTTACTGTGGATAAAAACCCGGAAGGAACCACTTGATATGTTCTGCTATTGAGTGGAACACCGCTTGCATAATGAATATTATCCTCACTTATTACATTTTTTACACCATCATAGATGTTCACAATATTGTTGCCCGGTCCACTGTAACCACCCAAACGGCCCGCTTTAACATCATAGCCTATAAGAGCAATCTTATTAATGTTTGACTTTTTTAAGGGAAGAACTTGATTGTTGTTTTGCAATAACACCATCGATTTGGCAGCTGATTTACGTGCCAATTCCCAGTGTGTTTGGTGTCCGTTCCAATGAGCTGCCTTTTCAGGATCTACATAAGGGTTTTCGAACAGACCCAATTCAAACTTCGCCTTAAGGATTCTACTTACTGCTTCATCAATTGCTTCTTCGTTAATTATTCCCTCTTTAAAGGCTTTATAAAACAATGGATAGTGATCGTAGTTGGTTTGAAACATCACATCTAACCCGGCCTCCACTGCTTCTTTAGTTGATTCCGCATTGTTTTTTGCGGTAAAGTGCAATACATTAGATCCACCTGTTGCTCCTGCATCCGAGATTACAAATCCCTTGAAACCCCATTCTTTCTTAAGCTTATCACGCAGTAGCCACTCACTGGCCGTACATGGACTGCCATCAACCGAATTATAAGCAGTCATCACAGATCTTGCCCCTGCTTTTTGAAATACCGATTTAAAGGCCGGGAAATAAATCTCCTCCAACAAGCGTTCGCTAAAACTAATGGGATAACTGTCGCGTCCTCCTGCTCCCACATTGGCCACGAAGTGTTTTGGCGTAGTTATTACTCCTTGGTTTTCGAACTGGCTGATAAAAGCCATAGCCATTTGCGTGGTCAAATAAGGATCTTCTCCATAAGTTTCTTCAACCCTTCCCCATCGAACATCACGTGCGATATTTAAAACGGGAGATAAGATTTGCCTGATGCCTCGTGTTTTTGTTTCCCGTGTGATAGCCCTGGCTACATCGCCCACCAAAGTGGTATCCCAGGTAGCAGCTAATGCTATGGCCTGCGGAAAGGCCGTAGCTCCATCGCGCGTTAAACCATGTAACGCTTCATTAAAAGGGATTAAAGGAATACCTAAACGAGTGTCCTCCACAAAAAAACGTTGAATCTTGTTCATTTTCTGGGTCATTTCAAACGCTGTACCTGAGGAACCATAATCCATCATCTGCTCGGCGGCATTGCCCTGTTTCCCTTTACTGGCTACCTGAAAACCAAAGCAACCATTTTTGTATTTGCTCATATCGTCGCTCAAATCACCCGGAATCATGAACATTTGCCAGAATTTTTCTTCCAGGGTCATCCTGCTCAATAGATCCTCCACCCTTTCTTCCAAGGGTAATTTAGGAGTTTGATATGGATGTTTCTTCTTAGCTGATGCAGTAAGTGCGCTTAATATCAATCCGCAAATTAGCAGGCCTTTCAATATTCTTTTAAGATTCTTCATATTTCTTTTTTCTATCATTTCAACAAATCATTCTTAAGTCATGTAAATCAGTTCTCCTCCTTAACAAGAGGAGTCTGGTGAGGTACGAACCGAGAGGTGGTATAAATACTTATTTTCCATCATATAAGAATATACTTAATAAAGGTACTAAAACCACCTCCCCTCTCCTGCGTCGAGGTACTTTCCGTTTGAGCGGAACAGGCCCTCCTGTGCAAGAAGGAGAACCTACTCCCGTATCTTGTCTTTTTTAACATTCTCTAATTGCTGCCATTCTTCTACCCCGTCATTGCTTAGTATTTTTCCTTTGGTGCTTCTGCCGAATTCGATAATTTGTAATAAATCATTGCGATATACTTCAAGTAATTCAGGATGTTCGGCTTCTAAATTATTTACTTCTTCAACATCGTCTTTCAGATTGTAAAGTTGCACTTTGGGCATGGTATCCGTTACAGCTTTATTTCTACTTACATTAGGATAACTCCATCCTCCTGAACCTGGACATAATATTAGCTTCCAATCTCCTTTGCGATAAGCAAAATCGCCTCTTACGGAGTGATGAATTATACTTTTTCGAAGTGGAGCTGTACTTGAAATTCCTGTAGCTCCTAAATGACTGTAACTGTCCTCGGCGGTATTATCCTCATATTTTTCTCCCAGTAAATCAGCTACCGTTGCAAAAAAATCGGTAGTACAAACCAGTTGTTCAGATTTACCTGGTTTGATATTTCCTTTCCAAGTCATGATATAAGGCACACGATGACCGCCCTCGAAAATATCGGATTTATAACCTCTGAACACATAACTTGGGTCATGTCCTTTTGAAAGCAATTGTTTAAAATTAGCTTGCGGAGAACAGCCATTATCACTGGTAAAAACAATTAGTGTATTTTCGGAGATGCCATTTTCGTTTATAGCATTCATCACTTCACCAACCACCCAATCCACCATTAAAACAAAATCGCCATAAGGATTATCCAAACCACTTTTACCTTGAAACTCTTTGGTCGGTAAAATTGGTGTATGGGGTGCCGGCAGCGGCATATAGATAAAAAATGGATTATCCCGACTGGCATGAGCGCCAATGTAATCAACTGTTCTCTTTGTTATTTCGGGAAGTGCCTGTTCGTGCGAAAAATCATCAGATGTTAAGCCTTTTCGCCAGGTAGCTTGTTTAACCTTTCCTACGGTGATGTGGGTGGGCACCATTGTTGGCTTATCGTTTTCCACCCATACATAAGGAGGCATATCTAAAGATCCGCAAAAACCGTAACTATAGTCGAAGCCGTGAGTATTCGGGCCATTTTTAACTGGTTTGGTGAAGTCCACTTCCGGACGGGCGTTCAGTTTGTCAATGTCAATAGAGTCACTGTTGTTTAAAGTCCAATCCCAACCCAGATGCCATTTGCCAATAAAGGCTGTGTTATATCCATTTTTTTTAACAAGATCAGCAACCGTTGTACGGTCCTGTTTTATAAGCGACTTTGAATAACCGCTTAATACCCCTTGTTTTAATTTACTTCGCCAGTTATATCGCCCCGTTAAAATACCATACCTGGTAGGGGTGCATACCGATGAACTGGTATGTGCATCTGTAAACATAACTCCTTCCGAAGCCAGTTTATCCAAATTGGGAGTAGATATTTTTGACGCATTGTTGTAACAAGAGACATCTCCATAACCTAAATCATCTGCTAATATGTAAATGATATTAGGTTTGTATTTCTCTCCTCTATTAGCACATATATTATAGCAAGTAGTAACGCATAAAAAAATTATAAATAAAATCCGTATCATTGTTATTCTATTGACGCTGTTATACATTTTTCCAGATGATTAAGTTCTTCTATTAATGCAGATTATTCTTCAGATCATTATCGTAATCTTCCATCATCTTCTGCAATCTTTGAACCACCTCAGGATTCTCATCGGCCCTATTGGTCGTTTCTGAAATATCATTTTTCAGATTATACAATTCCACATTTTCGTTTACAACCCTTAGCTTCCATTCCGCATTACGAATAGCCTCCAATACGGTGTCCTTATAAAAATAAAAAGCCTCGTGGGGCGTTTTCGCACCTTTCTGGCCTGATAAAAGCGGCCAGATATCTTTACCATCCAGCGATTTTTCCGTCAGGGAGGATCCGGTTAGATTAGCGATAGTTGGCATTAGATCAATGGTTGAAGCTATTTCGGAACAGACGGTACCAGCCGGTATTTTTCCTTTCCATTGCGCGATCATTGGCTCGCGCATACCTCCTTCGTAGGTTTGAAACTTAAATCCCCGCAAAGGCAACGCGCTTCCTCCGTGACCATTCTTTAAATTCCAGGGTCCGTTATCTGAGGTAAACACTACCAAGGTATTTTTATCTAAACCAAGGTCTTCAAGCGATTTTAGGATTTGCCCCATACTCCAATCCAGTTCCTCAATGACATCACCATATAATCCTCTTTCACTTCTCCCTTTAAAATCAGGAGATGGATATAATGGAATGTGTGGCATGGTATGAGCCAGATATAAGAAAAATGGCTTATCACGTTTATCCTGAATAAATTTTATCGCTTCTTCGGTATATCGTTTGGTTAAATAGGTTTGATCGACAGGATATTCAATTACCTCATCATTTTCCATTAACGGAACTTTACCCCCCCGCCATTTTTCTTCCCGAAGGCTATCCAAGGTCATTCCTTCCCTTAAAACAATATCTGAAGCCACTTTGAAATTACGGTTGACCGACATATCATTGCTAAAGGGAATTCCAAAATATCGATCAAACCCCTGTGAAACAGGCAAGTGTTCAGGCTTATCGCCCAAATGCCATTTTCCAATACAGGCAGTTTCATAACCTCGTTGTTTAAGCAAATCTGCAATGGTTACCTCTTTGGTGTCAAGTCCAGTCTCGCTATAAGGCCAAAGAACTCTTGGCACCCCTACTCTTGGAGGATAACAACCTGTTAATAAAGCTGCTCTGGAAGGAGAACACACTGACGATGCGGAATAAAAATCTGTAAAACGCATACCATCCTCGGCCATTTGATCAAGATTAGGCGTTTTGATCAACGGTGAGCCAAAACATCCCACATCCTGATAGCCCTGGTCATCGGTAAAAAAAATGATTACATTGGGTGGTTGAGGCGTTTGTGTACACCCCATCATCATTAAACTAATACAAAACAATAATCCTTTTATTATTCCGCTACCCCTTGATAAAATATTCATACTTAATTATTTTTTAATACTACCCACGGCAAACGATTATAAAAATAAATCGTTGTGGTTCCCTGTGTTTTTTTTGATTCTCAGTGGTTAGTATTTTTTTTTCTTAAAAAAACCTTATAATATTTACTCCAATAACTTACAAAGCCTCTAAACTGCCATTTAAGGAATACGTCTTTCCCATTTCGGTATTCAATTCTATTTGCTTGTCTTTATATTTTAACTTGCAGACTTTTCCTGCTTTAGACAGCACATTCAGCTTTTCAAGCTTACCGTCGTTCCAGCTAAAAGTTAGTTCAAAACCTCCTCGTACGCATACTCCTGAAATATTACCCTGTTGCAATGCATCCGGTAAAGCCGGCAGCAAATGAATATGATCTAAATGACTTTGAACCAATAATTCGATAATACCTGATGTTCCTCCGAAATTACCATCAATCTGAAATGGCGGGTGTGCATCAAACAAGTTTGTATACGACCCTCCTCCCACTTTCCCATCCGGCCTTTCCGCAGGACTTAACAGTTTATGGATCATTTTATAAGATCTGTTCCCATCTAGAAACCGGGCCCAATAATTAATTTTCCAGGCCAGACTCCAACCGGTTCCGCCATCGCCCCTGAATTCAAGAGACTGTTTTGCCGCTTTCATGAATTCTGGTGTTTCAACCGGATTAATTTCCTTACCGGGGTATACAGCCCATAAATGAGATACATGCCTATGTTTTATTTTAGGATCATCTTTATCTTCCAACCACTCTTGCAACTGACCATATTGTCCAATTTTATTTGGTGCGATTCTCGGAATCAAGGCCGCTAACTTATTTGAAAAGTCTTTATCCACGCCTAAGATTTCGGAAGCTTCTATACATATTTCAAACAATGCTCTTATAATCTGATGATCCATAGTTGGTCCGGCCACCAATCCTCCAATTTCAGGCGAGTTAGAAGGGGAACTAATCAAATAACCTGTGTTGGGGTCTTCATACAGAAACTCCGTGAAAAATTGTGCAGCCCCTTTCATCAGGTGGTACTTTTCTTCTAAGAAATCTTTATCCTGCGTAAACAAATAATGCTCCCATATGTGTGTGGATAACCACGCCCCTCCTGTTACCCAAATCCCGTGATTGGAAGCATTAATAGGTGCAGCTCCCCGCCAAATATCTGTATTGTGATGTAGGACCCAGCCGTTACAATCGTAATGTTCTTTAGCCACAATTTTTCCTGATTGAGCTACCTCTTCAAGCATAGTAAATAAAGGCTCATGACACTCCGACAGGTTAGTCAGTTCGACAGGCCAGTAGTTCATTTCGGTATTGATATTTACCGTATACTTACTTTCCCAGGGTGGCCTTATGTTATCATTCCAGATCCCCTGAAGGGTTCCGGGACGAGTTCCCTGCCTGCTGCTCGCTAGCATCAGATAACGACCGTACTGAACATATAAAGCAAGCAGTTGAGGATCATCAGGATTTAATGCAAAAGCTTCAATTCTCTTTTCGGTGGTTATTTTAGATTTACCGTTATCACCAAAATCGAGATTAAAGCGTTTGTACAGTTTTTGATAATCTTCAATATGAGCCGTTTTTACATCTTCAAATTTTTTATCCTCTACTTGTTGCATTGCTGAGTTTGCCAAATCCTTAGCAATCCCACTAACATCCTTGAAATTAATGTAATTAGTAGCTGCTGTAAGATATATGGTGGCATATCTGGCTTTACTTACCCGTATTTTCCCATCTTCAACCGACAGTTTACCATTGGTTTTTACTTTCAAGCTGGCGATCCCGTTCAGGGCACCATCTTTTACTTGTACCTCCAACGTCATTGCATTTTCAGCAATACTCACTGATTTCTGCTCATGCAGCGCATCAAAAAATAATTTAAAGTCGAGGGCTTTTTTCTTATCAGCCGATAATTGAATGGCAATGACCTGATCGGGAAAGCTGGCCAATACTTCTCGCTTAAAGTTGGTTTTACCCACTTTATACGAAACGCTTGAAATGGCCTTTTCAATATCCAGAGTACGGGAATAATTTGTGTAGTTTTCGTGCCCCGGAAATTCGATAAATACATCACCAAAAGGTTGATAAGCTTTTTGTTTGAGTGGCACACTCATAAATTCATCCGAAGCCAGATGTGTAGCTTCCAATTGTTTTCCTTCTGAAAGCAACTGTCTTATTTGAGCCAGATATTTATGTGCTCCTTTATGGGCATAATCATGAGGTTGCCCGGTCCATAAGGTTTCTTCGTTAAACTGGATATGTTCCTTTTCAACTCCTCCGTATATCATGGCTCCCATGCGACCGTTTCCAATGGGCAAGGCATCAGTCCATTTATCGGCAGGCTGATTGTAGAACAAACGAAAAGCAGTTTGGTTTTCAGTTGCACCGCCGGATATTACACCTGCAAAACCCAACATAAATGCAATTATTAACTTACTTTTTATCATGATTTTCAAATTTAGTATCAAACTAATTAATTCTAAAAGATATATTTTCCTCATCACAAAAACAGACTAAAGGAAAAACTATGATGCTTTATTTTTTTTATAATGGAACATCTTCATTGTTTATTGACCCTCTCTATTCTATTAAAGCCGGAGACGCTCTCCATTTTTTCTTTCAAGATTATTGCTACCTTCAGCAGGTTCAAGCAAGCCTGGTACTGCACTCCCTTATTACCCTAATTTAAGGCTGCCTGAAACTTTGATTTTATTCCTTACTCTTTTTTACCTCTACGTAAAAAGGCATGAGGTACTTTATTTTATCCTTTTCTTTTATCAATACTACCGGAATAATATCTGCTTCCCCTTTACCTAGGTCAAACTGACCCAACGAAAGCTTTCGATCCAAAACATGCTCAAAAGAAAAGTTTTGTTCCTCTTTTCCAATTTTTAGCTGAACCTCGCCATTACCTTCAATCACCTTCTTAAAATAAAGGTTAATTTCATATTTGCCGGCTTGTGCTATTTCCGTTTCCCAATATACAACTTCCTTTTCTGCATCCTTGTGAGCTGTGAAGTGCACATCGTTTAAATTAAGATAGACTGGATTTTCGAACTCAGTTCCAATCACCATTCGTGGTGAATGCACAATGTTTGGAGAAGCCTGCATGTCTGTAAGCCAGGTATCCAGTTCTTCTTTCAATTGTATAGCTACCTTTGTATTGCTGTTTACAATATTGTTCTGCTCGTAAGGATCGTTAGCTAAGTTATACAATTCAAACTCCTCTATTCCTGACGACTGGTCACAATTCCCAACAAACTTATGTTCCCCCCTGCGAACCATCATGTTTTTATATCGTTGAGGTTCTCTTCGCGTCCAGTAGCGACAAATGGAACGTTCGGGCAAATCGCTTTGTTCCTCTTTTAACAATGGCAATAAACTTACACCGTCAATCTTTCTATCATCTGGAATTTTCGCTCCACACAAGGCTGCAATAGTTGGAAAAATATCGAAATGCGATGCTGTTACCTCAATATCCCTGTTTCCTTTAAATGCTGCCGGATATCGCCAAAAGCATGGCACATGAATCCCGCCTTCGTACACCGATGATTTACGACCTCGCATTCCGGCCAGATATCGATAAGGTATGGGTCCATTGTCGGTCATGAAAATCATCAAAGTATTTTCTTTTAGATTTAGTTGATCAATTTTAGCAAACAATCTACCCAGGTTATCATCAATATTACTTACCATAGCATATACCTTTCTGGCCTTTTCCTTCATTGGTTCTGTCATTTCAGGAAAAGGTCTGCCATCATTCTCAAAGCCCGATGCCGGATCAATATCTTGATACCTATTGTAATACTCCTGCGGAACCTGCAGTGGATCATGCGGTGCATTAAATGCCAGGTAAAGGAAAAAAGGTTCTTCCTTATTTTCTTCAACGAAATCGATAGCGGCATTTGTGAACACATCGGAACAATATCCTTCACGCTCTACTATTTTACCGTTACTCCATAAGGTAGGACTAAAATAGCTCTTATTAAATTTTAAATGGTTAGGCCAATCTCCCCATTGTCCAATTCCACCCGACAAATGACGCAAGGTATAGCCAAACCCCTGGTCTTCCGGACGAAATGGGTAGTTATCACCTAAATGCCATTTACCAATCATACCCGTTTTATATCCTGCATCTTTTAATACTTCGGCAAGGGTTATTTCACTGGTTGCCATGATAGCTCCACCTTGATAGGTATCGTGTACTCCTGTTCGTAAAGAATAACGCCCCGTTAATAAAGAAGCGCGTGTTGGAGCACAAACCGGAGATACCAGGAATTCGCTGAATCGGGCACTCTCTCCGGCAAATTTATCCAGAACAGGTGTTTTTATATGCGGGTTTCCATAATAACCCAAATCGCCAAAGCCCTGATCATCCGTCATGATTAAAATGACATTAGGTTTTGAAGACTTGCCAGTTTCATTAACATGAGTGCAACCTCCCAAAACTAATATCAGAAATATACCCAGATAATCGATGGATTTTCTCATCACAGTTTCGTTAGTAAATATTGTTTTTTATAGCCCTCTCCCACAAATCTATTTTTTCAACCATCTCTTTAACCAATTCCGGATTTTCATTGGCCACATTGTTGGTTTCTCCAATATCCGATTTCAGATTAAACAACATAGGTTCAGCTTCCTTATTTGGCAACATCAATTTCCAGTCACCCTTGCGCATTGCTCTTCTTTTAACATACCCCCAGAATAGTTCACGTTGCGGCAAATCTTCTCCTTTGAATAAAAGATTTTTAATACTAATCCCATCAATTTCCTTAGGCATTTCTGCACCTATCATATCCACGATGGTAGGATAAAGATCCATGGTTAAAATAGTCTGGTCATTTACCTGGTTGGGGGCAATTTTACCCGGAAACCATGCCATGGCCGAAACTCTATGCCCACCTTCCCAAAGATTTGACTTATATCCTTTTAGAGGTCCATTACTTCCTACTTTTTTAATTCCGCCATTATCGGAACAAAAGAATACAAAGGTGTTCTTATGCAGGTTTAAGTCTTTCAAGGTACTCATAACTTTGCCAATACCTTCATCCATCACCTCTACCATTTCTTTGTAAATCAAGTCTAGTTCTTCTTGCGGTATATTAACCTTTAATTTCGGATCGTTTTTCCAGCCAATAGACCTTTCTGCTTTTGAGTTTCGACCTTGAAAAGGACCGTGTGGAGCCTCGTGCGGGATATACAGTAAAAAAGGTTTGTCTTTATGACGTTTAATAAAATCAACGGAATGTTTTGTAATTAAATCGGTTGAATACCCCGATTCTTTCTTTAGTGTATCGTCATACCACCAATCCTCATAACCTTCCTGATCGATATGCGAGTGATAATCCACATTACCTGAAACGTAACCTATATATTCATCGAATCCCTGATGAACAGGATTAAATTTTGTTTGGTAACCTACATGCCATTTCCCAAACATTCCGGTTACATACCCGGCCTCTTTAAAACTTTCTGCAAATGTTTTTTCGCTTGTTGCCAAACCATGATGTCGGTGATGCTTTGCCGTTACCACACCGTCAATACCCACACGTTGCTGATATTTACCCGTTAACAATGCTGCCCGTGTGGGGCTGCAAACCGGTCCGTTAGAGTGGAAGTCAGTAAACCGAATTCCTTCATGAGCCATTTTATCCAGATTTGGCGTATTAATGTACTTATTTCCGTAACAAGATAAATCACCGTAACCAAGGTCATCGGCCATGATAATAATAATATTTGGCTGCTCTGTTTTTTTAGGCGAACAATTGACAAAAATTACCCCTAAAAACACACAAAATAATATAAAATGACATTTTATCATTGATCCACTTTATTAAACAGTTTTATTCACAGTTTTTTAACATCCCCATCCCCGCACTTTTGGTGCGTCAGTTCCCTTAGCCTCTAGGCTAAGGGGAAGGGCCTTTAGATTATTGGAAAAATACACATTTCCTAAAATTATTTTTTCAACATGTTAATCATGTCAAATTTTTAATCATCCCAATGCCTGGCAATAATATCAAGTATCTCAGGGTTTTCGGCATCTGTATCGCCCAGAGCGATTCTTTGCCTTAAGATTTCCTCCTTCATTTCCTTGATGATTTCCTGATATTCGGGATCATCGTAGGCGTTATGCAATTCGTTCGGATCTTTTTCTAAGTCAAAGAAATCCCAGTATTTACCTGTATTTGCACCTTCCTCATACTCATTATCTTTAAACCCATGACCGTAGAAAAAAGCCAGCTTAAAGCGTTCGCCCCGGATACCAAAATGTCCCGGACGGTTGGTCTGGTGCTCCCAATAGCGGTAATAGCCGTATTCTCTCCAATCTTTTGGCGTTTTCCCTCGTAAGTTCGAACGGAAACTATGCCCCTGCATTTCCGAAGGATACTTCGCTTTTGCATAATCTGCAAATAAGGCTGAAAAATCCACGTTTTCAATAATATCTGTATTACGGGTTCCTGCCGGAATCTCTTTAGGATATCGAATAACAAACGGCATATGAATGGATTCTTTATAAATCATTCGTTTATCGAACCAACCATGTTCTCCCAGAAAGTATCCCTGATCCGCTGTATAAATAACGATTGTGTTTTCTGCCAGTCCTGATTCATCCAGATACTTTAAAAGTTTACCTATGTTATCGTCGATAGCTGCCCCGCAGCGCATAAAATCTTTTACAAATTTCTGATAGGTCTTCATGCGGGCTTCTTCGTGCGTTAATCCATCGACCGAAAAAGGCAGCTCGGGATAAAACATATAATCTGCTTTCTCATCAGGGTGTTCTGTAGCAAAAAGGTAACGTTTTTTTAAATTATCAATAGACTGACCTTTGAAAGAGCGACCTGTTTCTTCCGCACCTCTGTCCCAAAATGAGTCTGGTACCGGTATTTCCTCATTACGATATAAGTGACTGAAGCGTTTGGGATAATCATATGGTTCATGCGTCGCTTTAAAGTGACACATGGCCATAAATGGTTTGGACTGGTCGCGATGCTCAATCCAGTCGATGGTCATATCCGCGATTACATCTGTACTAAAGCCCTCATAAGGGATACCCCCTTCATGTCCATCGCCCCAGTTTTCTTTTGTTTTTAATATTGGATCCCAATATCTTCCTTGTCCTGGCAAAACACAGTAATAATCGAAACCGGTTGGCTCTTTTTTAAGATGCCACTTTCCAATAATCGAAGTTTGGTAACCAGATGCTGTTAGGACTTTGGCAATGTTATTTTGCTTTGGGAAAAGTGAACCGCTCAGTGTTTTAACTCCGTTACGATGACTGTATTGTCCTGTTAAAATAGTTGCTCTACTGGGGGTGCAAATAGAATTAGACACCAAACAGTTTTCCAACACACAGCCTTCATCCGCCAACCGGCTGATATTGGGCGTGTGCACATAATCTTTAAGAATACCGCCATAAATACCCCATGCCTGTCCAGTATGGTCATCGGCCATGATATAAAGAATATTTGGACGTTTAGGTATTGTTTTGTTGTCGGTCTTTTTAGCATTTGTACAACTAGCTAATCCTGAAACGATAATAGCTAGTGATAGGACCCATTTAATTTGTTTATTCATTGTTAATTATATTAATTCTAATTTTTAGGGCTTTTTTATAACACAAAACATCGAAACCAGGTGCTTTGCTGATTATTATCTCCATTCCGATACATTCAACTTTGTATTCCAAAGTATCCCTAACATAAGGAGATGCATCGGTTTTACTCATATTATATACCTGGGGCTCCGCTGGGCTGCACTAGGCTATTACTCTACATTCCTATGGGGTTTAGTCCATAACTTCAACCTGTGCTTTAATCATTTTTGCGGATGATGAACCTATGCCTAATTCAAACTCTCCCGGTTCTACTATTTTTTTCTGTTGCGCTACATCAAAAAATGAAAGGTCATCCGGTGAAACCGTAAATGTAACTTGGGTTGATTTTCCAGGATCAAGAAATATTCTTTTAATGCCTCTAAGACTTTTTAATGGTCTTACTTCTTTGCTTTCCTTATCGGTTACATATAACTGTACTACTTCCTCTCCGGCTACTCTTCCAGTATTGGTTATTGTAACACTTACTTCTACAGATTCATCCGCATTTATTTTAGATTCCGAAACACTTATATCCTTATAATCAAAATCCGTATAACTTAAACCATAACCAAATGGATAAAGTGCTTCACCTTCAAAATATCGGTAGGTTCTGCCTCTCATGTGATAACTGACAAATTGTGGCAGGTCTTTCACTGATTTATAGAAAGTCACCGGAAGTCTTCCTGAAGGATTATAATCTCCGAACAACACATCGGCAATGGCGGTTCCGCCCAACTCTCCGGGATACCAGGCTTCCAGTATAGCCGGCAGGTTTTCGTCTTCCCAATTAATAGCCAGAGCACTGCCGTTTAACATGACAAAAACGACTGGTTTGCCTGTGGCGTGTAAATCTTTGATTAATTGCTTTTGAATGGCAGGCAATTGAAGGTTGGTTTTATCACCTCCATCAAAACCATCATATGGAACCCGCATTTGCTCACCTTCAACAGCAGCTGAGATACCCCCCACAAAAATTACTGCTTCCGATTTTTTTGCTATTTCGATAGCCCTATCGTAAGAACTTGTCTCAGGTTTAATCCATTCCAGAATCATCTTTGTTGGGTAACCAATATGTTTACAATCGATATTGATGGCGTATTTTTTTCCTTTCTTCAAGAAAACTTTTGCTGTTTGTCTTCTGCGTTTGACTTCCTCCCAATTATTAATCAATATTTCGTCATTGATTGAGAGTCTGCTTGCATTACCTGCCGTTAACGACAACGTATACTCACCCGACACATCTACTTTTAAAATACCTTTAACATTTGCTGAGAACTCTCCATCTTTCTCCAGACCTTCGACTTCAGTGGTATTCCAGTTAGAGTTAATCACCTTCTCCATCCTTGATATTAGCGCTGTCCCCGTTAAATCTCCACTGTTATAGTATGTAGTCTGCAAACCTGGTTTACCGTCATAACTTAAAAAATAGGAAGGGATAAGCGTAAATGCTTGTTTTGTATCAATCAGGTTACATCCTGTTTCGAAATAAACTTTTGTATTCTCAGCAACTTTTTCTTCAATTCCCTGAAGTGGAGTAATGTAATTTTCAGGAAAACCGTTGTAATTACCTAATAACACTTCCAGGTGATTGGCATTAGGACCAACAACTGCTATGGATCCGATCTCTTTTTTCAATGGTAAGGTGTTATTTTCATTTTTAAGCAATACCATTGATTTGTGGGCAGTTTCCAACGATAACGCACGATGCTTTGGAGAACTCACCAAATCCATCGGAATTTGAGCATAGGGTACATTCTCCGGCGAGTCGAACATACCTAATTTAAAACGTGCCATAAAAATTCGTTTCAAAGACACATCAATTTCCTCCTCGGTAATCAATCCTTGTTCAACTGCCCCTTCAAGGTAAGCATATCTAAAACCACAATTTAAGTCACATCCTGCCTGAACAGAAACCGCTGCCGCTTCTTCTTCAGAGTCGGTAAAGTTATGGTAGTCATATACATCCCGAATAGCGTTACAATCCGAAACGATATACCCTTCAAATCCCCAATCTTTACGCAGGATATCGGTCAATAAACGAGGACTTGCACAACAAGGCTCGCCATTGGTACGGTTATATGCTCCCATGACTGAATAAGCTTTACCCTCTTTGATACAAGCTTCGAAAGCAGGCAAATAGGTATCATGAAAATCACGTTCGTTTACGGCAGCATCAAAGAAGTGTCTTTCAGGCTCAGGACCACTATGTACCGCAAAGTGTTTAGGTGTAGCCACCAGTTTCAGGTATTTCTCATCATCTCCCTGCAAGCCTTTTACAAAGCTCACACCCATGCGACCGGTCAGGTATGGATCTTCTCCGTAGGTCTCCTGTCCGCGACCCCAGCGTGGATCACGAAAAATATTAACATTGGGCGTCCAGTAGGTAAGCCCCTCGTATCTTTTAAATGAGTTGTTTCTTAATGCCTCATGATGTTTGGCTCTAGCCTCGTCGGAAATGGCCATTGCCGAACGATAAATCAAATCGCTATCAAATGTAGCAGCCAAACCAATAGCCTGCGGGAAAACAGTTGCTTTACCTGCCCGGGCAACACCGTGCAAACATTCGTTCCAATACTCATGAGCAGGAACTTCTAATCGCGGAATAGCAGGCGCATCGTTCATCATTTGCCCCACCTTTTCCTTCAAGGTCATTCGGGAAACAAGGTCATCAACACGTTCCTCAAAACTCAAACATTCGTTTAAATAGGCAGGTTTACCTTCTTCCTGAGCATGGCTTGCAACACATATAAACACCCAAAGGAACAAGGCGAATAATTTTGAAATATTTGCTTTTAGACTTAACATGATTATTTTCTTATTAGATTTATTATTGGCTTTTTTAAATGGTTTTAATCTTTATTTACCACTACAACCGATATGGACTGAGCGGGTATATCAACTACATTTGCCTGCTCATCTTTTAGCCAAATATCAAATGTCTTTGGTTTGTCAGACTCATTTTTTATAAAGAGATATACGTTCTTTTCATCTGCCAGCGTTATCGTTTCGTTATACCATGAGGCGGACGCAATTCTTTTCATTCCCGGACGCATGAACTTACCGAAAAGAGACATCGCAGCATAATCGGGGTTGTAGGTCACCGTTTTATTTTCACGGTCGATATTGATCAGGCTGTTTTGTTTCCATCCCCAACCACTTGTTTTTGTTTCATTTAAGATCATATTCCAATAGCAGAAGTTTGGCACCCCGTGATTGATGTATGAAGATACTTCGTCAAAGCGGGAGAATGCTTGCTTGACACTATTTTTTCCGCCAAAACAAATTCCTTCCGTATGCAGAAATTTTATTTCAGGGAAAACGGCTTGCATATTTTCAATTTGTCTTGAGTTAATATACTGAATCCCGATGCCATCAACTGCTTCTCTCCAGCTCTTATTTGAAACAAACTCCAATCCGTCTAGTCTTTTAGCCGTGCGAAAAGATCCTGCCCAAATTTCAGCTTCAATGTTATCCTGTTGAAATTGAGGACGCAGATAATTAATAATAAATTCGCCCATTTGCTTTGGTGGCATATTACATGAAGGATATTTGGTAGTGATGTCCTGTTCGTTTTGAATCACGATTTTATCAACCTTGATACCCTCTTTTGCATACGCTTTTACATATTTAGAAAAATACAGGGCGTATGCTTTGTAAATTTCAGGGTCGTCCTTTAAAACGTTTTTTGATGGGTTTTCCGTACCCCTATCCATTAAGCCCGACTCTTTCATCCAACCCGGAGGACTCCATGGCGAGGCAAACAAGGCCATATCGGGGTTATATTTATAAGCCAGCTGAATGTACGGTATGACCGTATTTTCTTCTCTCTTGATAGAAAACTTTTTCATTTTATAGTCATCCGGTGTTTCACTATAGCTATAAGCATCAATCCCAAAATCACTAGCGCCAACTGCGGTACGGCATACTGAAAAGTTAGAAGCATTTGGGTCAAACAAATTTTTCATGACATCCTTTCTTTCCGCATCATTTAAGGACATCAGTGCTTCCCCACCAATTTCATTAAACGCACCTCCAATTCCTTCAATGGTTTGAAAAGTAATATCCGGATAAACCCGTACCGATATTCCATCGTTGGTTGACATTCCCGCAATTACTTTGATAGGATTTGATGCAATCTCCTTCCCTTCAGTCAGCTCAACATAATATACCTTTGCATCGTTTTGAGCGCCTACAGATATTGCCATTGCAAAAACAGCAACTATTGAATATATAAGCTTTCGCATATCGTTTTTTTATTTTTTACTTTACAAAATTGGCTTTAAGCACAAGCGGAAAACTTTTCCCGTTCACCGCAGGTATCTTAATTGTCAGTTTTTCTTTGCTTTGTTTAAACCTGATTGATCTACCATCGTATAATTGCGCCAGGCTTTTCAATTTACCAGGATTTACCTCGCTAGAAACACCCAAAGAAGGAATTAAGATTTCTCCTTTTGCAGGATTCATAACAACAATATAAAAATCATCTCCCTGGGTGGTATAACGTACCTCGTCGTGAGCAAAGGCCGGAGTAGCTGTGGTTCGCTGGTTAAAATGCTCGCCTTTCTTTTGGGCTGCTACGGCATTTCTTAACTCAGCATCAACTGTTTCTACTTGCTCCCCACGTACGCTTTTGCCATCACCATACACTTTCCACGGACGTGTTCCGTAAATGGCTTCACCATTTACCTTCAACCAGTCACCAACCGTTTTAACCGTTTTCTTTATTTCATGAGGTATTGTTCCATCCGGATTCAATTCCATACTTAAAAGCAGGTTACCGTTTTTGCTCACTGCATCAACCAACATTTCCAAAATAGTTGTGGCATCATGTGTTAAATGACGGTCTTTCTTGTAAAACCAATCCGTAAAAGTAATTTCAGATTGCCAAGGATATTCGCGCAAGGTATTGCTACCTCCTGATTCCACTTCCTCAACAGTACCTTTCTCCTTCCTTTTAAGAAGCATTACAGCATCAATCTGTCCAGTTTTATTTAGGCTGTTATTGTACATTCTGCGGCATACTTCTTTGCCGTGGTCACCATAAGTAAATTTTAATCCATCGTTATACAATAAGTCTGGCTCGTATTTATCTACTAATTCAAGATGTCTCCTTTCCCAGTTTTCTTTAATGGAATCAATCATCTCCGGAGTGCGATCTTCTGGAGCAGGACCGTATAAATCTTTTGGATCTAAACCTTCCCACCAAAGACCTTTACCGTCTTCTTTAGTTAATCGTCCATCGTAAGGAACACCGGCTTTATCACCTGTTTTATCAGCACCAAAAGCTGGTTTCCACCAGTTTAAAAAGCGATCGTCGTGACTGGTAACACCAAATTTCAAATCTGCTTTTTGAGTTGCTGCTTTAAATTCTCCAATAATATCTTTTTTAGGCCCTACATTTACCGAATTCCAATCATGGTAAGTAGAGTTCCATAAATCGAAATGATCATGATGGTTGGCCAATGCCACAATATATTTAGCCCCGTTTTCTTTTGAGAAGTTAACTAAGTATTCTGCATCGAAGTTTTCGGCTTTCCAGGAGTTGATCACATCTTTAAAGCCAAACTCCGATGGATGTCCATAGGTCATTTCATGATATGCTCTTGCCATTTTACCGAACTTTTGCCTACCCACATCTTCCATGTACATATGGCGGGCATACCACCCCCCTCCTTGCTCTGGTGCGGCTTGTGGTCCCCAGTGAAACCAGATTCCAAATTTTGCATCTCGAAACCATTCAGGGCATTCGTATTCCTTGACGATTTCATCCCATGTTAAATCCTTCTTTTGCGCATTAACAACTATAGCAAAAAAAACTACAAATGCTAATAACTTATACCGTAGATTCACTCTCATCATATCTTATTTATTTTTCTTTAAAATTATAGTCTTCCGGATTATCGTATAACCCAAATTCTTTTTTGCTTAAATCGGCAGGATCGCCGGTTTCCTCAATTAACTCTTGTAATTCTTTTAACAGATCCTCTTTAATTGAGCCATATTTTTCGTCCTCAACTAAGTTGGCCAGCTCTAAAGGATCGTTCTTCAAATTAAATAATTGATACGTAAACACATCGTGTTTTGCACTCACAATTAATTTATAATCGCCTTTGCGAACTGCCCTATGCCCACCTCCCGGATTATGTTTAAGGCTGTGTCCGTGCAAAAGATCACCAGGCCATGAGTTGTAAGCAAAAAGCATGCTGTTTCTTACAGACTTGCTTTCGCCTTTTATTACCGGCGTTAAATCTTTTGTTTGAACGGATTCAGGGATTTCTAATCCTGTTAAACCACAAAGTGTCGGGAAAACATCATGCAAATAAGCTAAAGCATCCACCTTTGTGTTTTCAGGAATATTTGGACCACAAAAGATTAATGGAACGCCTACACTATGCTCATATACATTTTGCTTGCCCAACAACCCATGCTGCCCCAGTGCTAAACCATTATCTCCGGAAAAAACAATGATGGTATTATCGACTTTTCCGGCTTCTTCCAACGCTTTTAATACTCGTCCTATTTGAGTATCTGTTGCAGTTATCATGGCATAATAATCAGAAATTTCCTGCTGAATTATTTTTTCCGTTCTAGGAAACGCTACTAACACTTCATCTCTAATTCTATCGTCTGCAATTTCAAAAGGATGCTCTGGCATAAAGTTTTTTGGTAATTCAATAGCATTAGCAGGATATAGTTCTTGGTATTCTTTCGGAGCTGTTCTTGGATCATGCGGTGCTGTAAAAGCAACATACATTAAAAAAGGATTATCTTGATTATAATTCTCAAGGAAACCAACGGCTGCATCAGCAAAAACCTCACTACTAAATTTCTCTTTTTGCTGATAAGGTTCAGACCAACCCGCTTCTGGCGTATAGTCCTTAACTTTGGTTCCGAAGTGTGTTGTCATCCCGCCTAAAAAGGCAGACTTAATTTGACTGAATCCACGTTCTAACCAAATAGAACCATTATGTTGCTTTCCGGTAGCAAAGGTGGTATAACCGTTGGCTTTAAAATACTCCGGAAAAGTTAACAAATCACTTTTCCCCCTTTCCTCCTTTGGAAAGGCAAATTGCGCATATACGTTTGGCTCTATGTTAAAATAGTGTCTTCCGGTCATTAACATAGCTCTGCTAGGAGAGCATACCGCAGCAGTTGCAGCCCCTAAAATATATGAATTGGTAAAACTGGTTCCCTGTTTAACCAACTTATCCATATTTGGCGTTTTTACCTTATCGTGATCATAGGCTCCAATCGTTCCCTGACGCTGATCATCTGTAAAAAGAAATAATATATTTGGCTTTTCAACCTTTTTTTTATCTACCCCATTACAGCCAAATAAAACTATGGCAATAATAAGTATTGCAATGTTTTTAAAATTCCCCATCATTTTTTTTTATTAAGCACCTTACCGATAAAAACGGCCAAGGATGCCAGTCTATTAAAATCCTATTCATTAATTTTGTCCCCATACAGGTCGATCAGAACTGTAGGTACGACATAATAACAGTAAATCAAGAAGCGTCTTTCTGTTAAAATAATTTTAATATTTACTTCTTAATTCATTCACCTTATCATCTGCACAATTTCTGGTGTGACGCTTGTATTCTTTGGTATATAAAGTGGCCAGTGAACTATATTTTTTCGGTAATGCGTTATACTTAGCCCAGGCTTTATCATATGCTTTAATCCACTTTTCAACTCCTTTTCCATCCCCTTTACTGTCCGCATAAGCCATGTAAATTAAAGAACGATATATTTTAAACAGATACAAACCATATTCAGCAGATCCAACAGCATGGTTAGCCGCTTCGTCATTTTCCCAATGGATCGCTTTTGCCAGCTTAACGATCTCTTTCCACTGAACTATAGACTCATCTTTTTGATGTAAGTTTCGTTGCTGAGCAACAGCATCTTTAGGAGTTCCAGGCCAGGCCATTCCCTGATCACGGGTCCAGGAAGGCATCATGTCTCGATAGGTAGAATTCCTGCCTCTTACTACTGCTTCTGCAGAAAGCAAACACAACTTTCTAAATTTTGCCACATCACCACCTTTTAAATGAATACGTTCGCTGGCATATCTATTTAAGATGCTTTCTTCTGTTTGTTTAGGATCTTTGGCCCATTGTGCCATTACCCAGGCATTTACATCGCACCACATTTCATCCTTTATATATGGTCCATCCCATCCTCCACCTCTTGTCCAGGTCCAAACACCGGCATATAAATCAGGTCGCTTCTCAACAAATTCCGAAAGGCTGTTTATCTTTTCTTCCGGCATGCGCATGTGCTCTTCAAAACCATTTATTACCCCATTAGCAATGTAATTTGGATAAGCTCCCTTTCCTTCGTATTCGCGAGCGCACTGCACTTCGATGATTTGCTTATGACGACCTTGCCCAATTACCTTACTAAAAGCATTCGCTCTATGAAAATCGCCTTCACAATGCTTAATACTTATTGTTAGATTAGGGTGTGGCTCAATGGCATCATTCACTTTAATATACGTATTTAATTTCACATCAAAAGATCTCCAGGTACGAAAAATCAGTTTCTTATTTCTCTTAACACAAATTTCTTCGCGTAAGATTTGGATTAGAGGTATAATCGTATTATCAGCATCCTGTCGATCAAGAATAGAACCTTTATGGTAGGGAGCATCGTGCAAATAGGTTTCTCCAATACGAACAACTAAGCCATCCATAGCAGGAAACTGAGTAAATATTTCATCTATTTGAGCTCTAATAAACTTAACTGTTTGCGGATTATTTGGATCTCCAAATGTTTCCTCCATATTGTATTTTTGTATCAGTCTCTTTGGAAACAAAACCAGATCGGACATAGCATATATATCCATATCCTGCGCTTTACAAGCTGCATGCATCTTTTTAATTTGTGCTGCTTTTGCATCTACCCATTTGCGATCATCTGAACCTTTTGGTAAGATATCTTTATCTACCGATTCCCAATTAATAGCTAAGGCAGGCGATTCAAAAAGGAAATACACTTTACCATTATAGCCCATCTCTTTCATCACTGCCGGGTCGTTATAGGCTGAATTATAGGGTTCCTCACCTGGATTGTGGTGAACCATATCTAATATTAATGTTTCAGCAGAATTAATTTGTCCAAACAAATTATGAGCTAAGAATCCAGAAGACATTAGAATTATAAGTGCGAATATTTTCATTTTATTTATTTTCTTCATTATTACTATTTTCTTACTAATTTTAATTTAATCAGATTACTACCTCCTTTTAATTCAACCACATTACCAGAGTTACCAGAACGCTTAACTTGGTTCCATTTAGAAGGTAAGATAAATTCACCCACCATATTATTGGGTAATTCAATTTGAAATACAGCCACTTTATTTTTGCTTTTATATTTGGCGTATATACACCCTTTAGGCGTAGGAACCTTAATTTCTGAAGACAATAAATCAGCCATTTGAGGTTTTACCAGTACACTATTAAATCCCGGAGTTGATGGTTTTATTCCCCACATATAACGGGTAATCACATTTAAAGGTGCTGTTCCCCAGGCATGGTTCCAATCTAAATTGGGTTTATACTTTTTGTCCCAGGCCTCCCAAGTCATGGTTGATCCTGATTTTATCATGTTCCACCAGGTTCTGTCATGGGATGTATCTGTAATTAAATCCAGAGCATATTGGGCTTCTTCGGCCTTAAAAAGACCCTCTAATAAATATTGAGCACCATATACACTACAAGCCATTCCTCTGCCTTTAATAAAATCAACCACCGATGCAACATGCTCTTCAGGCACTAAACCAAAGGCCAAAGGAAACATATTAGCATGTAATGCAGCGTGTTTGGAACCTTCACCATCAATATACACTCCTCGAGACTTATCAAATAGTTTTGTATTGATTGCTTTCTTAACAATTTCAGAATTTTTCTCAAACATAGCAGCATCCACCGAGTTACCTACCACTTTAGCAATTTGTGACATCAACACCATGTTGTAGTAATAAAACGAGTTTACCACGGTGTTTACATCCACCATATCATACTTATCGCGTTCACCCTTTTCCGGTAACCACTTCTTACCAGTATTCCCTCTTGCCGGTGGCCAGTCAACAATGTCTTTAACCTGTGTTTGGGGATTTTTATAACCCAGTTGCATTTTTAATTCCGGGGTTAACTTCTCCGATTTTACGCTAATTAATCCATCTTCACGCGCTAAATCATGTAGTGTTTTAAGCTTTAGTTTGTCGTAATGTTTTTTGAGTGGTTCTACATCGCCGGTATACATATAGTCCTGATAGAATACCATTACTGTGTGTAACAACCATTCGGTTGGCCAGGTGGCATGACCTAAAAAATATTCGTTGGTTCTACGTGCAATAGCATAAACACTATCTACACTATAATGACTTAGCTGGTTGATATACGCATCTGCCTCATAAGGTATGCGCTCTCTATCGCCATCCACATAATAACCTGTAAATGTAGTTGCTTTGATGGTATGTTTACATAAATCCCACACTTGGTTTAGTATGGTATCAGAGGATGCAAAATAACTTGCATCATCATTAAACTTGTAGTGATATGCTTTTTGGTATATTTCGACATCCTCAATAGGTATCTGAAGGTTTTCCAATTCGCAATATCTGAATGGCATTACTACGCCAAAGGAATCGGGTAATAGAATTGCCGGAGGGTTTGAATTTCTTTTGTAAGGAATAAGTTTTATAATTTCCTTTTGATCGGCTTGTAGCTGAGGAAGCTTAATTTTTTGGTATCGGATTGTTCCTCCCGGGTTTTGATCTATAGAGTTTAGATCGGATAATTTTTCCCCAACATGAACAGTTATTGTATCGTTTTGGCTTTTATTGGCTTTGAGAACAGCCGTGCCGAAATAAGCTTTACCAAAATCTATGAGATAATGATTTTTCCCAAGCTTCTTAATCTTTTGAGGATAATTTACTGTGCTTGAATATTGATATGTTGTTGAAGTATTTACAATTTGAGCATTTGCCGAATAACAATTTGTGCCAAATAACAGCACGATACAATACCAATTTAAAATATGTAGCTTTATTAATTTCATAGAAAGAGAATTAATTAGAATCAAGAATCATATTTTAAGCCCTTAATACCGCTATTGCATTCAAACATTAAAAACTCCAGCCTGACAAAACAGGCAGCTATAACCCATTAAAACTACTTCAAAACAAGACAATTTGTTACTTAACCTCAGCTTATAATAATATAGTTTCAGGCCTACGCATTATATATGAGTATCACGGAAAAGATTACTTCTTAATACATTTTCAGCGTTTCACATATCATCACACCAATGATCTGCTAAACCAGGCCATGCGCATACAAAGGGATACTAACTTTTATTATAAATAATCACTTTCTTTTTGCTGAAGCTTCCATCCGTTAGTTTTTTCCGTGCCACTATTTTGTAATCGATCGGCGAACTCAGCTTCAGTAGGCGTAATACTTCTTCCAAAGAATCGTTTTGAAATGTCGCCCTAAACGAATACATCGACAGTTCTGCCCCTTTAATTTCTACCTCCACATTATACCAACGGGAAATCCTTCTGGCCACTTCATCCATGGAATCACCACGAAAAACCAATTTACCGTCTTTCCATGCGATATATTTACTCGCATTTACCTCTTTTTTTGAATATTTTGTTCCTTTCAAACTCACCATTTCGTTAGGACTCATCATGATTTCATACCCTCCAATGAAGCATTCCACCTTACCCTGTTCCAGGATAACTTCCGTTAAATCTTCGTCGGCGTAAGCATGTACATTAAACCTGGTACCCAACACCTTAACCTTAATTTTTTGTGTTGATACAAAAAATGGGTGTTCTTCGTCGTGCTTGATATCAAAGTAAGCCTCGCCGGTTAATCTAACATCACGTTTATTGGAAAAAGGCACCGCGTACTCCATCGATGAACCTCCGTTTAACACCACATCGGAACCATCAGGCATTTTAAAAGCTATTTTTGCTCCTTTGGGTGCTTCAACAAATACGGTTGAAGCATTTTCCGACAACAATTTATTCGTTTCTTTAAGTTTTATTAAAGTAAAAACACCTGTCACTATTAATGGTACAATGACAATAGCAGCCGCTGCGGAAAACCACTTGTATAAGCTATGCGATAAATTACGTTTATTTTTATTTTGACGTAAACGAATAGCGTGGTGAACTTTATCTAAAACAGAGCTTAAATCTTTGTTAAGATTCTCATCATTTTCGATACGTTGCTTCCAATCTGACTTCATGAATTCTTTAATCCCGATAGTACTGTTGGAGCTTAGCAACTTTTCCGCCCGGGCCTGTTCATCCACACCAGCCTGACTGTTAATATACTTGCTTAATATTTCTTTATCCTTTTGTTGCATTCTATTGTTATATTTTACTTGCTTGTCATGTTCGCAAACAACCAATGATCTTACTATTTTTTATCAATGAGTTTACGGAACATCCATATAATATATCCACAGCTATGATAAATCTCACGATGAAATATTACATTTTTTTTTACAGTCTTTTATGCATCCATTAGGGCATCACTCATATCAAACTGGATACACGCAGATTATGAACTCATTTTATATCAAAACTACTATTTAATTTTGTTAAATAACCATACCTCGCCAAAGGTATCCGACAATAGAATGGCAGTTAGGTTGGAGTTTCATTTATTGGGAATTGGTTTTATCCCAAAATCGTCATTAGACTTTATCGAAAATACCCATTCGATGAACAAAAACTAAACATTACTTAAACCCGCAATACGCATTACAAATCCTGTTAGGTAATCGGGGCGGCTGATACCTGCTGACATTAAAATATTTTTCAAATTTCTAACTACAGATCTTGGTTTATATTATCCGTTTGATCGGCTTTTAAACCCGAAACTTAACCCTTTTGTATCTGATTGTTCCTCCCGGAATTGATCAATAGAATCTTGATTACAGTCGATTCTCACAGGTTTGGATAGAATATCTTTTTGCTGTTGGTACAGAACGATACTGAATGTTTTTTGAAAACTGAATTTTCAGGCTCGTTCTATTATTAGATACCTACTTAGTGCATCTATGAAAACTCTCTATTTTATAAATTCTCCTTTGTGAATACCTCTAGCCCCTATAGGGGAATTAGCTCTCTACGGGGAGTTATGGCTCTCCCTTTAGAGCCTGTCCCGAACTCGTATTCGGGAGCGTTAGAGGGTTTTTAAAAGAGAATTGTTGCCTTTTCTTATAGCCACTACTTATGGAAATTGTGATATCTTAATTTTAATAAAGAAAGGCTACCCAATAAGTAACTTATTAAGCAGCCTTTCACACTCTAACCTATCACCCTATAAAGACTACCAACCTGGGTTTTGCTCCAAGTTTTCGTTAAGTACTAATTCATCCAATGGTATTGGTTGCAAATATGCTTTTGATTCATCAAAATTATAGTTACCTGAATCGTAAAACGGTAAAAGATAACCATCAGCATCCAGATTTGCATCACTTGCAGCCAGTTCTACACTTATAATTCCATCATCATAATAAGCTCCTCTAGGCTGATCCCCATCGAATAACTCATGCGCTCTCCATCTGTATATGTCATCGTCTCTAAAACCTTCCGCTATTAATTCCACGGAACGCTCTCTGCGTATTTCATATAATATGGGGGTTAACGTATAGCCATAATTTGGCCAATCGGGATCTACAGTAATAGCTCCTAATGTAATTCCAGGCATACTTACACGAGCTCTTAACAAGTTAATGGACTTATCTAAATCTGCCTGTGATATTGTACCTAATTCAGCTTTTGCTTCGGCAAAAATTAGCAATGCTTCTGCATAACGCATAATAATCTTAGAAGTACTTTTCGTAAACACACCAGGGGTATTTGGATCTATATTTGGATCTCTATATTTTTGCGAGGCATAACCAGTATTTCCAGTGCCGAACACAGAGAATGCCGGATGAGAATAGAGAACTTCTGAACCATCCGTATCTTTTAAAAGTAAATCTCCAGGCACCATTATTGTTGCTGCTAATCTTGGGTCTCTATTGGTTTCAATGGTAGATAAATCTTTATCACCTACATATAGAGGACTTACGGATATAGGATCGCCATCGGTACACAAATAGCTACGAACAGCAAATCTGGTATAAGCAGAACTGTTCGGCCAGGAAATCTGCAATGGATTACCAATTCCTAAAACGAAATTATCATAATCTCTCCAAAGCATGACTTCGCTATTCCCTTTTAATCCAATCTGATTAAACAAAGAACCATAATCGCTATGTAATGAAAATACGCCTCCATCAATTACAGCCTCCGCAGCATCTGCTGCAATTTGCAAGTAAGCAGACCCATCAGATCCATCCACGCCAAAATCGGTACCTGCATGATACTTTTCCCAGGTTCCTTCATAAAGCGCCACCCTGGCTTTAAATAATTGGGCAACCTCCTTATTAATTCTTGGTTGAATAGAGATATCTGCCGAAGATTTTAATTTAGCAATGGCAGTATCCAAATCGGCAATCATAAAGTCAACTACCTCATTTCTTGGATCCCTGGCTTTATAGATATATTCTTCATCAAGATTATCAAAATATTTATCAAGTATAGGTAAGTCACCATATTTTTTCAATAACTCGAAGTAATAATAAGCTCTAAAAAAGTAACCTTCACCAATATAGTGGTTAATTTCTGTTTCATCGCCAGAAGCCTGATCCACATGGTCTAAAAACCAATTCATTTCTCTTACTTCGTCAAAACTCCAAACAGAAGCACTAGCTGAAGTAGGAACCTCATAACTTAAACCACTTAGCCTATTACTTGGGCTTTGTGATGTTCCCATATCGGTATAGCTATCCGGTAACACACTGCTACCAACAGCCAGAGCTGCCCAACCAGGCAGGTCTTGATAATTATTATTAAGAGCAGTTCTTAAATCAGTCGCTGTTTTATAAAAATCAGCTTCAGATATCGTATCTAAAGGTGTTTTATCCAAAAAATCCTCACAAGACGATAAAAATATCGCAAAGCTTAAAATGAATAACTTTAATATATTCTTCATAATTCTTTAATTTTTTAAAATTAAAATGACACGTTTAATCCTGTTGAAATCATTTTAGATAATGGATAAGACTGTGCACTACCAGTCACTCCGGATGTTACAACCTCTGGATCAAAGAACATCATATCACTTACAGTAAATAAATTTTCTCCCGAAACAAATATCCTACATTTACTTACCTTGATTTTACTTGTTAAATGTTTAGGTATAGTATAACCAATTTGGATACTCTTAAGTCTCATATATGCGCCATTTTGGATATATCGATCAACCGCATAACGGTAGTTTCTGTTATTTCTTCCTGCACCATTCATATATGGAGCCGGGAAATAAGCATCGACATTTGGTCCAAGTGGGCTTGTGGTGTCCTCAGGTCGGAAGTAATCTAAATGTTCTTGCCAAACATTAACATGGAACGGACCAGATGCAGGACCTCTAAAACGTATGTGATTGGACATTAATACGTCTCTTTTACCAACTCCCTGGATAAATGCGTTAAAATCAAAATTTTTGTAATTACAACCTAGGTTAATTGCAAATTGATATCGAGGTGTGGTATTACCGATAACACTAAAATCCCCTGTGTTTCCAACTACCCAATCTCCTCTGTCAATTTCATTGTCACCGTTTAAATCTTTGTATTTTGTATCACCAGCTTCAAAATCACTATGAATAAAAGATTGGTCAATTGCATATGAATCATACTCATCATCGGTCATAAACCAACCATCCCATTGAAGTCCCCAAATCTCTCCCAGATCTTTTCCCGGGTAATGAGCTTGACTTAAGGACAAGGCATCATTAGGATATTCAACTATAGTTCTCTTATAGTCAGACAATACAGCCCTTACGCTATAACCAAAATCTCCAAGCTTTTGTTTCCAGGTAGCTTCAATCTCCCACCCTTGAACTCTGGAGGTTCCAATATTTGTTAGCGGGGCATTTGTACCCAATTGTGCTGGCAGATCTAAGCCCTGGGCAGCCATACCTTCAATATCTGTACGGTACCAGGAAAAAGCCGTACTTAACTTGTTGTTAAAAGCATTTACATCCAAACCAATATCTGTGGTTTTTACTGTTTCCCAAGTTAAACTTTCACTACCTAAACCAGGTGTTAAGGCACGATTTTCTGTGGCTCCATCGAATAAAAAGCTGGTAGTAGCCAGGTCAATATTTGAAAGATATAAGTAATTAGAAACATTTTGATTACCTAAAGTACCATAGGATGCTCTTAACTTAGCCGTACTGATCCAGTCTTTCAAAGGCCAGAAATCTTCTTTCGCCACGTTATAACCTGCTGAGAACGAAGGAAACCCAGCCCATCTATCATCTGGGGCAAATCTCGAAGAACCATCTCTTCGGTAACTAAATTCAAATAAATACTTTTCTTGATAATTATACCTAAACCTACTAAACAAACTTTGCGTTGCCCAATGTGTTATCGCTTCTGACACTAGTTGATCATCATCTAATGAAGCATTTAATGAAACTACGTTGTTGGTTACTAAATAGTCTGTGGTAGCCCCTAAGGAACGGTAATCATTTTCCTCACTTTGATATCCTACAGTCGCGTGAAAGTTATGATTCCCGATAGACTTATCATAAGTTGCATAAATGTTTGGAGAAAAATACTCATTGGTAATCATGGTTGGACTATAAGATGTATTTTCCTGAGATACTTTGTCAATTAAACCTGTTGGTTTTATTTGTTCACTTGCCAGAATAATTATTTCCTGTAAATTATTATTTCTTCTGTAATTGAACTGTCCTGTTAACTTTAAGTTTTCAATAGGCTCAATAACAAACTTAGGTTGTAACACTAACTGATTATTTTCTGTTTGTGCACGTTGGTAATCCCAAAATGGATAATATTTATGCGATATCAATTCTGAACCATAAATAGGGTCTACCACAGGCAATGTTGGTTTTAGTTTGGAAATTAAATCCAATACTCTTGACTTGTTCCAGGCTACAGTTCTTCCGCTGGTAGCTTCCGTTGGAAAATCGGATTTACTTTTTAATAATTTAGTTGCTAACTCCAGTGTTAACCATTCATTGGCCTTTGTTGAAATTTTTGCATCCAGATTATATCTTTGAAAAGATTCGTTTCCAACCGCTAATAAACCACCTTCATCATAAGCACCAGCAGAAAGATAAAAATTCAATTTTTCATCACCACCAGATACATTTACATTATGTTTCTGTCTACTTGCCCAATCTTTAAGAATAATATCATCCCAATTGGTAGCAGCAGTTCCTTGAATACCCAGCGTACCATAAGCCCAATCTGTTCCTGCATTATTTGCAGAAATTGTTGGTGCACTACCCGGATTTTCCATGTTTGCCATAATGTTAGCCAAATCTGTTTCGTCATGCCAGGCGGATTGGTTATTGTTAATGCGAGAATCATTTATGGCATAAGCAAAGTCTATGGCACTGGCACTTTCGGGCCATGTAGTTGGCTTTGTAAATGAAAAGTTATTACTGTACGAAACTTTAATTTTTCCTTTCATATTTTTACCACTCTTAGTGGTTACTATAACAGCACCACCTGCAGCTTGCGACCCATAAATAGACGCCGCAGCAGCATCTTTAAGAACAGAAACTGATTCTATATCTTCCGGGTCAATATCACTTAAACTCATCTGAATTCCATCAACAAGTACCAATGGATCAGCATCACTAATACTACCACTACCACCACTTGTTATAAAACCACGTATATTAATATTAGGAGCAGCTCCAGGTTCACCACCACTGGCTGAGTTTGAAACTACTAAACCAGGTAAAGAACCTTGTAATGATTCCACGGCGTTACCTGTTGCTCTGTTTTCAAAGATCTCCGATCCAATTTGAGAAACGGCAGCAGTCATTGTTAATTTTTTCTGGGTACCATATCCCACAACGACCACTTCATCGAGTCCCTCCATCATATCCTGCATAACTACATTAAATACCGAACGACCCGCCAAGGCAAATTCCTGTGTTTCCATACCCAGGAAGGATACAGCAATTGTAGCGGCATTAGCCGGTACTTTCAAAGAAAATTCACCATCGATATTCGAAATAGTACCGATAGATGTTCCTTTAACAATTATACTTACACCTGGTAAGGGTTCTCCCGCGGCATCGGTTACCTTACCCTTAATAGTCTTTCCTTCCTGCTGAACTGTTTGTTCGTTCATATACCCGGGTGAAAGGATGATCTTCCTGTCCACTACGTGATAATCAACATCCTCACCCTTAAAAACGATATCCAATACCTCATGGATTGGCTTCTCCTTTACTTTGACATCTACCGTGCGTTCAACATCGATTAACTTTTCATTATAAAGAAAAAAGAACTCGCTCTTTTCTTCAATCCTGTCCAACACTTCTTCAACACTAATTTCGCTTAGGTCTAAAGAAACTTTGGTTGTTTGCGAATATGTGGAAGCTGCAAAAATCTGAAGCGTTCCAACCATCATCAAGAATATGGAAATACGCATAATTCTGAGAGTTTTTGTTAGGGCATGGTTATCCCATGTCCATAAAAAATTAATTTTTTTCATAAATTTGTAATGTTTAAATGACTATTAAAAAAATTTACTTTTCAGGGGGCCGTTGGCGCGACTCCCTGTTTTTTCACATAACAATAGATTTTTAATATTCGTTTGATGTACTATACATAGATCCGTTGACCTAAATTTACTGGTTTTTCTGTTTAAAACCTTAGCGTTTATAATAATTAAGCACTTTCTTTTGGTAAAGATTCCATCGGTTTGCGTTTTACGTGCTAATATTCTGTAATCAATTGAAGAGCTATACTTAAGCAGGCTTAATACTTCTTCCAGAGAATCATTCTGGAAAGTCGCCTCAAAAGACGAATAGTCCTCCTCGGTTGGGTGCCTCAATAAATACGACCGAAGCGCTTTTCGATAACATTTTATTTGTTTCTTTAAGTTTTATTAAGGAAAACACACCTGTTACTATTAACGCTACAATAGTAATAGCAGAAGCTGCATAAAAACACTTGTATATGCTATACGCCAAATTAGTTTTATTGTCTTTTGGCCACAAATGTACATTATGTCGAACCTTATTTAATATAAAATTTAAAACCTTTGTATTACCGCCAATCAAATTAACAATGTTATCACAGTCATTGTTCATAGATTCCTTAATCCCAATAGTTTTGTTCGAACTTAGCCACTTTTCAGCCCTAATCTGTTCAATCGCACCGTCCAGATCGTTCATATAATTGTTTAATACTTCTTTATCCTTTTGTTGCATGCTGTTCTTATATAATAGCTTGTAATATTCCGAACATCAATTGATTTTCCATCATTTGATCCATGAATTTACAATAACTTCTACTTACTATATCCATAGTTAAAACAAATCTCATGATGATTTTATATATTTTTTTGCATTTCTTTAAGGTTTAACAGAAACTACACTCCTACATAGCTTATTACAAGCTTTTTATGCAAATTTAAATAGATTATTTTTATTTTTTTGGGGGGAGGACAATCAAATAATAAGCTGCTGTCAAAATAGGATCTTATTATACACTACCCAATAGTGTCAGAATATTAGGGTCTGGATACGTAAACAAAGCGTTTACTTCATGTTTATTGCAGGAAAAGTGAAAAGTACAAAGTAAGGGCCAATGCTTCGTTTTTCAATCTGCTCTTCAAAAACTTTAAGGCCTCAGAGATATTGTTATCCACCGTTCCGGGAGAAATACCTAATTCTTCGGCTATTTCTTTTGCACTTAATCCTTCCTTTCTGCTCTTGACAAAGATGGTTTTACGACGTTGCGGCAATTTTTCGATCAATTCATTAACGTGTTCCAGTACAGAAGCGTAATACAATCTTTCATCAGATTTATCTTCAACATCGCTTATCGCAATAGCCTCGCGCACATAAGCCCGGTGATAAGACTTGCTTCTAAAGTATTTTAGTATATCGTTATACGCAATTGTAAAAAGGTACGATTTAAAAGATGTATTAATTTTTAACGTCTTTCTTTTTTCCCATACTTTAATAAAAACTTCTTGAACCAACTCTTCAGCCTCAGTTTCCGACTTCAGGTACCTAAAAGAGAAAGCAAACAGTTTTTTCGCATAAATTTCGAAAAGTTTATCAAAAGCATACACGTCATCTTTTAACAGCTTCTCTATTAAAATATTATCCCGGGAACTATTTGGCATATATCAGAATACTTGTTTTTTAATCGTTTTTATAAAAAAGTGCACAGGGATATTTGCAACATTTTTAGCACTTCACTTTACAATGATTTTGCAATTATAAATATATTTTTTCATTTTTTAAGTGCTGAATTAAATTATATAGTTGGCATAAACCAATACAGGGGCTGTCTGCAACGCTGAAGGCAGCCCCTGTTAATTTTATCCCTCCATTGATTTTTCCAGTTCGCGAGCTTGATCCAGGAATTCCTCCACATTCATCTCTTTAATGAAGATAAGTCCGTGACTGGCTCGTATATTCGGATTTTCATTGGTATAGAAATAATCTTTACCCAGCAAATACTGAACATTATCCAACTGCTCCACCCAAATATTCTTGGCTAAGGTACTGAATTTGCCATCGTGTTCATAACTTGGGAATGATGCATTAACCTGGCTCAGGTAACAATCTGAGAACGACTTATCCAATACGTCTAAACCATTGATACTTACCGGCACCATTACGTTAACATCCGAAGGCGCAAATTTGAACCAAACGTTTCTGTATCCCCAGATTCTAAGTTGGCTTAAATCTTCTTCCTTGCTCCATAAACGCACTGCATCGGCTATTGCCTGCAGTACTTTATAGTGTGTATCGGGTCCGCTCCCCTCAGGATCCAGGGCCAGTGAAATAACGGTAGGTTTTTCTTTCCTGAACTCCTCCAGGATAGGCAGCACATCGCGTTCGCGGTTAGGTTGCTCCGTAAAGATATCGCCGGTATAAAAGCCCAGGCGCAAATGACGGACATTTTTCACCTGAACACCGGAGTGAGCCCACACCAGCTCTTCTTCAAATTCACGTATCATCCCCTTCAGTTTTTGAATCTTAGGTGGGTTCTTTTGTCCGTCGTAACTTTCTCTAATATTAGCCAGGATAGCATTGATCGTATTACGCAAGTCATCATAAGACTTTACTTCCCAAATAGATACTATAGCTCTGATTACACGGTGACATAAGCCCCTGACTCTTTCCAATGGCTCATCCGATGCTACATTCAGCAAGAAGTGATAAACATCCTTGTCCCATTTATATTTGTATCCTGACTCAAAAAAGTCGGGAAAATTAATCATCTGAATACGACCCTCATCTAACAGTTTTTTGGTACTATTTAAGGTATCTGTAACAAAATGATTAGTTACAGCAGTAAAACCGGAGGTGAGTACCGAAAAAATAGATTTGTTCGATTTTTCGAGCAAGGTACTATTTACATGAGGCTGTATTCCCAGTTGGATATCATCGTGGTGAGGGCCTGTGTGATAAAACACCTGGTCTTTTTCGGTTCTTAATCCTGTTTCAATCTTAGCAATTACCGAATTAATAACCTCCTTCACTGTATCCAGAGAAAGATTCGGAATCTGCCTACAATAAGGATCCGCCATTAAGTCGGATAGTTCTAGCTTAGGGCCATACTTATTAATACGCTTACAGAGATCAATAATTGCCCGCTCCGTCTTTTCGTGTGTCCATTCACCATTGCTATAATAGGCACTCACACTGTCGTTGAGCTTAACCCCTGCGCTTTTAGTCAGGTAAAAACGGCTGTTTTTAAGACTTTGCAGAACTGATGCAGGATACAATACCGACGCATCACTTTCCAAGGCATTTTTAACCACTGTTGCTTTTGCCTCTCCCGCCGCAAAAATGATGGCTACGGCCTCTTTGTTATAGGTTATCGATTCAAGGCCAATAGTGATGACCAACCTGTTTTTGGAAATCTCAATGCCTCCCAGGTCACCTGCGGCCTGCGCCTGTGTCTCGAAGTTGGTTTTGGTTAAACGTGTTGTTGAGAAATGATCGGCACCCCGGGTGTTAAAAGCTATGTGACCATCCGGGCCAATACCTCCAAGAAAGAAACCAATACCTCCCTTCTCCCTAATTTTACGCTCGTATTCAACACACCAGTCATCAATCATAAAGATTGATTTTTGCTGCTCTTTTTCTTTTGCTGTTTTAGCTTCGCGATATCTTAAAGACAAATCAACGGTACTGTCCGGGAATACTTCTGAAAAGTGTTTTCCATCAACCAATGGGATTTCATCGGAATTGATTAGTAGCGCATTTTCGGGCTTCAAGCCAAATCCTTTAATATAGTATTCGTTCACATAGTGATAAAAACTGTTTTTTTGACTTGATCGAATGGGATAGAACTCGTCAATCTGTACAAAATGCAACTTGCTCAAATCAGGCTTTTTATTCACTTTCAGACCGTTTTCTTCCCTTACTTTTTTACCTTTGGCATTGTCCCAGTTTTCTAAAAGATATTGCGTCCAGCGAATAAAATATTCCGGAGTTTTTCCTGTAGGAAGGCTAATGACTCCTTCGGGGTTTTCTGCCACCCATTCCAGAAACCGAAATGCGGTAAACATACCCAATTTCGGAAAATTGTCTACCGGGATATAAGGTATTTTTGTGGTAGTTTTACTAACCCCGGATTTTTGTAAGTAATTCTTTTCTACTTCTGAAAAATTTATTGCATTCATTATTATTGGTTTTATTGGTTTTTCTGTATTAATTGTTGAAAATAATCTCCCCAAAAAATTGAGGTAAATGAAAATCCGGTTTCCTTGCCGTAATAGGATTCCAGGAAAGATAATGGGGAAACACCTGTTTATCTCCGCATTTGTAGAAGTTACAACTGGCTTGTACTCCATTCAATTTCTCTATCTTATCGTGAATAAAAACGGAAATTGGTATTTTTACGCCCAAGGTCCAGTCGGTTTTCCTGTCGATTATTTCAATCCGATTGGAACCAAGCGATGGCTTCGTTACAATCTGTTGAAGGACAGAGGCTGGTATAACCTCCCTATTATTTCTTTCCGAACCGTAACCTCCCAAAATATTTCCGATACAATTGAACTCGAGATTATAGTAGTTCTCCCCATCCAAGGATATAAAAAACTCGACGCAACTGTCTTCATATACAGGTTCGTTAAACGCTCTGTATACTGCTTTGGTGTTTGATTCTTCTACGAAAAATTTCAAATAAATATTTCCGCTGTCATAACCGATATTAAAACCCACGCGGACGTCGCTGGCATAATTCCAATTATTATTTTCAATACGATGCTCGTTTTTTAATGAATGTGGCCAATTATTTTCCGCGTTAGTTATTTCTGCGATTACAATCCTATTCATGTGAACTATTTTTGATTAAGAACAGCACAAAATTAGTAAAAAACATAGATGTGCACGTGCACTTTTATGTTTTTTACTAATTATTAACATGAAAATATGGTTAAACAACTATATTCTTGGTGGCAAATACAATCCTATATCATTCAATATGTGTCTTTTAACACAATATAAAAATCATAATGGCACTCTTTTGCTAAAATATTTTTTCTAGAAACCTCTATACTCAATTGGCTCGAGCACATAATGGTATTCATTATAATATGCGCTTAGAATATAATGGAATGGGGCTAAAAGAGAAAGTAAAAAGTATAAAACAGAACTTGGTCAGCAGTAAAAAGACGCAGTATAAATTTATTAAGATATATAAAATAACGCTTTCGTATTAATTACTCCAGAAATTTACCACATTATACCCATGCGGTATAATCTTTATAGTTTTCCTTAATCACAATTTCAATAGGTAACAGTTTCTGTTTGGGCACGTCTTTTTTAAAAGCCAGGTAGTCCACCAAAAGTGATAAGGCAGAACTGGCTTGAAGACCAGGGTTCTGATATATCAGGAATTCTATGTTCCCTTTCTTCAGGTGACTTCTGTTTTCATCAATCAAATCATAGCCTATGAGTTTCAGGTCTAGAGAATATGCTTCAATTATATCGGCAATGTAATAAACTTTAGAGGTGGTAACATATACTCCCTTAATTTTCGGGAATTTATCCAACAAAGCCATCAACTCTTTTTCCATGACTTTGGGATTGTTAATTGTAAGCTTCTTTATCTTATCTGCCCCAATGTTATTCTGGGCCATAAAATTGACGAATCCATTCTCTTTTTCCTGAATATGTCGTGCATTCGAAATATCCACATCAATATGAACAATCAAATACTCATCCGCTTTACCTACTACTTTCTTTAGGAGACTGGCAGCGGTTTCTCCACTTTTCACCAAATCCTGGCCAACATGACAAAGTGCGTTAATTTCTTTTATATCCGTATTAAATGTTGCATATGAAATACCTCTTTCCTCACACTTTTTGAAAAACTCAATTGCTTCATTATAAAAAATAGGCGCAACCAAAACTCCGTCGCATCCTTCCTTTAAAACTTGGTTTGCATTATAAGTAAAGCTTACCTCTTTTAAAGAATTAAACAAATGCATACTTACGTTTACACCAACAAAAGAGAGTTCTTTAATGGCTTTTTCAATGCCAGTCATTGCGCGCTTCCAGTAACTATCCAAATCTCCATCAGGAACCAAAACCGCTATTTTAAACAATGCACCTTTACGCAACGACTGTGCTGCTAAATTTGGTTGGTAATCAATTCTATCTAAAATCAGTTTAATTTTATTATATGTATCTTTTGATACAATACCCCTTCCATGTATTACCCTGTCGACTGTTCCTCTGGAAACACCTGCCATTTGTGCAATATCTTTAATCGTATAATTGGGATTAGATTTCATTCCATCGATTTACCTTACTGAAATATAATTTGAGAATTACAAAAATGAACAAAATTCATAAGATTGGCAAAAAAAGAAATAAAGCAGTAGTTTAAATCCACAATATGCATTAGAATTTCTATTACACATTGAAATTACTTTAAAACAAGACACTTCGTTGCATCACTTTCAACTCACCATAACGATGCTCCCGAAAGTAATCCATAGCCGTTAACTTAAGGGAACCTATTGGTACAAAAACACATACACAGACGGAC
>NZ_JBNGOS010000016.1:0-32029 GCF_050589685.1 Saccharicrinis sp. 156
ACCCATAAAGATTCTAACTAGTTTTCAACACTAACCAGTTGAGCGTGAATACATATCGGGTTTACGTGCAGAGACTACTTATTAAAACCACCCCGGAGGGTGGTTTTTTTTATTTTATCCATTATAAGAGAACAATATTCAACCAATATAAATACCTTCAATACTCTTCGGGAAATAATCTATCAGCATTTATTGTCTCCTTTATTAGTAACAAAGCACTCCATAAATAATGCAACAACAACTCTGAACTTTGGAGGTACTTTAATTTTTACAGCCTTAATTATTCTTGCCAGGCTCTCTTGCTGGTTTTATTCATTTATTTTAAGGTTAAACTTTAACATAAACCAAATAGAGACAATCTCATCATACCATGAAAGGCCATAAATTAGAAGAGTGAAATCTAGAATAATCCTGGATAAAAGCATAAAAAAAAGGATAGATGGAAACATCTATCCTTTACCCTTAAAATCAGCTTTGTTAACTAAATCTAAATCTATGAAAAAAAATCTACATTACAAATATAGCGCATATCTACGTGAAGTGATACAAAAAAATATTAAACGTTGTTAAATTAGCAGATCATTCGAATTTTGATAACCTTCCGAATCAAGTTCAAAACAAGTAGTCCCGAAGAATTTAGGGAAGAGACTTTAGACTTATTTACAGCACGCCAAAACCATTCCTCTTACTTAAAATAATTTTAATCACAGAAGTACAGCAAGTACTAAAAGTGCCTTAAAAACGCTATTGCATGGACCTTTCAAACAACTTCTCCTATCGAGCCTTCTTCGGTTGATCTTAACTCAAAAGTAAATTGCGGATTTAACCCTTTTTCTTTCCTATGCGAAACGTAGATAATTGCCGTATGGCTTTCTTTGGCGATTTTATGGATCAGTTCAACCATCAGCGAAGCACTGTAATCATCCAACCCAGTGGAAGGTTCATCTAAAATAAGCAAGGGAGGATGTTTTATCATGGCCCGTGCAATCAACACCAGTCGCTGATCCACTTGAGACAACCTATAAAAACGCTCATCTTTTTTGGGCGACAAATTAAGCACTTTAAGCCAGTTTTGCGCAATATGCCTTTGTTGGTCCGAAGGTTTTAAATATAAACCAACGCTATCGACCAAGCCCGATATAACCATTTGCTCAACGGAATGATTACTTTGAAAGAGCTCCGTCATGGAAGGTGTAAAATATCCCATCCTTTCCTTGATATCCCAGACACTCTCCCCGCTACCTTTTCTGTTTCCAAACAAAAACAGATCCTGTCCATAGGCTTTCGGATTATCCCCGTATATCATGGTGAGAAGTGTTGTCTTGCCCGAACCATTGGGTCCTTTTAAATGCCAGAACTCCCCTCTTTTGACTTTCCAGTTAATGTTTCGTACAATTACCCTGTTATCATAACTTACATGCACATTACGAAACTCCACTAAAACCCCGGGCGTGTTTTCAAACGCCCTTAAAGGAGCGGGGATATCCGATTTTAAATTTGCCTTTTCCGAATGAAGGTGCAATTGCTCAAATTTATCTATCGGATAACTCTTCAACAAACGTTCCTTTTCAAGTACCAAAACATCGGTTACAAAAGGCATAATATCTTCGTGCCGTTTAAAAACCTGGACTATTGGAATAGATTCGGCCACATTGATTAACTGCTGTTTTAAATGAGTTACGGATTCTGCATCCAAACAGTCAAATGGATTATCCAGCACCAAAAAATCGGGTCCTTGCCTCATCTGATACCTCAGTAATGCCTTTCGTTGCTCGCCACTACTAAAAGTCCTAATACTCCTGCCCGATCCATCCGACAATAGAAATCTTTCGTGGCGCACTTCCTCCTCAATCATATGCTCCAGGGTAATAGTAGAAAACAATAACCCGGTTTTATTTTTTAGGTATTGAACCTCACCCTGCCCTTTCAACAAGTTTTGCATCCAACTACCTTTCATGTTTAAATACTCTATGGCATAATGTTTCAAAGCGCTTACAGTTTAATTTCGATCCAAATCTAATAAAAATCTATTTTTAATCTTATTCCAGGAATACGCTGAAAATGTACCACAAAATCATATTTTATGTTTTTTTGGCTATAATACCCCTAATGCATTTATTATATACGCTATATTTTTAATATTTTTGCAAACACAATACAACATTACGCCTATGGATTATTTAGAAGCAGCCGTTATATTAAAAAAGTTGATTACTAAAACCAACCTTCAGATGTTGGAAAATAACACGGCGGGATTGAAAGAGAAAAATAGGATTCTCATTCGTTCCAATTTTGGCAATGAAGTCGATTTGACAATGGATGCCTTCTCCAATGAGTTTGTATTTAAAACCTTGAAACAGTACGAATCGGAAGCCTTTGTAATTACCGACTTTGTTAGCATGGTACAAGAAGGAAAAGAACTCAACTATTTTCTTTACAAAGGATATAGTAAGTGGTTCGATAAAGGTTTGGTATTTTTTCAGTTGGTGAATAAGGAAACCCTTCAACCCATTGGCGGCATTGAGTTTAGTAATTTAGAGGATAATATTTTCTACACCGTTGAAGCGCCCGATTTTGAAGAAAGCTCGTGCAATGCTATTGAAACGGATGAAAACACCGCTAAGAATCCTTGTATTGCCTTTTTGATTGGAAATATGGACGAGAAACGATTACTGTTCGATATTCAACGATTGATTTTTGATACTGCCAATAACGTTCAAAAACATAAAAACCGCCAATTTAAATTTATCGTGCAAATAGACAAGTTCGGAGGGGAGCCCTCTGATAATTTCTTAAGCGAACTGAAGAAGATAGAAACTTCACTCGAAAATAAATTTGCACCGGAATACCCGAATTCGAATTTTATTTTTGCCCTGGGAGAAGAATAGCGATTTACTGATGGAACAAACCAGACCCACGAACTGTTATGCTTCCGGCTTAACAACTTCCCTAAAATAATAATCTCTATTTATTAAACAACAATTAGATTTACGAACATCCATAAGCGCTGTTTTTAGTTGCGATGTGCGAGGTTTTCAGCCACTTGGGAATGTGCTATAATTTTCGCATTTTTGCGCCATAAAAAAAACAAAAGCAATGGCAGATGTGATGAACCTGGAAGAGTTACATTTTCTGGGAATTAAGGTGGTGTACAAGGATATGGTGGATAAGGGATACGAAGTTCTAAACGTAAGAAAGGAACTGGACGTGAACCCGCAGATTCTGGCCAAGAAAGATGATAAGTTTCATATGGTAGTGGTAAAAACCTGCTACTATCCCGATATGGGCATTATTCTACCCGAGGTGATTGGACAAGTTCAGGAACTGGGCAAAAAGCACAATGCAACATGTTGGTATGCCAGTGTGGGCATAGCCAACGCCAACGGCCAAACGGATGATGAAATGGCCAGACCGGTTACCGGCGGCGAATTCTATATTAATTATAAAGGATTACTTCCTTTTCCCGAAAAGATTGAGCCTAGAAAAAAATGAATAAACAACTGAAAGATTTTATCGCCTTTGTTCATAAAAACAGGGTGGTTATTTATGTGCTGCTAGGAACCGTTTTTATGTTACAAATATGTAGCAGAGGGGCCCTTCCGCCCGAACGCACTTCAGCACCACAAGTACAGGAAATCACCCCCAGTGCCCAAGAACAAGGCATTCCGCAAGAAGCCCCACCGGAAGAACAACCCCGGCAACCACAAACCGATTTTACACATTTGCTGCTGATGGCCGCGGTCATTCTTGGCTTTTTCGTGGCCAAACGATACGGCTGGCTGGACAAGCTGTTTCCCCGGGTGGTTATTTTCAAGGTAGATCATTACAAACAAAAGAATACGGGCAACCTTATCTTAAAAGTGTTCCTTATCAACAAAACCAATACTTCCATTTCTTTTAACAATCCAACGCTCGCATTCTTTAAAGGAAAGAAAAAAAGGGAGTTTGTGATTAAAAATATCGGCGGACAGAATTATTTCCCCATAACATTGACTCCCGGAACAGGGCATAAATTCAATATCGATGCGCAAAAGTTCTATTCTAAAGTAGAAGGCCTTGAACAGTACAAAACGTTACGAATGGAAATTACGAATACCACAGGAACAAGCTACAAAAGCATGAAATGGCCTGTTTGGTTAACTTTTAGGAAAATGTAATATGGAAAACTTTTTAAAAACACAATGGAATAAATATAAAGCCCGAAAAACAAAAGCTGGCATTGTCATTGACTTTTTGTTTCTGTTTTTATTTATTGCCATGATAAATCCACCCACCCGTAAAACCATCAGTTCCTTTGTTATTCGGTATACTATGTCCTCTCCCAAAGAGTCATCGAACAAAACCCAACTAACGGATAAGGATTACGATTGGCGATATCGCGATTTACAAGGACAGACAAAGCATTTTGCAGATTTAAAAGGGAAAGTTGTATTTCTTAACCTGTGGGCTACCTGGTGCCCTCCATGCGTTGCTGAACTTGGCTCAATTGATGCGCTGTACAAAGAATACAAAGACAAAGTTGAATTTGTTTTGGTAAGCAATGAAGACGGTTCTAAAATAAAATCTTTTCTTGAAAAAAAGGGCTATACGATTTCATCGAACACTTACATGGACGAAATCCCTAAATTGTTATATTCCAACAGCATTCCGGCCACCTATGTTATCTCGAAAAATGGCGAATTGGTGGTGCGGAAAAAGGGAGCGGCAAAATGGGACAGCGACAAATCAAAAGCATTGTTGGATAAATTAATAACTGAAAAGTGAAGATAGGGAATTTAGAGCTGAGGAAAGATCCGCTTTTGTTGGCACCCATGGAAGATGTGACCGATCCTTCATTTAGGTTGTTATGCAAAAAGTACGGTGCCGACTTAATGTATACCGAATTTGTTTCGGCGGATGCATTGGTCCGAAGCATCGAGAAAACGCAACGCAAGCTTAAGATATTCGACCAAGAACGTCCCGTTGGCATCCAACTGTATGGGAAGAATATTGAAGCCATGGTGGAAGCCGCAAAAATTGCCGAGGAAGCAGGACCGGAACTGATAGACATCAACTATGGCTGTCCCGTCAAAAAAATAGCAACCAAGGGCGCAGGATCGGGCATGCTTAGGGATATCCCTAAGATGATTGAGATGACTTCGATGATTGTGGATGCGGTTAAGTTACCCGTTACCGTTAAAACCCGTTTGGGATGGGACGAAGATTCGAAGATAATTGTTGATGTTGCGGAAAAACTTCAGGACACAGGTATCAAAGCTTTGACCATTCACGGCAGAACCCGCGCTCAAATGTACAATGGCGAGGCTGACTGGACCTTGATCGGTGAAGTAAAGAACAATCCGAGGATGCATATTCCGATCATCGGAAATGGCGACTTAACCAGTCCGCAAAAGGCAAAACAATACCTGGACAGGTATGGCGTTGATGCTTTGATGATTGGCCGCCCTTCCATAGGACGACCATGGATTTTTAAGGAAGTTCGCCATTATTTGGATACGGGTGAACTATTGCCAGCGCCCAAGATTCCCGAACATGTTGAAATGATCCGGGAACACCTAAACAACAGCATCGAGTGGTTGGGTGAAAGAAGGGGAATACTGCATATGCGCCGTCATCTGGCTATTACCTTTAAAGGTTTACACGATTTCAGGGATTTGAAAATAAAAATGCTAAGAGCCAACACGGCAGAAGAAGTTCATAACTGTTTGGACGAGATCAAAGATAAATATGCAGATTGCGTATCTTTAGTAGATGCTAGATAGTCTGCAGTTCTTGGATCCCTGCTACGCGTTTTCCAAAATTTTAAACTTTGCAAAAGGTGGAAGTTTACAAAATTATTAAACCAAGGAATGCGCTTAAGGATAACATACGCGGGAAAAACCCGCGCATGCCCAACCTTAAAACCAAGATACCTGAAAAGGTTCAACCGCAGATTCGCATCGTTAATATTAAAACCATAAATACTAATGTTATCGAACACGACACTTTACAACTGAACTACCTGTCTAAAATAATTTTCAAGGGACAGCGAGTTGCTTCACGCCAAAGCAATATTGACCCATTCACTAAGGCATGAACATTATCACTACATATTTTAAAACACCAATAGGTGAACTTATTATCGGTTCATTTGGGGGTGAGCTATGCCTCTGCGATTGGCGTTACAGAAAAATGCGAAACCAAATTGATCAGCGCATTCAAAAGGGATTAGACGCCAGATATGAAGAAGGTGGTTCTGAAATAAATCAAGAAACCATTCAACAACTGACAGCATATTTTCAAGCGGAAAGAAGCCAATTCGACATTCCTTTAAAGTTGGTAGGCACTGATTTCCAACAGAAGGTATGGCAACAACTTATTCGCATCCCGTTTGGCGAAACATCGAGCTACCTTGAACTTTCAAGAGACTTGGGTAATGAAAAAGCCATACGAGCTGTTGCTTCGGCCAACGGAGCCAATGCCATTTCAATCATTGTGCCCTGCCACAGGATAATTGGTTCTGATGGTAAATTGGTTGGATATGCCGGAGGCCTGCATGCAAAAAAGAAACTGCTTCGATTGGAAAACCCTGAAAATTATGCGCAACAACTCAGTTTGTTTTGATTTTTTAAATGTCAGAAATGTGGTGCTAAAATTGGTTCTAATATCCTGCGAAACATCATTTATGCCGGGCTGCAAGTTCTGGAAACTAATTTATCATCTTAGTTGAGGATCTTAAGAATAGAAATCGAGAAAATCAGTTTACCTCATCGAAATAATTAGCCACAATTACCTTTACAGGATAAAGCGTGGCTAAAAAACCAATAGAAGTAACGGTAATAATAGATACAAAAACATCGGAAAGAATAAGTTTTACCGGATAAGCATCCACCACAAAATTACCCCCACCCGCAAACTTTATAATACCCAGATATTGCTGGGCCAAAACCAGGACTGCACCCAACCCAACTCCAGCTATCACGCCAATCAGCGAAATCAGCCATCCTTCCAGCAAAAATACACGTGTCACCATTTTTTTATCGGCACCGATACTTTTCAAAGTTTTAATCCCTTCCTTTTTATCAAAGATAAGCATCGACATGGTACCTATTAGATTGAAGGTGGCTATAATAAGGATAAAACAAAGTATCAGATACGACATCAGTTTCTCTACGCCCATCAGTTTATAAAAACTGGCATGCTGCTGCTGCCTGTTTTTTACCGTAAAGCCCTTTCCCAAAATATTTTGGATTTTACCCTGAACATGATCTACCGAAGTCTCTTTTTTTACTGCGACCGCCAAATAGCTCACTTCAGAATCTTTAAACTGGAAAAGCTGTCTGGCCAGCGCAATATCAATAATCAGGTACTGGGAATCATATTCCTTTTGCTTCACCATAAAAATGCCCTTGGGATGCACATATTGCCAATTAAACGCATCATCGGGCCGCATTAAGTTAATTTTTTTGTTTCGTTGGGGAACATATATCACCAGGGGTGTCAAAAAGGTGGGTCGTATGGCCAGCTGGTGTGCCAGCTCATACCCAATAGCGCCACCATACCCGTGTTTATCTCTCATATTGAACTTTCCATCCACTATGATGGAATCCAGTTGACTCACTTGAGTGAAAGTGGAATCTACACCCAATACGACGCCTGTTACCCTTCGCTCATTATATTTAAGCAGGGCATTATCCGCTACAACCGGAGATATTTGTAACACTTCCTCCAATCTTTTAATCTGCTTTATATCAATGGAATCCATCGAATAAAACTTCCCTTCAACGCTCTCTATTTTAAAATCGGGATCAAACGAACCGTAGAAACTACCAATTAACCCATGTAAACCATTAAAAACCGACAACACGGCCAATAGTGCCAGTGAACCCACTCCTACTCCAACAATAGAAATAGTGGAAATAACATTAATGATTCCTTTCGACTTTTTTCCGAAAAGAAACTTTAACGCTATTTGAAAGATTAGTTTCACAGGCAAAGTGTCCCCATTATTTAAATGCTTTTACAATCAGGCCGGTACCTCGTTTATGATTCCCCCTAACATCCAGCATATTTAAGATAAACGAAATAGGGAATGTAACCAGGTAATAAAATGGTAATAGAATAAAAAACACCTTGGAAGCATTTAGCATTACGATAGGATATTTCATGGACAGTTTCCATGAGATCTTCCCGGGCCAGCCATAGGAGTAGCGTGCATCAACATCTTTAAACCCGGCCTTTTTAAGTTTCTGTACAATTTCTTGCAGGTTATATCCATCGCGCACATGCTCATCGATAAATCCTGTAACACCATCTGTGTGCTCCGCTTCGTGGTGATGCGCATCAGAACCTCCCTGGTCGCTGGGTGTTGAAATAAGCATCATGCCGCCCGGGTTCATCGCATGGTATATATTTTTGAACACGCCTTCGTCATCTTCGATATGCTCCATCACATCAACCGAAACCACAAGGTCATATAGTCCTTCAACTTCCAGCTTTGTGAGGTCGGCATATGCAAACTTAACCCTATCCTGACGATTTATCTTTGTAAAAAACGCGTTGCAATCCTCTATCTGCTCTTTTTTCACGTCTACACCGGTAATATCCCAACCTTTATTTTTCGAGGATAGGTAATATACATACTGCCCAAAACCAGAACCTGCATCCAACACTTTTATATCGCTGGCCACCTTTTTCGACCACGTTTTTATTTCCTTACGGATATGCCACGAACGCAATAAAAGCAGGTCCAACAGTTTGTAAAACAGAATCCGCATGGAAGGCGACTGGTTAAAAACCTTGCCCAGGCTCTTTTTAATAGGATCGTACTGCATGGTTATTATTCGTTTAACAAGCGGTCTATATTATCAATGTAATCCAACGAATCGTCTACAAAAAACTGCAGGTTTGGCACCAACCTCAATTGTTTGCCAACCCTCATTCCTAAATATCGACGGATTCCCGAAGTACCCTTATCGATCTCGCTGTAAACATCATCCTTTTTATCGGCAGGGAAAATGCTGATATATGCTTTGGCCAATCCTAAATCAGGCGACACTCTTACTTTTGAAACCGAAACCATCGTCCCCAACGTCAACGGCTTAGCTTCGCGCAAAAATATTTCGCTTAGCTCGCGCTGTAACAACCTCGATATCTTCTTTTGTCTGGTAGTTTCCATTATAATATAGTTTAACGCACGAAAATAAACTTTTTATAGTTATTTTCCGTTATGATTTTTAAAATAGTAAGGGTGGCATTACGGTACCGGGTCATGACCGTGTCCGCCCCATGGATTACATCTCATTATTCTTTTAATGGCCAAATACGTTCCTTTTATCGGACCGTATTTTTTTAATGCCTGTATGCTATATGTTGAACAAGTTGGCGTATACCGGCACGAAGCACCCAACAAAGGAGAAATCGTAAGTTGGTATATTTTAATGGGTATAATTAAAATAAAAACAACTGCTGCCTTTATATATTCCAATAACTTACTCAACAACTTCATGGCCATCCTTTTACTGGCTTAAACATTCCCTTAATTTCTTCAACGATTTTTCCATCCCCTTCCGAATGTTGGCGAACGGTAACTGCTCGCCGGATATATAAATCATCGCAAAAGCAATGTGTTGATCCGATTTTACCAAATATTCCATCAACTCTCCCCTTTTCAGCCGGTACGCTTCACGGCATCTCCGTTTCAACAAGTTGCGGTGCACAGCTCTTTTAAACCTCTTTTTTGATACGCTAAACATGACCTGTGCAGGCACATCCTCAGGCAAATCAATGCTTAGATATATTACCCTAAACGGAAAGCAAACAAAAGAAGTACCCTTCGCAAACAGCTCTTCGATAACTGAGTGGCTGCATAACCTATCTTTTTTAGGATAATTAAACGATTGTTGCGGCATTTTATACCATTTACACTTTATTTTTGGGCGAAAAAAAGGGCATTTTTCAATGCCCTTCATTTATCACATATCTTAGATTTCGACTATTTCTGAGCTTTATTGTGCTTTTTGATAAACTGGTCCAAAGCCATTGTCATAGACGGTGCCTGCGGCATTGGTGCCTGTATGTCCAGCCGATAACCTGCTTCTTTTACCGCTTTTGCAGTTGCCGGTCCAAAGGACGCAATTTTGGTCTCCTTTTGGTCCCATCCCGGAAAGTTTTGTAACAAACTTGCAATTCCCGAAGGGCTAAAAAACACCAAAATATCGTAATTGATATCTTTCAAATCACTCAAGTCGCTACTGACAGTTCTGTAAAGTATCGCTTTTGAGTACTTAATTTTATTTTTTTCCAATAAATCAGGGATCTCCTGCTTATGTATATCCGAAAGTGGCACCAAATATGTTTCGTCCTTATGCTTCTTGATCACCTCAATCAAATCCGGAAACTTTCCGGTAGAATAAAAAATCTTTCTTTTACGATACACTATATATTTCTGCAAATAGTAAGCCGTGGCTTCCGAAATACAGAAATATTTCATGGAGTCAGGCACAGTGATTCTCATCTCTTCGGCAACCCTAAAATAATTGTCGATGGCAGTTCTACTGGTAAAAATAACCGCAGTATGGTCAAGTAAACTAACTTTCTGGGCGCGGAATTCTTTCGTGGGCACACTCTCTACCTGAATAAAAGGACGAAAATCAATTTTTACATTGTTTTTATCTGCCAATTCAAAGTAGGGAGACTTTTCTGTTTGAGGTTTTGGCTGGGAAACCAGTATTCTTTTAATTTTCAAAACGCTGTTTATTTTAATTTCACTGTTGCTAATGCCTAATTATTTAGTATATTATACATAATAACCAACGGCAAAATTTCTAGGGCACAAAGATACAAAAACATGTAAAATAATGAAGCCACATTTTTTAAAATAATTGTTAAACCTCTAAATAATTGTATCAGATAGAGTAAAACAAAGACTCCGATGCCCAAGTTAAGCAGCATTGGCACCATACTTTCATCTATGTATGGAATGACCAGAATTACGGGTAAGATCACCAAACCAAATATCTTATCGTGCAACCTGGCATAAAAGATATACTCGCCCGTTTTTTGCTTACACTCAAACACATAAGCCACAAAACGATACAACAAACCTTTTATAAGACCGAACCCCAATACAACCGCCATAGCGATCGGTATAATTAACAATCCGTTGCTATTTAAAACATTAATTTGGTTGTAACTGACATATTCATAAATAAAAAGGGCTGCATTAAAAAGAAACAAGGCATTTAACGCAAAAGCCGCTTTCTGATTCCGAAGACTTTCGGTTTTTAGCATTTTTCGGGCAAATTGACCAAATACCACCGACGAAAACAACTCGCGCATGAATTTAAAATTGGTTAAGCGAATAACACCTGTTATGGCCACCGATAATATTAACAGTCCCGTTAAAACATCTTTTGCATAATCACTCTCCTTAAAAAACTTATGATCAATGTTTTCAGCTACCGTTTCGGCCATCTGACTTGCCGGCTGATTAATCAATACCGACGAAGAATCGGTAGTTAACTTTTTTGAGTTAATCGTACTTAAACTAACCGATGTGTCTCTTTGAATTACTGCCGGCCTGCTTACCTGAGCCCTATCCGTGCCAACAGTTTTTATTTCGTCCGGGCTAACCTGATAATCGGCAATACCTTGAGTAGTCTCTCCTGCTATCCATTGCTTATCGCTTCGGGGAATGGGTTCCAGAAAATCGCGAACAACCGTGTTGGTTAACACACCCTCACCTTCGGTTATTCTGGTTTTCAAATTAAATTCGATGGAATCCTTTGCCGAGGGTATAAAAACAACCTCTTTAGGTTTTATATTTTGTTTAGGTTTTTGAAATCGCTTTGGAACTTCGGGAATCTCGGCAACCCCCTTTGGGGCATCAACTTTAACCTGGTTTACGGATGGTAGCTCTATCGAGATCGATTCCCGATTTACTTTTACCGTATCCTGTTTCAATGCGGATATGTTGACCCTTGTGTTCTTCATTCAAAATTTTTGTCCAAAAATAATAATTTGTTTGATTTTAGCTGCCTCTATACGCCAGCAATCTTAATAGGATCATCCACCCAGTACTTATTGTCTTCTATAGCCTTGAGGATATCTTTGGGATCATCAATGATGGACCAAAGCTCACCATGCTCCACACGCATAAAGTTTTCGTCTATCATTTTGTTGAGCATTTGGATCAGGGGATCAAAGAAACCGTTCGTATTTATCAGTATGACCGGTTTGGTAAATAGCCCCAGCTTTTTGTTGGATAACACTTCAAAGAGTTCCTCTAATGTTCCGGTGCTGCCCGGAAGTGTTATTACGGCCTCAACATCCTTAACCATAAGCTCTTTTCGCTGTGCCATGGTATCCACATGTACCATATCCTTGACGCCTTTATGTTCCCACTCTACCTCAACCATAAAACGAGGGATAACACCCGTAACCTCGCCACCGCAGGCTAGCATACTATTTGCGACCGCGCCCATTAATCCAATAGCTCCCCCACCGTATTTCATGCCAAAGCCTTCTTTCACCAAAATCTTTCCCAGCTCAACAGCCGCATCTATATATACCTTATCTATTTTTGAACTGGACGCACAAAAAACACAAACTTTTTTACTCATTACATAACAATTTACGACTTTTTATTTTTTCAATTATACCTCACGCTCTTTTTATTATGAAATAACATAGCATTTCATATTTTGATTGAATACCTTAATTTTATTATAGAAATCAACAGCGAGTAATTAAGCTACTCCTTATACGACAAAACACCTCTCGGACAATAACATCATCCTCAAATAATTTTACACTGAAATATCCTTACTTCTATTAAAGATCACTACTCTCCTCCAGCCGGAGGGCTGATTATTTTTAGCTCGACCCAAAAACCCTGTCTGCTGACAGGCAGGGAAGCAAAAAGGATAAGGCTGCCCTAAAAACAGCCTGTGCCACTTTACACAGCCTAAGTACAGCCGGGTGATCTTCGAACAAGTTCGAAGCTTCCCGGTATTACTAGGGCTCTGCTTCGAGTTTTATGATAATTTTCAGGAGGCCGATTCGCACAGACGGCAAACCCCACCTCAACGAAAACATTGGTTAATATAGTTTTTTTTCGTTCTTGTATTTGGGAGCCTACTGCAATACAGCAGAACAGGCAGTGCGGAACTTACATTATGCTTGGCATTTGTCAATACTAAAATATTCCCGTCGAAATTAAATTTAAGTTGACTCCTCCCAATGACAATTGACCAATAAACTGCATTTAAATACTATCGCCCACGCACCATGCTGCCGCACCAAATAAAACAAAGTCCTTCAACACCGTTTGTCCCACTTTTGACAGCTCAGGAAAACCGTATCCTGTTTCCCAGACTACCTGTGTGGTAAACAAAAAGGAAATACTGAACATAAACATGATGGCCGCCAACATGCCGCCCCAAAACGACAGATGACGGGACACAGGTTTGAGCATGATAAACACACCTACCAGTATTTGAAAGTATGCCATTATGTGGTTTAATGCATAAGGCGTGATATACTTTAAAACCACCGACAAATATCCTCCTGATATCAATTGATGTGTATATTCTGCCTCGGTGTTTTTGAACTTTAAAAATCCCAACCAGATAATAACCAGGCCCAAACCATAACGTAATATAAATTTGCCAACGGTCTTTAAAAGATTACTGATAAAATTCTTCATAAACAAATATTTAATCTTGATATCGAATACCGATAAAATTCTAAACCGTCACACTACTTCGCTTCAGTAGTTCCGAGACTTTGGAAGACTATCGGCCTATTAATTATAGCATATATCCAAAAAATCATATTATATCCCTTCCGAACGGTGTTAATGCTACGGATGCCAACTTAAAATGTTGCTTCCCGAAAGGAATTCCTATTATTGTAATGCAAAGAACCAGTCCCCAAAACAAATGAGAAAGTGCGATCCATATTCCTCCCACCAATATCCATATCACATTCATCAGGGTGTACAAACATCCGGAAGCCCTATGGGCAGGAACAGCTTTATGTCCGAAAGGCCAAAAAGCAAGGCTGGCCAATTTAATGGTCTGCAACCCAAATGGGATACCCACTATGGTTATCATTAAAATTACACTGGCAATCAGATACTCAAGCGCAATCATAAATCCTCCGAAAATCAGCCATATTAAATTCCCTAACAATTTCATGTGCTTTTTTATTTCGAAGATAAGGATAAATGCGTCTAATTTAACAAACAGGAAGAGGAGATTTAAACTTATGCCAATTTTCCTGTACTTTACCCCTAACCCCTAAAGGGGAAATCCCCGTGCTCATATTTGTTTCTGATATTTTTGGATGTTCGCAGATTCTTGATACTAAATACACATGCTGGCGCTAGCTCCTGCCCTAACTCGTCAGCGCAGATTTGCAATCTGTGCAATAACCACCATACAAACCAGTTAGCGCGGATATTCATCCGTGCAATAACCACCATATAAATCTAATCAAGCCATAAATTGTTGCCCTGTAGTCAACAGCTAAGGATTTGAAATCCGAACTTGAAAACATATGTTAGAACCAGAATACAATTCCTACCAAAGACAACAAAGAGCCACAACCTTTTAAAGTTGCAGCTCTTTATTATTTGGTGTATTTCAACATTCTCAATATTATCGCAACTATTGTCAACATCGTTGTAAGTCTGTCCAACTCACCCCGTCCATTGCCGAAGAATGTTGCAACACATGCAGCACGTTTTGCAACGTGTGCGAGGTGCTTTGTAATGTTCGCTGAACGCTTTGCAAGACCTGCGTTAGGCTTTGCAAGGCTTACTTAATGCTTTGTAGCATTCCAACTAAAACGTAGGAGATTGATTTTTAAAAGCGGCTTTTCTTGCTTTTGGATTTTAATATGTCCGTATTCTATTTTGAGATAATGACAGATAGGAAAGAGCATGCTCACGGGAGAATTCATAGTAATCAGGGTTAAAATTTTCATCATATCAAAATATTAGGTTAAACAACAATTCCAAACGAACGATACACCTATTCTTTATCAAAGGTTATCATTTGTTTATTTACTAACTATGGTAGAAATTGAGATAGGAAGTTTATTTAAGGTGGCAGGCACAGGTCAACATTAAATACACCATCAAAAACCCCTAATTCACAGCACCATATTCAACTTAGGTTGCATATTGAAATTGTTTTGCAAATATTTTGATTCCCGATCATTGCAAAATGATATAATAAAGTAATAAACTTATTTTCACAATGTCAATATCAAAATATCACTTTTGGGCTAAAACCAGAATATAAATTCATTTTACAAAATATATATCCCATTGCCTACAAGGAATCATAACACATTTTGAGGTTTCACAAAATTTAAAACCGTTTGTAGTTTTATATTAATTCTAAGCACAAGCCTGGTTCAAAATCATTTTCCGATCGCTGCTATGCACAGATTCTTTGCCTTGCCATAAAAAAAACTTCACCCGAAATCGGTCATTTGGCTTTTGAGAAATTCCTTCATGCTTGCAGGTATTAGCGGTTCCAATTGCTAACGGGAGAGAAGATCTTACTTGGCTGTGCTTAAGTCATATTTAGATTTTGTTCATCAGATTGACATTTAGATGAAGTCTAATAACAATTTTATGTTCAACTTACCCTCCGCTTCAGGAATGACATGACACTTGTTTGCCGATAAGGGGTTTAAATCTAACGATCTATTGTTATATTCAAACCCTGAAATTTTCATATAATACCAATTTGCTTCCAAAATATCGACTTCGCTTCTCTTGTTTTGCGACGCTGGAAGTCGATAGGCATTATACCATATGGCATTATTTAATTAACTGGATATAAAATTACATGTTCACTGCATTCACAAACAACAGAAAAGCAATTTATTATATATTAATTGTCAATTTTATTTTTAGGTTTATCGTTGCCGCCTTCACAAATTTTGGCATTGACGAAGTATATTACGTTTCGTACGGATTATATCCCGATTGGAGCTTCTTCGATCATCCACCGATGATCAGCCTTCTAATGCGATTAACCACTCTGGACATGAGGTTAATGGATGAAGTTTTTATACGATTGGGTTCATTGATGATTGGTTCTGCCAATATTTTTCTGTTGTACAAGATGGGGTGTATTCTAAAAGACAGACAAACGGGTATTATTGCCGCCCTGCTGGCTTCTGCGTCTATTTATGCATCTATAATTGTGGGCACATTTATTTTACCCGACACGCCTCAAAGCTTATTTTGGGTAGGTGCGTTGTATCTTTTTGTTCGGTATATCCAAACGGAACATGACAAATACATTTACCTATATGGTGTGACAGTTGGATTTGCCATGCTCAGCAAATATCACGGCGTGTTTTTATGGGGTGGAGCAGGGCTATATTTTCTGGTTTACAATTACAGGAAGGTATTTAGCCGGGCTTTTGTTCTCTCATTGCTTATCTCACTGGTCATTTTTACGCCGGTTATCCTTTGGAACTACTTCAACGATTTATCAAGCTTCAATTTCCATAGCGAGAGGGTGGGCAGTGGTTCTTTCTGGCCCAACTTCAAAAATTTCTTCCCCGAATTCTTCGGACAGATTTTTTACAACAATCCCTTTAACGTGGTTTTGATCGTGGTCAGTCTCGTTTATTTTTTCAAAAACAGAGAATGGGCCATTTCTAAGCCCATTGCCTTTTTAATCCTTACCGGTGTTCCGTTATCGGCGTTGGTTTTAGGAATGTCGATGTATAGCGGAACACTTCCTCACTGGAGCGGTCCCGGTTATAACGGCCTGTTGGTAGTAGCTGCCATTTATTATACCTCGCACTTGATGAAGAAGTCGCACAAAGCTGCGGTAAGATATGTTGTGGGTGGAAATACTTTTATATTATTTATTATTACCATTGCCCTTTTTCAGATACATTTAGGAATCATCCCATTAAGCAAAGATGATAATGCAACAAAACTAGGAAAAAACGATCCTACTATCGACCTGTATGCCTGGGATAGTGTAGGTGAACAACTTAACGCCCACCTGAATTCAGCTGTAGATTCGGGACTTGTTCAAAAGGACTATGTTCTGTTAACCCATAAATGGTTCCCTGCAGGCCATCTGGACTATTACTTTGCCCTACCCAACAACAAACAACTTTTTGTATTGGGAGACATCAAGAGTCAGCATATTTATAAAAGAACCAATACAATAAGAGGTGGGGTAAGTTTGGGCGGAGACGCATGTTACATTACCACTTCGTTATATTATCGGGAACCCAAACCGGAATTGGCACCTTACTTTGAAAACGCAATTGAAACACCTGATATTATTCCCATAAAAAGAGGAAAAAAAGTGGTGATGAATGTTTTTATATGGTACTTTAACAATTTACAGAATGAGCTACCCATGTAATGAACCGGCGGAAACCACATACTAAAAGAAAACAGTACTTGCTCCTTTCCTTATTGGCATTGGTTGTTTCAACCTTTTGGACTTCTGTCAGGTTTCCCCTTTTTAAAGTAGACTATTCTACCGTTATCTACGCCCAAAACAAGGAATTATTGGGAGCGCACATAGCTGCAGACGGACAGTGGCGATTCCCCCAAGGAGATTCTGTTCCTGAAAAATTTGCCACTGGCTTATTAATGTTTGAAGACGAGCATTTTTACAAACACCCCGGTGTCAACCCTTTTTCTATTGCACGAGCTTTACAACAGAACATATCGGAAGGCAAAGTAGTCAGTGGCGGCAGCACAATAACCATGCAGGTGATAAGAATGGCTACCCAAAGAAACAGGACGGTTTGGAACAAGGGCATTGAAATAATCCAGGCATTGCGACTGGAACTGAGTCACTCCAAAAAAGAAATTCTACATCTATATGCAACTCACGCACCCTTTGGAGGAAACGTAGTTGGACTAGAAGCGGCTGCCTGGCGTTATTTCCAACGTCCTCCCAATCAGCTATCGTGGGCCGAGAGTGCTATGTTAGCCGTTCTACCCAATGCTCCGGGCTTGATCCACCCAGGCAAAAACAGAACGCTATTGTTACGGAAGCGAAACCTATTATTAAAAAAGTTGCGCGAGAGAGGGAAGCTGGATTCAATGACCTACCAACTCGCACTTGAAGAACCTATTCCTGCGCATCCGTATGCATTGCCACAGCTGGCCCCTCACTTGTTGGATTATTGCAGAAAAAGGGAAGAAGGCATAACTTATCACCTTACCCTGAATCACACCATACAAAAGAGAACAAACCAAACGGTTAACATCCATCATCGCAAATTACGTTTGAACGAAATTCACAATGCAGCGGCCATTGTTGTGGAAGTTAAAACAGGAAAAGTTCTGGCATATTGCGGCAACACCACTCCTGTCAAAAAACCGTTCCACCAAAACCATGTCGACATTATTCAAGCTTCCCGCAGCACCGGGAGCATCCTGAAACCCTTTTTATATGCAGCCTCTTTGCAAGATGGAATATTACTGCCCAAGCAGTTGATCCCGGACATTCCTACATATTACAAAAGCTTCGCCCCGAAAAACTATAACCGCACTTATTCAGGGGCTGTGCGGGCCAACGAAGCTTTAAGCCGCTCGTTAAATGTTCCTGCGGTGAGGATGCTAAAGGGATATGGCACTGCCCGTTTTTGCGATATGCTTCAAAAAACGGGATTGAGCACCATAAAATCCACTCCCGATCATTACGGACTTTCATTAATTTTAGGAGGGGCCGAAGCCAACCTGTTTGAACTATCGGGAGCCTATGCATCCATGGCACGGAACCTTCTAAATTATTCCGAAAACCACAACCTATATTATACCAATGCTTTTCAAAAGCCCATTTTGTTTGAGAACGAAGAATTAGAACAAGGTACACTTTCGGAATTTTGTCAGGTTTATGGCGCCAGTGCAACATACCAAACGTTTGCGGCCTTAACGGGTGTTGCGCGGCCGGATGAGGAAGCAGGCTGGCAGATGTTTTCTTCAAGCAGAAAGATTGCCTGGAAAACCGGGACCAGTTTTGGCTATCGCGACGCATGGGCCATTGGCATAACCCCGGAATATATAGTAGGCGTTTGGGTTGGCAATGCCACCGGAGAAGGACGGCCAGGCATCGTAGGAGGAACCACGGCCGGACCAATCCTGTTCGATATTTACCGTCACTTACCCAAAACCACCTGGTTTCAGCCACCCTACGACGATATGGTGAAAACGGCCATTTGTAAAACGTCGGGTTATAAAGCGGGCCCCAATTGCAACATCGATTCTATGTATATTCCCTCCCAGGGAAATAAAGGGGAACTCTGTCCGTACCATCATTTGATACATCTAGACGAAACACAACGCTACAGGGTGCAATCGGACTGTTATCCAACCAGCAAAATGAGACACGAAAAATGGTTTATATTGCCGCCAGTAATGGAATGGTACTATCGCAAATACCATCCACTATACAAAAGGATGCCACCTATGCATCCCGGCTGCCCACCCTTACAAGCCAAAGTCATGGAATTTATCTACCCACAAAACACAAACAAACTATACCTGCCCATCGGTATCGACGGACAAACCCAGGCCGTGGTATTAAAAGTGGCGCATCGTAATTCTACCGCTACCATTTTTTGGCATCTGGACAATGAATATATAGGAGAAACCAATTTTGTACACCAGATGGCCATTCAACCCAACATTGGAAAACACCAAATTACTTTGATGGACGAGGAAGGCCATATCCTGCAAAAAAAAATCTATTGTGTGGGCAGAGGGGACGATTGAATATTTGAATTATTCCGAACCTTAGTCCAATTATTACATTAACCACCATAAGAGTTTTTACCTTTTGGCATTTTCTAACTAAATTGTAGGTTTTCTATCATCTGTCATTAGGCATTCGATAAACGCCTTCACATCAGCGGGCATCAGCCGTACCGATGGCTATCGGGGTAGAAAACCTTACATTGCGGTGTTTAAGTAATGTGTATATTTTGTTTATCGAATTGACATTTAATAAAGTCTATTGACAATCTTGGGATCATTATAATAGTCTCCATTGAGCAAGGAATATATATGATTTTTACATTTTACGAATGGGTGAAACGGAAATTTCTTATCAGAAGATAAAAGAGCAACTTGAGCAATTACAAGCTAAAAACGAAAAGTACGAACTGTTCTTCAACCAATCCACAATTGGTTTCTTTTTTATGATGCTTGATGAGCCCATAGAATGGAATAAAACTACGAATAAGGAAATAGCGCTCGACTATACCTTCAAACACCAAAGAATTACTAAAATAAATCAAGCTATGCTTGATCAGTATGGTGGCACAGAAAAAGATTTTATCAACAAAACTCCCGGCGATTTTTTCCAACATGATATTGAACACGGACGTAATGTATGGAAGGAATTTTTCGACCATGGACGTTTAAAAATAGATACCCATGAGCAAAAATTTGATGGCACAAAGATGCAGATTGAAGGTTATTACACATGCCTTTATGATGAGCGGGGAAGAATCACAGGTCACTTTGGTGTTCAGCAAGAAGTAACAGAGCAGAGATCCGTTGAAAACACATTTAAAAATCTATATAAAAACGCACCCGTTCCCTATCAATCGCTTGACAGTAATGGCATACTTTTAAAAGTAAATGATAAATGGTGTCAAGAAACTGGATATAACAGGGAAGAAATCATTGGCACATCCTTTAATAATATAGTTGCACCCAATGATAAAAACGCTCAGAAAGAAAGTTTTAAAAAGCTTATATCCAAAGGAGAAATTTCTAATGCATTAATTGATATCATCACCAAATCCGGAGAAACAATCACCATACAACTTGAAGGTTGCGCCACAAAGGATATGGAGGGTAATTTTGTATATTCCAATTGTATTTTTAAGAATATTACGGAAAAACAACAAGCCGACGAAAAAATATTAGCGTTAAACAAACTGCTGCAAGCCCGATCGGATGAATTACATCAAAATAACATTAAACTGGCAGAAGCTAAAAAACAAGCCGAAGAAAGCGATCGGTTGAAATCGGCTTTCCTGGCGAACATGAGCCACGAAATCAGAACACCCATGAACGCCATTATCGGGTTTTCGCAATTATTAAAAGAAACAGACAAAACACAAGACCAGATGAATGAATACGCTGATATTATTGCCAACAGCGGAGAGCATTTACTGAACCTTATCAACGATATTATAGACATATCGAAAATTGACGCCGGGAAACTTCAGTTAAATCCTGAACCCACCTCTGTTAATAACTTACTTCACGAATTATTCATTTTCTTTGAGTCTGAGCTGGCCGCCAACAACAAAGCGGATATAAAGCTAAACTGCTATTCCCCGGAAGATCCGTTAAACATTATAACCGATTCCACCAGGCTTCGTCAAGTGCTTATTAACTTATTGGGTAATGCGGTCAAATTCACACAAAAAGGTTCTATCGATTTTGGCTTACAGTTAAAGGATCGTGAAATTATGTTTTACGTAAAGGATACCGGCATAGGAATTCATAAAGAAAAGCACAAGCATATCTTCGACCGATTTAATCAATCTGCGCCTACCACCGAAAAAATATATGGCGGAGCAGGATTAGGCTTATCTATTTCTAAGGCTTGTGTAGAAATGCTTGGCGGTAAAATATGGCTTGAATCTGAAAGTGGCCAGGGCAGTACTTTTTATTTTACAATAAAAAAAGAAACTACTATTGTCAATTAGTCATGGGTATTTATTCCTAAAAAGATTTACAAAATAACACTGGTTAGTTTTTATGTCTGTTATCGATTATTATAAAACACAAGTGTTTATTTGTTAGATATTGCTTAATATCAGCAAGAGAAAACTTGAACCATAATTGCTTGTGTATTAAAAAGGCAGAAGAGAAGGAATTAATGGCTGAAATAATTAACTTAGCCTTAACAATCAGCATAGCACCAAAAGTATTTATCCTATAATGTGACATAAAGAATAAAAACTATTTGGATGCTTGGGATGATTTATTAAACGAATCTTAGATGTTGTGAAATCTAAATCAAATAAACAGTTGGTGTTGCTTCTGAAGGAGGGAAATATGCTTGCTTTTGATACCTTGTACAACAGATTTTGCCATCAACTACATAACTTTGCCTTAAGTTACCTGAAACAGGAGGAGGATGCTGAAGGAATCGTTCAGGAAGTATTTCTAAAAATCTGGGAAAAGAGAAATAAAATTGATGAATTCTCTTCATTCAAATCCTTTCTTTTTACTATTACCTATAACCTTACCATCAGTTTATTGCGAAAAAGGTTATCAGAGACTAAATCTCGCGAACATTTAAAATCCCTACAACAATCGGTAAAAACAATTAGCCCTTTAGATGATTTATATTACAAAAGGCTTAACAATAGAGTAAATTCCCTGTTGCAAGAAGTAACGCCGCGACAAAGAGAAATATATTTATTAAGCAGAGAAGAAGGATTAACTCATAAAGAAATTGCTGAACAACTTGGAATTTCTGAGAATACAGTTAAAAATCATCTCGTAAGTACACTAAAACATTTAAGAAAGCATATCAAATCCAATTTGGTGATGAGTGTTTTATACTTTTTCCTGTTTATTTGAAAAAAATCACATTTCTTATAGTCCCTATTCTCATGTTGTGCGTAATATAATTAAATCAATGGTGTAAGCGCATCAAATTTAGTTACATTAAAATTTCCGGAAGACTGGGGAATGCACACTTACGAGATATGAACAAAGAGATTTACCAAAAATATTTGAATAATAGTTGCAGTGAACAGGAATTCGAGGAATTTACCAAATGGATAAATAAAGATGCCTTATCTAAAGAAGGTATGGAATGGGGATTTGATAACTGGGAACACCATAATCTACAAACTACCACAAAAAACAAAGGGAAATATCTAACTATCCTTGATAAAATTCATCACCGGATTAACCTACTTGAAGAAAAATATGTGCCGGGAAACCCTTCTTCGCTGCATAGGATCTATATCTGGATAAGTCGCATAGCAGCAGTGCTGTTTATTCCATTGCTTGGCCTGGTATTATATCTTCTTACGGCGAATAATTACCCGTTCGAAAGGTCTGCTATTAATGCTGTTGACTCACTTGAGATAATTGCTCCAATAGGATCTCGAGCAGTACTTCAACTAACTGATGGCACCGAAGTAAATCTAAACTATGGTAGCCGTTTAAAATATCCCCGAAATTTTACAGGCGATTCCAGAGAGGTTAAACTTATCGGAGAAGCCTATTTTGAGGTGGCACATAATCCGGAGAAACCATTTATTGTAAAAACTAATAATTTAAGTATTAAAGCTTTAGGAACTGCTTTCAATGTCAATGCATATCCTGGCGCTAAGTATGTTTCAACCACTTTGGTAGATGGGAAGGTAGCATTAGAACATGATCTTATTAATAGATCACAGTCTATTGGGACGATGATCCCAAGTCAGCATGTTGCGTATAATACAAAATCCGGAGAAATATTCTCAAGTATGGGTAGTGTTGAAAAATACATAGGTTGGAAAGACGGCAAACTAATATTCGATAACGAACCGATTGATCATGTAGCTGATAGGCTTGCCAGAATGTTTAATGTAGATATTGAAGTTGATGATAATGTAAATGAATATACTTACACCGTAACTTTTGTGGACGAGCCTCTTTTTTTAATTCTTGATTTAATGACTGAAATAACTCCGATAGAATACAAAATACATCCCAGAAAAAAATTAGCTAATGGCACCTATTCCAAACAACGTATCCAAATCCTGAAAAGATGATAAAAACTTGTTCTAACTAAACACGATTGCATATGAAGTAAAACCTTAGATCTAAATTCCATTAAAATCAGCAAAAATGCACAGGAAAATGCGCCAACATCTCCCTGTGCTAAATTAAGTTACCCTGCATGCGACTGCAGGGCAGTTACTAATCTTAACAATACAAAAGTATGAAAAAAAATGAATGTTTCTTCTGGGAACGGATTATACCCAGACTACAAAAAACAGCCAGGATTATGAACCTTACTATCTTTTTATTCCTATTTTCAGTAGTTAGCGTATTTGCTGCTGATTCATATTCGCAAACAACGGTTCTTACGGTAGATATGCAGAACACTTCAGTAAAAGAAGTTTTGCATCATATCGAACAGCAAAGTGAATTTTATTTTATGTACAGCGAGAAGATTGTTGACGTAAAAAGAGAAGTATCGTTAAAGTTAATGAATAAAAAAGTAACCGATGTATTAGACGCACTTTTTAGAGATAGTGAGGTCGATTATAAAGTTAAAGATCGTTTTATTTTATTAACCAATTCAGAGCTTTCAAATTATACATTGTTTGCCCAGGATCAAGGAATAATTACCGGAAAAGTAACCGATGATACAGGTCAGCCTTTACCTGGCGTGACGGTAGTAGTGAAAGGCACAACCAACGGTGCTATTACAGATATAAATGGTAACTATTCTATCTCAGGCCTTAACTCTGATAATACACTTGTTTTCTCTTTTATTGGAATGGTGGCACAGGAAATAGTTGTTGGTGACAGATCAACAATTAATGTTGTAATGGTCGCAGATGCCATTGGTCTTGAGGAAGTGGTGGCCATTGGCTATGGAACAAGGAAAAAGAGTGATTTAACCGGAGCAGTATCATCCGTTAACAATGAATACCTAAAAGAGCAGCCTGTCGCTGATGTAACCAAGGCGCTGCAGGGTAGTACATCCGGTATTCGCGTTATTCGCTCTGCTACACCAGGAGCCGAAGCAGACATCCGCATCCGTGGTATGGGTACCATCAATAACAACCAACCATTATGGGTAGTCGATGGTGTTGTTGGAGCTAATCCTCCAGCTCCGAACCAAATTGAATCTGTTGAAGTTCTTAAAGACGCCTCCTCAACAGCTATATATGGTTCGCGAGGTGCTAGTGGAGTAATTCTTGTAACCACAAAGGGTGGTCGTATAAATCAGGCACCTAAAATGGAGATTAGTGTTCGTTCTGGTTTTAGCGCCCCGGATTCCAAGTTTGATGTAATGACTAATCCTCAGCTCCTAGGTGAGTTAAAATGGTTGGAAATGCAGAATGACGGATTAACTCCTTCCGATACGCACTTTGGAAGTGGAAATGCTCCTGTGTTAAACTATTATTTATTCCCCAATGGAGCTAGTGCAGGGGATGCCAGTGCTGACTTATCATTATACGACCAGAATAACTATCCAATAACACGCTCAAATCCCAATGGTACAGATTGGATGGATGCTATATATCAAAATGGGTCGATTCAGGATTTCAACCTTTCAGTAACGGGAGGTTCAGAAAAAACCAAATACGCATTTGCAGCAAGTTATTTAGAAGAAGAAGGTATTTTGAAATATACTTCTTTTCAACGCCTAAGTATCAGGTCAAATATCGACACAAAATTAACCGATTGGTTAACTATTGGCCAGAGGTTAGGAGCAACATACGGTCAAAAGAATGGTTATCAATCCAATAACTATCGCGAGAATTTGATAAACAGAACCTATATGGCCAGTCCTCTTGTTCCCATTAGAGACGTTGCTGGAAATTATGCCGGTTCAGTTGTTGGCGATATTGGCGTATGGCAAAATCCTTTAGCTGATTTAGATCGGAATTCTGATGACAAAATCAAAGATTATAGTGTTACCGGTAACTTTTATGTTGAATTACAGCCGATTAAAGACTTAAAATACAAATCTTTATTAGGTTATGATGTTCAGCTTACCAATGTATTTAATCCGCGATTTCCGGAACCTGAGTTTATTCAAGGGGTTGATATGACTACACTGTCGGAATCAAGCAGAAATAATACACTATGGAACTGGACTAATACTTTAACTTATGAAAAAACAATTGGTGCACACAGTTTTGATGTTTTATTAGGAGTTGAGGCTACCAAGAAAACATATCGGGATATGACTGCCTCCAGACAAGACTACTTCTCAGTAGATCCTAACTTTTTAGTATTGGATGCTGGTGCACAATCACAATTGAACGAAGGTACGGGATATGCATGGACATTATTTTCTGCCTTTGGACGATTGCACTATACATACAATCACAAATATCTCTTTGATTTTACTATTCGTAGGGATGGATCTTCACGCTTTGGTGAGAATAATCGATATGGTATATTTCCCGCGATTGCTGCTGGTTGGGTCCTCTCCGAAGAAGCTTTTTTGGATGGAACCGAAGGATGGTTGGACTACTTAAAGTTTAGAGCAAGTTGGGGGCAGTCCGGTAACGACCAAATTGGTAACTATAATAGCTATTCCAGTTATAGCTCAAACCCGGGTAATTCTTATTACGCAATAAGTGGTGAGGATAACATTATTAGTCAGGGATATCAATTATCGGCTATAGGTAATCCTGACGCTAAATGGGAAACCACCACCTCAAGCAACATTGCATTTGATGCCACATTTATGGGTGGATTGGATTTCTCCATTGATATATGGCAGAAAAAAACGGAAGATATGTTATTCCCTATTGCAATCCCATTAGTTGCTGGTTCTGCAACTGCCCCATCTGTGAATATCGGAACCATGAAGAATACAGGACTTGATATCACATTGGGATATAATAAAATTGTAAACGAAGATTTAAGTTTTAATGCTACGGCCACTGTTTCTCATTATAAAAATGAAGTAGAGAAATTATCGGGCAATGAGGATGAATTTATTCAGGGTACTGACTTAAGAGGGCAAATTTACACCAGAACTGAGCCAGGACGCGCATTCCCAGAGTACTATGGTTATATTATTGATGGTATCTTCCAGACTCAGGCTGAGGCCGATGCCCATGCCGTAAATGGCACCTACAATGAACCCGGGCATCTAATTGTAAGGGATATCGCCGGAGACACCGATGCGAACGGCAATCCGATCCCGGACGGGCAAATTACTGCTGCCGACCGCACATACATAGGTAGTCCGCATCCGGATTTTACCACCAGTTTACGATTGGGTGTGAACTACAGGAATTTCGATTTTTCGGCCTCCCTATACGCTAGCGTGGGCAATGACGTGGTCAATTACACAAATCGTTATGTGAAATACGGCCTGTTCCTGGCTCCAAACTCTAAAGAACGATTGTTTAACTCATGGGGAAGCCCATATTTAAATGGCGATAACACAAAGGCAACCATGCCAAAGGCATCCGGAAAGGATAACCTTTTTGATCAGAATGCCTCTACGCTTTATGTCGAAGACGGCTCTTTTTTGCGCCTCCAGAATATTCAATTGGGCTATACATTGCCAAAATCACTCACGGAAAAAATCAAGCTGCAAGATGTACGTTTTTATGTGATGGGCGCCAATCTATTTACTATTACTGGTTACTCAGGTCTTGACCCAGAAGTAATCCCGGGTAATGGAGATGAGATAAACATGGGTGTTGACATCGGATCATGGCCCGTATCAAGACAATTCATGTTTGGTATTGATATTACATTATAATTCTAAAAATTCGTAGCAATGAAACATATAATAAGAAAATATAATATATTGTTTTTAGCCCTGATATGCATTGTGGCTATTTTACCCCTAGGAGGATGTGATGACTTCCTCACCGAAGAACCTGTGGGAACGGTTAATGAAAGTATCTTAACAAACGAGGAAGGGATTGAAACCCTTCTGATTGCAACCTATGCCGCAGTAGATGGTTATATGCAGGGAGAAAGTCCATCAGGCAGTACAGGTGGTGCTTCGCCAATGAATTGGATATGGGGAGATGTAGCATCAGATGACATACACCGTGGAGACAATCCAGGTGGCTGGTCTGGGATTACCGATGTCGAAATGTTCCAGGTACAAACAACTAATCTTTGGACCAAAGAATGTTGGGGTGTACATTATGAAGGAATAGCACGTGCAAACGATGTTTTACGTATTCTCTCTTTAGCAAGCGATAATATTGAGGCCTCAAAAGCCAGTAACATAGCAGCACAAGCCAAGTTCTTGCGTGCCTGGTTTTATTATCAGCTTCGGTTAAAGTTTAAGAACATCCCATATATTACCGAAAATGATGATCCCATTAATGTAAAGAATGATGTTGAAGTATGGGATCATATTGAAGCGGATTTAGAGGCTGCCATTCCGGATCTTGAAACTGATTTAACAGAAAAAGGGAGAGCTTCTCAATGGGCAGCTAAGGCTTTATTAGCAAGAGTCCATATGTTTCAGGAAGAATGGTCGGAGGCTGCACCATTATTAGATGACATTATTGATAATGGTTCTTTTCAGCTAGAGGATCATTTCTATAATAACTTCGATGAAGACTATCAAAACAACGGCGAAAGTATTTTTGAGATTCAATATTCCGTAAACGATGGTGCAGGGGTGCACAACTCCGGTATCGATCACCAGACACTTTACCCCGTTGGTCCTATTGTTGGCTTAGGGTATTCGTATAGTGCGCCTACCTTTGACCTTTTTAATGCATACAAAGTAGGTGCTGATGGTTTGCCAATGTTGGATACCTACAACGATAACCTACTGTTAGAGGACTATGGTGTTGCTTTTAATGAACCTTTTACTCCAACCAATCATTTACTTGACCCCAGGGTTGACTGGACCATTGCACGCAGAGGTGTGCCATTCTTGGATTGGGGACCAATGTGGGGAAGTAACTGGATGTCAAATCAAGCTGCCATGGGGCCTTTCTTGAATAAAAAAGTATTGTGGTATAAACGAAATAAAGGGATCATATCATCTACAACAGGTTACTGGGCTCGTGGTGTAAATGGCAATAATTATAGAGCACTCCGCCTAGGGCATGTGATTATTTGGAGGGCTGAAGTAGCTGTAGAGCAAAATCAATTGGACGTAGCCAGGGATTTGATTAATCAAATTAGATCGAGGGCTGCAGATGATATACTTATGGGGAAAGTGATGAATGATACTTTTGGTTCAGATGTAGATTTGGTTATTGATGAAACCCAACCTGCAGCTAACTATATGTTAGGTTTATATCCTTCATTTCCTTCGCAAGATTATGCCCGAAAAGCAGTTCAATTTGAAACCCGCCTGGAATTTGCCTTAGAGGGATTGCGCTTCTTTGACTTGCGTCGCTGGGGCATTGTTGGTCAGGTTATGAACAGCTATCTGGCAAATGAAACTGCAAACGGCAGAATACCTTGGCTTGCAGGTGCTGCATTTGTGGAAAATAAGAATGAATATTGGCCATTGCCGCAAGATCAGGTCGATCTTCAACCTGGCGTATTGTTTCAGGATCCTGCTTATTAAGTAAATTAAAAAGTAACATTAAAAATTTTGAACTACCTTGATTTAATTTTAAGGTAGTTCTTTTTGTTTACAAGGAAATTCGGATTTACAACAAGAAATCAGGGTTCCCGCTTCTCAAAAAAGCACTATCAGGAAAGGAACCGTTTTAATCAAACTGCTTATTCGTTGAAAAAATATGGTTAAACCTTACCCTTCCCCGGTCATCTCCAAATCATCAAAATTGATATTTGGGTATAAAAAATCGTTATATGGGAATCGCGCCGTATGTATTTTCCTCACCTCATTATAAATAATCTCCTTAAAATCGTTCAAGTTTTCCTTATTCTTCGCAGAAATAAATACGGTATCCAACCCTTTTGCCATCCAACTCTTCTTTAAATCTTCCAGCGAGTAGTTAACCTGTATCTTAGGGGTCAAATCGTCCTCGTCTTTAGGCGTATATGAGAAAGCATCAATCTTGTTAAAGACCATGATCATTTTTTTCTCCGTTTTATCCAGCTCTTGCAAAGTCTGGTTTACAATGTCTATTTGCTGTTCAAAGCCACCATGAGATATATCTACCACATGCACCAATATATCCGCTTCCCGCACTTCATCCAGGGTCGATTTAAAGGAATCTACCAAATGGTGAGGCAGCTTGCGAATAAAACCTACGGTATCAGCTACTAGAAAAGGCAGGTTTCCTACAACAACCTTACGCACTGTGGTATCCAGCGTGGCAAATAATTTATTTTCTGCCAAAACAGTCGATTTACTAATGGTATTCATCAACGTTGACTTACCTACATTGGTATAACCTACCAAAGCCACACGTACCATCTTCCCCCTGTTTTTTCTTTGGGTCGACTTTTGCTTGTCTATCTTTACCAGGTCTTGCTTTAACTTCGATATTTTATCCCGAATAATCCTACGGTCGGTTTCTATTTCCTTTTCACCGGGGCCGCGCATACCCATACCACCTCTTTGTTTCTGAAGGTGTGTCCACATTCTTGTCAACCTTGGCAACAGGTACTGATACTGCGCCAGTTCCACTTGTGTTTTTGCGGCGGCTGTTTTTGCGTTTTTGGCAAAAATATCCAATATCAGGTTAGTTCTGTCCAGTATTCTGACCTTTAACAATCCTTCAAGATTTCTTAGCTGGGAAGGACTCAACTCATCGTCGAATATTACACAGTCTACCTCATACACTTTAACACCTTCCATCACCTCGTCTAATTTACCTTTACCCACAAATGTTCGGTTGTCAGGCATAGGTAAACTTTGCATATATCTCTTTACCGGTATTCCTCCGGCGGTCTCTGCCAAAAAGGCTAGCTCATCCAGATATTCGGTCAATAAGGCTTCTGAAATCCCCGGAGTCCTAAGCCCAACCAAAATAACTTTTTCTAATTCCTTATGTGTGGATATTTGTTCTCCCATTAAAACAATACAACTTTATCGTAATTTTTAAAACGCACAAAGGTACGCTTTTTTGCAGACATGACCATCGCTAAGTTTTGAGCAAAAAAAAGAGGCACCCAAAGATGCCTCTTGAAATATTCAATCAATATTATTTTATTGCAGCACAAAATTGATAGGTACCGTATAAGAAACTTTCACAGCCTTACCACGCTGTTTTCCTGGTTTCCACTTAGGCATGGACTGAACCACCCGGATGGCTTCTTTGTCAAGGTTAGGATCAACCCCGCGTGCTACTTTTACCTGAGTAACCGCACCGTCTGTTCCAACCACAAACTGCACGTACACACGTCCTTGAATACCATTTTCCTGGGCAATTACCGGATATTTAACAGATTGGGCAATGTACTTCCTCAATTCTGTGTCACCTCCCGGGAATTGCGGCATTTCTTCCACAATAAAGAACACAGGTGCATCATCTGTTTCCTCTTCTTCCAGTGAGACATCGAATTCCACTTCCGTATCTTCATCAATCTCGGTATCCTCAATGTCAAGTTCTTCTTCAAGCTCAACATCATCATCCACGATGTTTAATACATCGGTTACCTTCGGTGGTGGTGGTGGTGGTGGTGGTTTAACTTCCTCTTGTCTGGTAATCGGAACGATTTCCTCCTCCGCTTGAACATCATCCATCATATCGAACTGACTGGCGTCCACATCTGTTGTAGACCATTCAAAGGCGATAAGGACAATAGCCAAAACTACTACCAAACCGATCTGCATGAAAACCGGCTTTTTGGTTTCAAGATCTGCTTTTGGAGACTTTTTTACTTCCATAATAAAATTAAATTTTGGTGCCTAAAGATAACCATTTTATGTGGTTAATCAATTATTTTTAATCCTAAGTAATACGATTTGTTTTTTTGAGTGCATAAAAATAGAACTTTATTATAAAACTCCCATTTTTTTATTTCTTTTTTTCAGCATAAAAACCGTATTTCACTCAAATTGACGCAATATGACTAATCACGTTAACTTTACATCTTGAATAAATTCATGAAAATTTATTGTTTTTATTTGGGCAATTTAAAAAAATACTATATTTGCATCGCAATTAAGGGGATTAGCTTCCCGATAGCAATCGGGACAGGCAACTTCGCTAATCCCGTAATACATTGTTATGAAGTTGTAAAAATATTTTGGGGGATTAGCTCAGTTGGCTAGAGCGTTTGACTGGCAGTCAAGAGGTCATCGGTTCGATTCCGATATTCTCCACATTGAAGATTAAGGCGTTCGGGAGCTTCCATCCTGGGCGCTTTTTTGTTTATGAAATATTGTACTTACATATTGCATTCACAGAAGTT
>NZ_JBNGOS010000016.1:32126-65107 GCF_050589685.1 Saccharicrinis sp. 156
CACAAGGACAGAAAGAAAACTCAAAAACTTAAAGAGTAGGCAAAGAGTGGCCCAATTTATTCGTTCAAACGACTTTGTTATAACATAGCTTTTGGCACATTGCTTTATCGCAACTCAATTTAAGTATAGCGTTTGCGGTGACATACCTTATAACGGTTAGTCAAAAGGTCGGCGGTCCCGAATTTACGAAAACCGTGTTTTCCTGTAAATTCGAGGATCCTCGAAAATACATCAAAACCAAAAGTTTTGGAATTTTCGGGATTCGATTCCGATATTCTCCACATTGAAAACTAAGGCGTTCGGGAGCTTCCATCCTGGGCGCTTTTTTGTTTATGAAATATTGTACTTACATATTGCATTCACAGAAGTTTGACAAGTATTATTACGGTCAGACAGAGGATTTAAGTTCCCGGCTGTTGAAACACAATGGCGGAAAAGTAATTTCAACACGAAGATATGCACCTTGGGTTTTGTTTGCCTACAAAGAGTTTAGCACAAGGTCGGAAGCCACAAGGACAGAAAGAAAACTCAAAAACTTAAAGAGTAGGCAAAGAGTGGCCCAATTTATTCGTTCAAACGACTTTGTCAGAATATAAACAACGCTTCCTGTCATATATCAATACGGAGTCCGCACATGCAAGGAAAAGTCAAAAGGTCGGAATAAATCAAAAAAATATTATAAAGGAATAGTTGCTGCGTAAGAAAATTCAGGCATAAAAAAAAGGATAGATGGAAACATCTATCCTTTACCCTTAAAATCAGCTTTGTTAACCAAATCTAAATCTATGAAAAAAAATCTACATTACAAATGTAGGTCATATTAGCGTGAAGCGATACAAAAAAAAGTTAAACGGTGTTAAATCTCACGTTTTTAGCTGCGTTTTATTCACTATAAATAACTCATGCCTATTTACTACAGGGGGCACCTTTATTACCTTACGCCAGAACCTGGCTTAACCTCTTGTCCTGGTTGAATAAACACCAACTTGCCATCCGCATCTTCAGCCATCAATATCATACCCTGAGATTCTATTCCCCTAATCTTCCTGGGAGCCAGGTTGACCAAGATATTCACTTGTTTGCCAATAATATCCTCAGGGTTAAAAAACTCGGCAATACCTGAAACCACAGTTCTTTTGTCGATTCCTGTATCTATTTCAAGTTTTAAAAGTTTTTTGGTTTTGGCTACCTTCTCGGCACTTAAAATGGTTCCGATACGAATATCCATTTTTGTAAAATCATCAAAGCTGATGTTTTCCTTAGCCGGCTCAACAGTTTTGGCAGCGGCTTCGTTGGCTGTTTTAGTAGCTTCCAGCTTATCCAATTGTTTTTGGATAGTTTCGTCTTCGATCTTGGCAAATAACAGTTCTGGCTTATTTACTTCGTGTCCTTCAGCTAATAAATCTGTTCTACCCAAATCTTCCCAGTTAACACCAAACAGGTTTAGCATGGTTTGCAACTTAACCGCACTAAATGGCAAGAAAGGCTCCATTAAAACAGAAAGGTTTGCAGTTATTTGAAGTGAGATGTGCATAATAGTCTTTACGCGTTCCTCATCCGTTTTTATTACTTTCCAAGGCTCAGTATCTGCCAGGTATTTATTTCCAAGGCGGGCCAGGTTCATCATTTCCTTCACCGCCTCACGGAAACGGAAATGATCTAAGCTCGTTTGAACTTTTTTAACGATTACATCAATCTGAGATAATGTTTCCTTATCAAAATCATCGACGGCGCTACCCATGGCAGGAACCTTACCTTCGTAATACTTATGGGTTAGCACGATGGCCCTGTTCACAAAGTTTCCGAGTATGGCAACCAACTCATTGTTGTTACGAGCCTGAAAATCTTTCCAGGTAAAGTCGTTGTCTTTGGTTTCGGGCGCATTGGCGCAAAGGGTATATCGCAGCACATCTTGCTGGTCTTTAAAATCCTCTAAATACTCGTGCAACCAAACGGCCCAATTGCGTGAGGTCGAAATCTTATCCCCTTCAAGATTTAGAAACTCATTGGCAGGAACATTCTCAGGTAAATTATACGAACCTTCAGCTTTAAGCATGGATGGAAAAACAATACAGTGAAATACAATATTGTCTTTACCAATAAAGTGAAGCAGTCGACTTTCCGGATCTTTCCAGTATTTTTCCCATTCAGGGGTCAACTCTTTGGTGGCCGAAATATATCCGATAGGTGCATCAAACCAAACATAAAGCACTTTGCCATCAGCTCCCTCTAAAGGGACCGGAACACCCCAGTCCAAATCACGGCTCACCGCACGGGGCTGCAACCCATGGTCAATCCACGATTTACACTGTCCGTACACATTGGCTTTCCATTCTTTGTGATCCTCTAAAATCCATTTCTTTAGGAACGGCTCGTGTTTATCCAACGGCAAATACCAGTGCTTGGTTTTTCTGACCACCGGCACACTTCCCGAAATAACCGATACAGGGTTTTTAAGGTCTGTGGCATTTAACGAGCTCCCACAACTTTCACACTGATCGCCATAGGCACCGTCGTTACCACAGCTAGGGCAAGTTCCCGTAATATATCTGTCCGCTAAAAATTGTTTGGCCTCTTCGTCGTAGTACTGATCTGATTCTTTTTCGATAAACTCACCTTTGTCGTACAAAGTCTTAAAGAAGTCAGAAGCCGTTTCGTAATGGGTATCCGATGTGGTTCTGGAATACACATCAAAGGTTACCCCAAAATCCTCAAAGGATTTTTTAATGATACCGTGATACCGGTCTACAATATCCTGTGGTGTCACACCTTCGTTTTTGGCTTTAAGCGTAATAGGCACACCATGCTCATCACTGCCGCCTATCAGCAATACATCCTCACCTTTCATTCGTAAATATCTGGCATAGATGTCAGCAGGGACATAAACTCCGGCCAGGTGACCAATATGCACAGGTCCGTTTGCGTAGGGTAAAGCAGTTGTAATCAGTGTTCTTTTAAAATTATCCATTTCTTAAAGCGCTTATTGCATAATAAAAATAAAAATCCGGCCAAAACAAAGCACGGATTAATCTAAATCAGACATTATTGCGCAAAGATAAGGTTTTGACCACGATTTTACACGAATTTACACGAATTAGTTTCTATGTGATAAAAACGGGTTGTTTTTACTATTTTTGGTTTTTAAGAGGGGGATTAAATATTTTATTATCTCCAATCTAACATCTAAAAGTCTAAAAAAAATGATACATCCTCCTTCTTTAAAAAAAGGTGATACTATTGGCATTGTGGCACCTGCAGGCAGAATCGATTTTAGCACAGTGGAACAAGCTTGCCTCAGAATTGAACAGATGGGCTACAAAACTAAACTTGGCGCACACATCAACAATCATCATTTTAATTTTTCTGCGACAGATGAAAACCGTAAAAATGATTTGCAGCAAATGATGGATGATGATGAGGTAAAGGCCATTTTATGCACAAGGGGTGGCTATGGGACAATCAGGTATGTGAGTGAGTTAGACTTTACCCAAATTAAGGAAAATCCAAAGTGGCTTATAGGTTTTAGCGACATCACGGTTTTACATGCTGCCTTTCAAAAGAATGGACTGGCCTCCATCCATGGACCAATGACAAAAAGTTTTCTGAATTACACGGAGACATCTGCAGATGTTGAAATATTGTTTTCTTTTTTAGAAGGCGAAACACCTCAATACATGATTAACCCTCATCCATACAATAGGTTAGGCGTTGCCAAAGGAGTCTTGGTGGGAGGTAATTTGTCAATCATTCATGCGCTGCGAGGTACACAACTCGATTTTGATCCAAGGGGTAAAGTTCTTTTTATAGAGGATTTGTCCGAATATTTATATCATTTGGATAGAACCATGTTTAACCTTAAGTTGGGAGGGGTTCTTGAGAAGCTGTCCGGATTAATAGTAGGTCAGTTTACCGAAATGAAGGACAATGAAACACCCTTTGGCGAAACTATTGAGGAAATTATTTATAAAAGTGTGTCAGAATATAATTATCCCGTGGCTTTTAATTTTCCTTCGGGTCATATTGAAACCAATTATCCTTTAATTTTTGGTGATGAGGTAGAATTGAACGTAACGGAAAGTGAAGCAAGTTTGATCTCCGTCTAAAAACCTTGTGTCCTGTGCCTCTGTATAAATTGTTGTAAATGTAAATAAATTGTATTTTAATAAACAAAAACCATGGCCGAACATAACGAATTAGGGAAAGAAGGGGAACAGATTGCTGCTCATTACTTAGCCAGCAATGGCTACAAAATATTGGCGCAAAACTGGCGTTATAAACACAAAGAAATTGATTTGATAGCCCAAAAAGATGAACTCTTGATTATAGCCGAAATCAAAACCCGTTCAACTGAAGAGTGGGAACACCCCGAAGAGTCCATAACAAATTCTAAAATCCGTTTCTTAGTGGATGCCACGGAAGCATACATTATGGAAAACGACATTGATTTAGAAGTAAGGTTTGATGTGGTTTCTGTGATACCTGAAAATAAAACCTGGAAGATAAATCACATTGAAGAAGCGTTTTATCCACCTGTAAACTAGCGCCATGTTCATTTTGAGCGGGTCGATCGCGAAGTTGAATAAATAAGAGATATCGCGATTTCTCCCTTTTCAAAATTACATTACCTAATATTCAGTTTCGACGGAAAATGGATCTGTTAATGGCCAATAGCTAAAATATTTTGTTTCACATTTTTCACACACCGTATCCGCCGTTATTTTCATTAAAATATCATAGTGAGAAGCTTATTTTTTTATATTTGAGTCAACCTATGAAAATTTAGTCAACCATGAACATAGAAGAAATACGAGAATACTGCATGTCGAAAAAAGGCACCACCGAGGAACTGCCTTTTGATGAAGTTACTTTGGTGTTTAAAGTGATGGGCAAGATGTACGCGCTTGGAAATTTAGAGGGGGATTTATCTATCAACCTAAAGTGCAACCCGGGAAAAGCCATAGCACTTCGCGAGGAATATGAGTCCATCAACCCCGGTTACCACATGAACAAACAACACTGGAACACTTTAGAAATGGACGGCAGTTTGAAACCAGATTTTGTAAAAGAACTGATTGATCACTCATACGACCTGGTAGTTTCAAAGCTGACCAAAAAGCAAAAGGAGGAACTGGCCAACTTATAATACAAATTAGCACGGATATTATCTTTTGTCCTGACACATACATTTTGATATTTAATTAATGAAAAAGCTGATACGATATTTTCTTCAGGGAATTCTTTATGTAGTTCCTTTGGCGGTGACCATTTATGTTATAGTTATTGCTATTGTATGGATAGACGGATTGCTGATGGACCGTGAATTTTTCCAAAAAGGCTTTTTAGCCAAATACAATTTCCCAGGAGTGGGATTAGCCTTGATATTGATCCTTCTGACACTTATAGGATACATCGGGCAGCGTATGATTTCATCCCCCATCTCGGTTGCTTACGACAGAATGATGAAAAAAGCCCCACTGGTTAAAATGATATATACTTCGGTTAAAGATTTATTGTCTGCCTTTGTAGGCGGGGAGAAGAAATTTAATCAACCCGTAATTGTTAAATTGGACGAAGCAGGGATATTAAATCGTTTCGGATTTATCACCAATACAAAACTTGAGGAGCTAGGGGTAAACGAAATGGTTGGCGTCTATCTCCCCAGCTCATACGGAATGCTTGGAGACCTGTATGTTGTTCCCAAAAAACAAATAACACCTATCGAGGCTAACTCGGCAGAGGTTATGAAGTTTATCGTTTCCGGAGGTGTTTCTAAGGTGAAGAAGTAGAATCGAGGTTTTTTATGATTTGCGCAAAGTATTTAATTAAACGTTTGTATCCAGAAAGTACTGTGTGGTTTCCTTAATGGTATCCTCCATTGGCGTATATTCAAAAGCGACGCAGTCCGAAATCATTTTCCCGGAATATCTGGTAGTTTTTAAAGATGTTCGGGCAGAATCCCTGGTAATCAATGGTTCGGAGCCAAACAGTATGTTTCTTGCCTTTTCAAACTTCCAGGCCCACCCAATCAACCGCTTACCGGCTTTAAACCTCGGCAACTTAACCTGCAGTCCATCTGCCACTTGCTCAAAGAATGACCGGTAAGACAAATTAGCCCCATTTAAAATAAAACGTTCGTTATTTACGTCGCTCTTTATCAGTTTAATCATTGCATCAGCCACATCTCTCACATCAACAAACCCGGTACCGCCGGGTGTATAAAAGTTCAACCCCTCATAAACGGTTTTTATAATTTTAGGGCTCCCCTGTCCCCAGTCGCCGGGGCCAATAATTACCGACGGGTTTACAATGATGGCATTTAATCCTTCTTTGGTGGCTCTCCACACCTCCATCTCGGCCCTAAATTTACTTATGCTATAGGCAGAATGGTCTCTACCTCCCTGCCAATAGGAAAATTCATCGATCATTTCCCCATTTTTGGAGTTTCCCAATGTGGCCACGGAGCTTACAAAGCAGAATTTCTTTATGTTTTTATCCACACAAATATTAACAAGATTTGCCGTACCTTCCTCATTTACATCCATCATCTCATCCTTTAACGAAGGATTAAAAGAAACCAGCGCTCCGGTATGATAGACTACCTCAATATTGTCTAAAGCCGTTTCTAATGATTCATAGTCCAGAAGATCGCCATCTATCCATTCTATTTTATGGAATAGTTTTTTTCCAGACTCCCCATAAAAATTAAATACAAATCGGGTCTTTTCAACATCTGAAGTGATTCGTTTTAAAGCCCGAACTTGTTCACCATCCACCAACAAATGATATAATAAGTGCGCCCCAACTAAACCAGTACCTCCTGTTACTAAAATCATATCAACTATCTACCAATTAAATTTTATGGTTTGTTTAAGATCGGCATGAACACTTAAAGGCACCGGACTTTTTCCTGCCACACTTTCAATAAGTTGTTTCTGTTCGTCACTATAACCTTTATCGGGAAATTTAAAATTTAAAACAACCTCTGCAACCCTGCGCGGATCCGCGGCCATTATTTTTGTAATTTCCAACTGCGTTCCTTCAATATCAATATTGTTATCCATGGCCTTAATGCCCATAATAGTCATGATACAATTACCCAGTGAAGTTGCCAACAGGTCGGTTGGAGAAAAAGCTTCGCCCTTTCCCCTATTGTCCGTTGGGGCATCGGTAATTATTTTAGCCCCCGACTGAAGATGCGTGTTTTCCGTCCTCAGGTTTCCTAAATAAGTGGTTTTAACAGTAATGCTCATGACCTACAGCTTTGATTTACATATAAACATCAAAGAAACAAAAAATACCCATTCGTTTAATCTTTACCGGTCAAAATATCTTGGAACGCTTGCAAAGACATACCTATTCCTTCGCTATAAACAGTTTGACAATCTTGGAATTCATGCCAAAATGATGTCACCTTTTTTAGGTACATGTATAATTCGGTAAATAGTATTAATTTTGCACCGTTTAGATAAAACTTAAAAAATTAAAGATATGTTTTCAGGAATTGTTGAAGAGGCGGCAGTCATTGTTGGCCTGGAAAAAGAACAAAGCAACTTACATATTACCATGGAATGTTCGTTTGTGGATGAGTTAAAAATCGATCAGAGCATTGCTCACAACGGAGTTTGCTTAACTGTGGTAAAAAAAACCGATAAAACCTATACGGTAACTGCAATTCAGGAAACACTTGACAAGTCGAACTTAGGTGTATTGAAAATTGGCGACAAAGTTAACCTGGAGAGAAGCATGATCATGAACGGCCGTTTGGACGGGCACATTGTACAAGGCCATGTAGATCAAACCGCCAAATGCATTGAGGTAAAGGAAGCAGACGGAAGCTGGTATTACACCTTCCAGTACGATATTAACAAAGAAAAAGCTGCCCAAGGCTATATGACGGTGGAAAAAGGTTCTGTAACCGTAAACGGAGTTAGCTTAACGGTAGTCAATAGCAAAGACGACAGGTTCTCTGTGGCTATAATTCCATACACACACGACTTTACAAATTTTCATCAAATCGAGGAGGGCAGCATAATTAACATTGAGTTTGATATACTTGGCAAATACATTAGCCGAATAATGGCGCTCAAAAACTAATTGAGAACAACAAGAACTATAAGCCTCGCTAACACGGGGCTTTCCTTGAAGCTTTTTCCATTCCCGCCATATTCCTGTTAATAACTCGTTAATAAAAGTGCACGGCTCAACCCATTGGTTGTGAGTATATTTTAATACATTTAGCAAAAACATTATATTCTCTTGATCAAGCTCTCCCACATATGGCTACTATTGTTTGTTTTGGCTGCATGTACCAGCAAAAACAGCGACATTCAAGAAATAATACTTGAGGAAGTACCTTTGTCGATAAGAGAAACAGATTCCATTGTAGTCGCCAACTTGATAAACCAGTCTCAGACTTATTACAACAATAACATTACTACCGCCACAGCATTTGACGAATACCTGAAAGAAGCAGAAGACATTGCCTTAAAAAATAATTTTAAGGTACCGCTCTCCAACATCTATCATCTGGTCAGCAAAAGACACCGGAACAGATCAGAGTACGGTATTGCAATTCAGTATGCAACCAAAGCTTTGGATCTGGGCAAAGAGATAAATGACCAATCGCTTTTGTCCAATTACCTTAACATGGCAGCTGTTATTTACAGGAGGGTTGACGAAAATAGCCAAGCCATGGAATTGCACATGCAGGCATTGGAGATAGCGGAATCGATAAATGATTCTTTTCAGGTGGGTATTGCCTATAACGGAGTAGGAAACGTTTATTTAGGACTTGCCAGGTTCCGTGCCGCAATGCAATATTTTAAAAAGTCGTTTGAAATAGCAGAAGTGAGAGGCAATGTGCTGGGACAAGCCATTAATGCCAACAATATTGGTGAGGCGCTAAAAAACCTGGGTCAACTGGATTCTGCACTGGTATATTTTTATCAATCACTAGATTACAACACCCAAATTGACTCAGAAGTGGGGCAAGCCATTTGTTACAACAGCATTGGAGATACCTATCGGCTAAAAAAAGACTATACGCAAGCACTAAAATATTTAAAACGGGCTTTAGTTTTAAACGAAAAAACACGAGACCGAATAAATGTTTCATCGAGCTATACCATATTAGGGGAGACGTACCTGCAGGTATATGATTACGACAATGCAATTACAAACCTTAAAGAAGGACTTGCTATTGCAGAAGACATTGGCTCAAAATACCAGATTGAAATTTGCGCAAGGCTCTTGGCAGATGCATACGAGAAAGTCAATAACCTTAAAGCATCACTTGCCTACCTAAAAATATCCCAAGCATACAAAGACAGTATCTTTAACGAAGAAAACCTTAGGCATATTGAAGTAATGACGGCTAAAAACGAAGCCGACAGGGCCAAATCGCAAATTCAGCAATTACATAGCGAAACCAACTTACAAAAGGAATTAATTTCGCAACAAAAAAAGGCGATTATATATTTTGCTTTTTTCATAATAGCACTAATAGCAGCAACAGTTTTAATATACCGTCAGACCAGATTAAAAGAAGGCTACAAGAGCATCCTGATGCAACAGCGTCTGTTACGTTCACAAATGAACCCCCATTTCATATTCAATGCACTGAGTGCAATACAAGTTTTTATACTAGAAAATGACATGGAGAATTCATCCAGGTTCCTGTCAGATTTCGCCAGGTTAATGAGGCAGGTATTACGCAGTTCGCAAAGGGAATACGTAACCCTTGAGGAAGAAACGGGTATGCTAAACTATTATTTAAAGCTTCAACAACTGCGCTTTGTGCAACCTTTTTCGTACAACATAAAATTCGACAAAGAGATAGACCCAAAAAACACCCTTATTCCCCCAATGATAACGCAACCTTTTGTTGAAAATGCGGTGGAACATGGTTTAAAATCATTAGAAAAAAATGGATTGGTCGAAATTCGCTTTTCGATTAAAAAAAATAATTTACTTATTGAGATTGAAGACAATGGCATAGGACTTGCCGGTTCGAAGATGGCCAAAGAAAATGGAGTCAAACACGAATCTATGGCTGTTCAAATTACCAACGAAAGACTTCAAGTAATAGAAAAAGTGACCAAAAGGCCAACATCGTTTGTAATGATAGACCAGCACATGGTCACCGCGGATAAGAGTGGGGTGCTCATCAAGATTGAGATACCAATAATAAAACCTGATTCAGAATTTAATTCAGAAAATAAAAAAACGGTAAAACTCTATAAGAATTGACGTCATGAAGAAAGTTAAGGTGCTAATAGCCGATGATGATTTCAGAGTGCGCGATGCGATTGAAAGAATACTGGCTCAGAACTTCACCTCTATTGATATTGTGGCTTTGTCGGACACCGTGAACAATACAGTAGACTCCCTATATCGCGTCAAGCCCCATATTGCCATCCTTAACATTCACCTTATTGGTGGCACCGCCTTGGACGTCATAAAAAAAAGTTCCGACCTTGACTACAAGGTGATATTTATGTCGACATACCAGGAATACGCATTGGAAGATATCCGCTTTGCTTCCATAGATTTTATTTACAAGCCGCTAGACATTAGCGAATTCATAGTAACCGTTGATCAGGTAATTTCGAGCTTGGTTGAAGAAGGATACCACAAGAAGATCCAAACCCTATTTACCAATACCAAAATAGGCCATCATCAAAAGCAAATTATATTAAAAAGTTCCGATAGGATAACTTCCGTATCAATATCGGACATTATTTGCGGAGAATCGTTATACGGTAAATCAAAGTTTCATTTCGCTTCCCAAAAAGCTATCGAAACCTCCAAGCCTTTGCGAAGATACGAAGCCATGCTCCAATCGTATATGTTTTACAGGTGTCACATGCAATTTATGGTAAACCTGAACCATGTACGAAAAGTTGATTTCGCCTCCCAAACCGTCCTAATGAGCAATGGCATGGCCATACCGGCGGATACCAGACGCATTGATGGACTTAAGCAGAAACTACAGCGTTTAGTGGCCAAAGACCTGTCTTTAACCACTTCGTACAGAATGGCTAAATAAAGAACCGCCACGGTTTGTTCGCCCAAAATTCACCGGCATAATCAATTCCAATTCTTTTTGAAACCCGAATAACAACAGATTGCACATCCGGTTCTTTCTCCACCCAAATCCTATCAGATTTCATTAAGTCTTCACCATAAAAACTCTTGTCTAACCGCAATACCTTCCCTACCCTTCCCGGTCCCGTAACATTTTCAATGCTTCTTATCAACACCGCTTGCGGATGATCTGCCTTTCCACTCACGAAATTCAGCATCCAATACATACCATATATCAGATATACATAAACCCTACCCCCTTCTTTATACATTACCTCGGTACGCCTGGTCCTCCCCTTGCTGGCATGGCAAGCCAAATCCTCCGCTCCGCAATATGCTTCAACCTCCGTAATCTTTGCACGCAACTCGGTCCCATCCCCAAATCTCCTGACCAAGGTCTTTCCCAACATATCCTTTGCCAGTGCTACGGCATCCTTGCTATAATATTCTTTACCCAACCTCATTCCAATCCTTACTAAACTACAAATCGCTTAGACTATTAATATTCAGTCTTATCGTTTTTACCATCCCACAATCGGAACGCGGTCAAAGCATCGTCTCTCATCAGCTGGATTGCAGAAAGCTGACGTTTGCTCATCGGTTTATCGATTTCCTGGTAGATAAAATCATCATTGAAGCCAATGCTGTCCGCATCCTTTTTGGTGTTCCCATAATACATTTTTTCTATTCTGGCCCAATAAATCGCCCCGAGACACATAGGACAAGGCTCGCATGATGTATAAATGGTACAGCCCGACAAATCAAACCTGTTCAGTTTTCTGGCTGCATTTCTAATAGCCGTTACTTCGGCATGCGCAGTAGGATCATTGCTCGTAGATACTTGATTGAACCCTTCCCCAACTATTTCCCCATCTTTTACTATCACCGCACCAAAGGGACCTCCGCCACCATTCACGTTGTTAATGGAGAGTTCAATGGCACGAGCCATAAATTTATTGTGTTCGCTCATTATTAAAAATTAAGTTCGAAGGTAAATATAGCTATATCGAAATAAATTATTGAAGTTTCAACCCACATATGCAACAATTCCTGGCGATCATTAACCAAAGTTTCATAACTATAAGATAACCAGCCGGCTTACTTTTTTATTCTCCATCACGAAACTCATGCATGTTTTTAAAAAAAAGTTGGGTTAAAAGAAAAATAAACTGTACTTTTGCGGCCGATTATTATTCGTGCCGAACAGTTTAAAACAATATAACTGAACAACTTAAGCGTATACCTTCGATGGGAAGTAGGTATCCATAGGTTTGAAAGCTAGATTGTTACACTGTTTGAAACTGTATTTTTGTAATAATTTTTAGTTTAATTTTTTAACAGAGAAGACTGTGAATACTTTAAGTTACAAAACAGTATCGGCAAACAAAGCAACCGCCAACAAAGAGTGGGTTGTAGTAGATGCGGCAGACATGGTTGTAGGTCGTTTGGCTTCAAAAGTAGCAAAATTGCTACGCGGCAAATACAAGCCAAACTATACACCACATGTCGATTGTGGAGATAATGTTATTATTATCAACGCAGACAAGGTTCGTTTGACTGGAAACAAGTGGGAAGGAAGAACTTTCTTTTATCACTCAGGTTTTCCTGGGGGACGTACAGATGTAACACCTGCACAATTGTTTGCAAAAAGTCCTGAGAGACTTGTAGAGAGAGCTGTAAAAGGCATGTTGCCAAAAACTCGTTTGGGTCGTCAGCTATTCAGCAATTTATTTGTATATGCTGGAGCAGAACACAAACAAGAAGCGCAAAAGCCAAAAACAATTGATTTAAACTTATATAAGTAATGAGTATGGAAGTGATAAACGCAATTGGTAGAAGAAAAGCTGCTGTGGCTCGTATTTATTTGGGTGAAGGTAAAGGACAAATTACTGTCAACAAGCGTGATCTTAAAGATTACTTTCCATCACCTATCCTACAATATATCGTAACTCAACCTTTAGGAACTTTAGGTGTAACTGAGAATTATGATATTAAGGTGAATATATATGGCGGTGGCATCAAAGGCCAGGCGGAAGCTATTAGATTGGCTATTTCGCGTGCACTAGTGAAAATTGACGAAGAAAATAAACCAGCTTTAAAAGCACAAGGATTTATGACTCGCGACGCAAGAGTTGTTGAGCGTAAAAAACCAGGTCAGCCTAAAGCTCGTAAGAAATTTCAATTTAGTAAGCGTTAATATTTTTCGGGTGCGTTTAGTATCTAAACTGCTAGGACCCTCTCTTGAGTTGAAAGTTGTATAGTTTAAAGTACGCTGTGTACTTTATTAACTTATTACATTATAAACTGACAGACTAAAGTTGGCTACTTAGCGGTTGATATTTAAAGAATGTAAACGACATTAAAAAAGAAAAAATGGCAAGAACAAATTTCGATGAATTATTAGAGGCCGGTGTACATTTCGGTCACTTAAAAAGAAAGTGGAACCCAGCAATGGCTCCTTATATTTTTATGGAGCGCAACGGTATCCACATTATCGATCTTCATAAAACAGTTGCTAAAATTGAAGAAGCAGCTGACGCATTAAAACAGATTGCAAGATCTGGACGAAAAATTTTATTTGTAGCTACTAAAAAGCAAGCAAAAGAAATTATTGCTGAGAAAATGAAAGGTATTAACATGCCTTACGTGGTTGAGCGTTGGTCGGGCGGTATGCTTACCAACTTCCCTACAATCCGTAAAGCAGTTAAGAAAATGGGTTCTATCGATAAAATGATGGCTGACCCAACAGCTTGGAAAAACCTTTCGAAAAGAGAGCGCTTACAAATTACTCGTCAGAGAGCGAAGTTAGAGAAAACATTGGGAAGTATTGCTGACCTTACTCGTCTGCCTGCTGCCATGTTCGTTATCGATGTAATGAAAGAGCACATCGCGGTTCGCGAGGCCAAGAAGCTGAATATTCCTGTTTTCGGTGTGGTGGATACAAATTCTGACCCATCCGATTTGGATTTCATAATTCCAGCTAACGATGACGCCACAAAGTCTATCGAATTAATCACAGACATCATGGTTAAGGCCATTGAAGAAGGATTGAGCGAAAGAAAAGTAGACCGCGAAGCTGAGGCAGCCGCCAAAAAAGATAGACCTGCTAAAAAAGAAGCAGCTAAAAAAGTTGAGGTTGCCGAAAAAAAAGCAGCTAAAAAAGTTGAGGTTGCTGAAAAGCAAGCACCTGAAGAACCAAAAGAAGAAGGTAAAACTGAATAATTTAACCATCTAAATTAGATATTATCATGGCGATTAAAGCTGCTGACGTAAGCAAACTCAGAAAAATGACCGGAGCCGGTATGATGGACTGTAAAAAGGCATTAACCGAAACTGATGGCGATTTCGACGCTGCTGTTGAAATCATCCGTAAAAAAGGTCAGGCAATGGCTAATAAACGTGCCGATCGTGAAACTACAGAAGGTTCTTCAAGGGCTTTGGTAAGCGCTGACGGTAAAAAAGGTGCTGTTTTAATTTTAAAATGCGAAACAGACTTCGTCGGTAAAAACGAAAGCTTCGTTGCATTAGCTGATTCTATACTTGAAACAGCGCTTAACAGCGATGTTACAACCAAGCAAGAAATTCTTGAACTGGAAATTAACGGCGTAACCGTTAAGGATGTAATCACCGAGCAGATTGGTGTTATCGGTGAAAAAATCGAGGTGGAAGATTATGCTACTATTTCTGCCGAAAAAGTAATTTCTTATATTCACCCCGGTAGCCAGCTTTCTGTAATTGTAGGTTTTAACCAGACTGATTTTGATGAGCAGGCCGGTAAAGATGTAGCAATGCAAGTTGCCGCTATGGCTCCTGTAGGTGTAGACAAAAATTCTGTTCCTGCTGATATTGTTGAGCAAGAACTAAGAATTGGTAGAGAGAAAGCAAAAGAAGAAGGTAAGCCTGAAGCTATGCTTGATAAAATTGCACAAGGACGTTTAGGTAAATTCTACAAAGAATCTACTTTGCTGGAGCAAGCTTTTGTTAAAGATAACAAAAAGTCTATCAAGCAATATCTTACAGAAACCAGCAATGGCTTAACGGTAACTGAGTTTAAGCGTTTTTCACTAAGCTAATAGTTTTACGCTATTAAATTATATAATCCCGGCCTGCATGCAGCGCCGGGATTTTTTTTTGATTGCTAATTACGCTAATTTTATTAACGAATTGGTATTTAATGAATAAATCAGATAAAAACTTTCTCCGTAAAGTCATAAACCTGTCTGGCAAAGCCATCAACCAATATAAAATGGTGGAAGGCAATGATAAAATTCTTGTTGCTGTTTCCGGGGGCAAGGATTCCTTGGCATTGTTGGATATCCTTGCCGAAAGAAGGAAGTTTTTACCCATCGATTACGAGCTTCATGCCATACATATTGTTACCGATGATGTGCCCTACGAAATAGACAGGGAATTTCTGTCCCGTTTTTGCGAAGTGCGCCATGTCACTCTCCATGTCAGAACCACACATGCCGGCATTGAAGAAAAACCAGACAAAAAACCCTGCTTTACATGCTCGTGGAACCGAAGAAAAGAGCTCTTCGACTTCGCACAAAAAAACGGCTTTAAAAAGGTGGCTTTCGGCCACCATCTGGATGATGCCATTGAAACCTTAATGATGAATATGTTGATGCACGGAAATATATCTTCTATTCCGGGCAAACTTTCCATGTTCGACGGCAATATTGAAGTTATTCGTCCCTTGATATTACTCACCAACAATGAGATGAAGGAATATGCCCGGATAAAGCAGTTCGTATCGCTTAAAAAGGAATGTCCTTACGAAGACCATACGCTCCGAAATACTACCCGCCAAATGATCAATCAATTCGAGAAATTGAACCCTCAGGCAAAAATAAACCTTTTTAAAAGCATGGGGAATATTGATGAGGAGTATCTACCATAAAACATCGATAACTTGATACATGAAATTAAACATTGCGAAAAAGTTCCTTAACGCTGGAGGCAAAGTTTGTGTGCGTGTGTTATTGCAGTTGATGAAGGAAGGAATGCTTCGTTTTAACTCATGTGGATTATCGGGTTGCTGCTCATGATACGAAGAGAAAACGGTAAAGAATGACAACAGTTATATCCAATTTAATAAGATTCCGGTAGAGCTTAATTCAATAAATTTGAATACGATACCCAATGTAACTTGTGATGATATGTGGATGGGCTGGGGCGTTATTCCTATTTTATTGCCCGCACCAGCAGCGTTAACTAAAGCCACAAAACTTTATCGGATAATGATACCATATTGTGTGGAAAGCAGTCTTTAAAAAGACTCCCATAGCTAGAAAACGCAAATAGCAGGATGAATCGGCGAAAAGTTGACCAAGGTGCATCATTTAAAGGTATATGGGGGTCTTTCTTTACTCAACATCAAATGAAAGAAGAAGCAAGTTTACAGGTCTTACAGTAGATTATATGAGTAAAAAAGACTGCAGCCATCCTGCGTTTTGTATTTAAAACAATCCTGGCTAAAAAAAGGCAGCCCAATGGACTGCCTTAATACTTTCAACTTGGAACTATACTCTAATTATACCAGCTCCTTAAACAAGTTTTTCATACTTACTTTTTCTTCAAGTATTTTTTCTAAATCTGCTATAACAATACGTTCCTGCTCCATCGTGTCGCGATAACGGATGGTAACCGTATTATCCTCCAAAGTTTGGTGGTCAACAGTAATACAAAAAGGTGTTCCGATAGCATCCTGACGGCGGTATCGCTTACCGATACTGTCTTTCTCGTCGTATTGTAAGTTGTAGTCGAACTTCAAAGTATTCACAATCTCACGGGCTTTCTCTGGCAGACCGGCTTTCTTTAATAAAGGTAGTACTGCCATTTTAACCGGAGCCAAAGCTGCTGGCAACTTAAGCATTACACGGGTTTCCTTTTTGCCTTTGGCATCTTCAACCTCATCTTCTGTATAGGCACCTGCCATAATGCTTAGGAACATTCTATCAACCCCAATGGATGTTTCTACCACATAAGGAACATAGTTCTTGTTTAATTCAGGATCGAAATATTGAAGTTTTTTGCCCGAATATTCCTGATGCTGCGATAAATCAAAATCGGTACGCGAGTGGATTCCTTCCACTTCTTTAAAGCCGAACGGCATACGGTACTCAATATCTGTGGCGGCATTGGCATAGTGGGCCAGTTTCTCGTGGTCGTGGTAGCGATAGTTTTCATCACCCATACCCAGCGACTTATGCCACTTCATGCGGAAATCTTTCCAATACTCGAACCATTTCATTTCATCACCGGGACGAACAAAAAATTGCATCTCCATTTGCTCAAATTCGCGCATGCGGAAGATAAACTGTCGGGCCACTATCTCGTTACGGAATGCCTTACCAATTTGGGCAATCCCAAAAGGAATCTTCATACGACCCGTTTTTTGCACATTCAGGAAGTTCACAAAAATACCTTGTGCAGTTTCCGGCCGAAGATAAATTTTGCTGGCTCCATCCGCAGTAGAACCCATTTCGGTTCCAAACATCAGGTTAAACTGGCGAACATCCGTCCAGTTTTTTGTTCCGGAGATCGGGCAAACCACTTCGTAATCGATAATGATCTGCTTTAGATCATCCAGATCATTATCGTTTAGCGCTTTGCTAAAACGAGAATGTATGGTATTTATTTTTTCCTGGTTGGATAAAACCCGAGGATTGGTCGTCTTAAATTGTTCCTCGTCAAAAGACTCTCCAAAACGTTTTTTAGCCTTGGTAACTTCTTTTTCTATCTTGCCTTCAAATTTTTGGATCAAATCCTCAATCAACACATCGGCACGGTAGCGTTTTTTACTGTCTTTGTTGTCAATCAAAGGATCGTTAAAGGCATCCACGTGTCCAGATGCTTTCCAGGTGGTCGGGTGCATAAAAATAGCGGAATCCAGTCCCACCACATTTTCGTTTAACTTTACCATGGCATCGTACCAGTACTTTTTAATGTTGTTTTTTAATTCAACACCAAGCTGACCATAATCATAAACCGCTCCCAATCCGTCGTAAATCTCACTCGATTGAAAAACAAACCCGTACTCTTTGCAGTGGGCTACTAATTTTTTAAAAACATCTTCCTGAGCCATATTGTACACTTAATTTTTTACTACCCTTATAATGCCGATGCAGCTTTATTTTCAAATACAAAACTGAGCAGTAGTATTTGCAATAATAAATCACAACCGGTATTATTCGATTATAGATGATTTGATTATAAATGTAGAGTCGCGCCTGTCTGCGGACAGGGAATTGACATCTCATCGCTTATATATATTTGGCGAGAAGATAACACGTCGAGACTCCTTCTACTATCGTTATATGTTAATTCAGTTTTTAAACCAAGCACCCTGCGTAAAATATTGAAATAAGGCGCTTTGGTTTATCAGACTGCAAAAATAAACCAAAATTCTTTTTTTCCGAATTAATCCGTAACTATAAATAAGAAATGATTAAAGCATAATTCCACAGCAGAGGAGTCGCCTTGCTTGAATAGTAACAAGATAACCTTCGGTGGGCATTAATTTCTCAAGCTCTGGTTTTTAAAGGTTATTAAAAACAATACCACAGTGATTTTAAGCATCTTGCAAATCAGTCTCCTATCTATTGTCTAAATATCTAATAATCTATTGTTAATAAGACTATTGAAATAGCTATATTTGTTTTTGCAATAATTTAACAATAGTGTCAATTCGCGGCACTTGGAGAGGAAAAACAATATTTTAGGATGAGAAAGAAAGTGGACTTTCTGGTAATAGGTTCCGGAATCGCAGGTTTAAGCTTTGCGCTAAAAGTAGCACCTTACGGCAAAGTATTAGTCATTAGCAAAACTAAATTAGCAGAAACCAATACGGCCTACGCACAGGGCGGCATTGCTGCTGTTACATACAAACCCGATGACTTTACAAAGCATATTGAGGACACCATGGTGGCAGGCGATCAGCTCTCCGACCCGGAAGCCGTTAAAATGGTTGTCGAAAATGCGCCTGAGCAGATTAATCAGCTGATTGACTGGGGCACACACTTCAATAAAACCAAAGAAGGCAAGTATGATTTACATAAAGAGGGTGGCCATTCGGAGTTCCGCATCCTTCATCATCTCGACAATACCGGATTTGAAATTCAGCGTGCCTTAATCGAATCCGCTAATCAAAATGACAACATTGAATTTGCCGAAGATTTTTATGCCGTAGATATCATCACCCAGCATCACCTGGGCGAAATAACTTACCGTTGGCGCACCGACGTAGAATGTTACGGTGCCTATGTTCTCAACCAAAAAACGGGAAAGGTAGATACCATTCTATCTAAAATAATTATGATGGCAACCGGAGGTATTGGTAATATTTATCAAACCACCACCAACCCGACTATTGCAACCGGGGATGGGATTGCCATGGTGTACCGTGCTAAAGGGATTATCGAAAATATGGAATTTGTGCAGTTTCACCCCACTTCATTGTACAACCCCAAAGATCGCCCTTCCTTTTTAATTACAGAGGCCATGCGGGGTTATGGTGCTATCCTAAAACGAAGGGATGGCGTACCATTTATGGAAAAATATGACAAGAGAGGTAATCTGGCCCCCAGGGATATCGTTGCCCGGGCCATTGATAACGAAATGAAAAACACCGGTGAAGACTATGTATATCTCGATGTTACACATAAAGATGCGGAAGAAACCAAGAAACATTTCCCAACCATATACCATAAATGCCTGGAAGTTGGAGTCGACATTACCAAGGAAATGATTCCTGTTGTTCCTGCTGCCCATTATTTGTGTGGCGGAATAAAAGTAGACCTAAAGGGACGCAGCTCTATTGTCAACCTATATGCTGCGGGAGAATGCTCTTCTACAGGCCTACACGGCGCAAACCGTTTGGCGAGCAACTCTTTGCTCGAAGCTATCGTATACGCCGATGTGGCCGCTAAAGATGCGATTGGAACAGTCAAGGAGATTAAGCACAACTCCAGGATTCCCAGTTGGAACGATGAAGGGACCACCCACAACGAAGAGATGGTTTTGATTACCCAGACCAACAAAGAGGTGGAGCAGATAATGAGTAATTATGTAGGTATTGTTCGCTCTAACTTGCGTTTGAAAAGGGCATTGGACAGACTTGAACTGATATATCGCGAAACAGAAAGTCTTTTCGACGATTCCATAGTTACCAAAGAGTTGTGCGAGTTGCGTAATAAAATAAATGTTGGCTATTTAATTATACGAATGGCTATGAAACGCAAAGAGAGTCGAGGATTACACTACACACTTGACCATAATAAGCTTCGAACCAAAAGATAACTATTGATTGTTTTATCAGCAACAAAACAAATTTGTTTTTAAACTGGATGTCGTTCCATCAATATATTTGAAAGGAAACCTTGTGCCATGAAAGTTTTAATTATTAATAAATCCTTGACAAACGGAGGCGCTGCCATAGCTGCCACCAGGCTATTTAATGCGTTAAAAGAGAGTGGTACAAAAGTAAAAATGCTGGTGGAAGATACGGTTGAAGAAACGGATGATGTAAAATGCTTAACCAACTCAAAAAAAGCTAAAAAGAAAGCTTTCGGTAGATTTGTAATGGAAAGACTTCGGTTTCTGCCTCACGAAAAAAACAAAACGGTAAGGTATAGGTTTTCGCCCGCCACATCGGGAATCGATATCAGCAAACATCCTTTGGTGCTAGACGCCGATATTATCCATATGCATTGGGTTAACCAAGGATTCTTATCGTTACAAACGATAAAGAAACTATTTAAACTGAACAAAAAAATAGTCTGGACATTGCACGACATGTGGCCATTTACGGGAGGCTGCCACTATGCAGGCCCATGTGAAAACTATATGGGCAGCTGCGGAAACTGTCCTTTTTTAAGGCGTCCGGGCAAAAAGGATCTCTCGAACAAGATCATTCGCGAAAAAAAGAAAATTTGGGATAACACAAAAATAAATGCGGTTGCTTGTAGCAAATGGATGGAAAGAACTGCTCAAAAAAGCACCTTACTGCAAAAGCATAATGTAATTAGCATACCCAACCCGATCGACTCAAGGGTATTTACGCCATTAAACACGAAACAATGCAGGGAAGAATTTGGACTGCCGCTGGATAAAAAGCTTTTGTTATTTGGTGCGGTAAATATTAATGATCCCAGAAAAGGTGCCAAACAATTGGCACAAGCACTTGACTTTTTGAATATCAGACATCCAAACTTAACAAAGGAACTTGAGCTGGTTGTTTTTGGAAAGTGTAAAACACAAGAGATGAACATGCTGCCGTACAAATGGCATAAAATTGATTTTATATCCGGCCAAAATAAAATGGCTAAACTGTATAACTGCGCCGATGCCTTTGTCTTACCTTCGTTGGAGGATAATTTACCCAATACGGTGATGGAATCGTTGGCCTGTGGGGTACCTGTTGTTGCGTTTAGCATTGGGGGCGTACCCGAAATGATTCAACATAAAGAAACCGGATATGTAGTATCGGCAAACAACTGCAATGATTTGGGCATTGGAATTCATCATGTGTTATATGAGAACAATCCCGATTTATTTAAATTCTCGGCAACCAAATTTGTAAAAGATAAATATTCCAATAAGGAGGTTGCCAGGCAATACAACGAATTGTATTCATCTCTTGTTAGCAAATAAATGACCTCTAATCCTAAAATTTCTATCATTACAGTTGTCTATAACGGTGAACCTACCCTTGAAGCGACTATTAAAAGCATTGGAAAACAAAGCTATAAAAACATTGAGTATATAGTTATCGATGGATTTTCAAAGGATTTAACGGTTGACATCATCAAAAAATATGACGAGGTTATTACCTATTGGATAAGCGAACCCGATAAGGGTATTTACGATGCCATGAACAAAGGCATAGATATGGCCACCGGCGACTATCTTTGGTTTATGAATTCAGGTGACGAGATATATGACGGCACAACGCTTGAAAAAACGGTTGCCACATGGCCAAATGCCGATATTTATTATGGCGAAACAGTGATGATAGATAACAATGGCCATGAAATAGGTGACCGTCGCTTAAAAACTCCAGTATCACTTAATTGGAAGAGTTTTAAAAAAGGAATGTTGGTTAGCCATCAATCTTTTATCGTTAAAAAAAGCCTGGTGGGTCATTTCAACCTCGGGTATCAATTCTCGGCCGATTTTGAATGGTGCCTCAAAGCCATGAAAAAGGCGCAAAATATCTGCAATACCAACCTTGTTATGTCCAAATTCCTGGATGGGGGGGTTACCAAACAAAACATTGTTCCCGGCCTAAAAGAACGTTTTAAAATCATGGTTCAACATTATGGCTTGCTTTCTACTTTGTATCACCATATTTTTATCTCCCTTAAGTTTTTCGTTTTCTTGTTAAAACATAAACGGTTTTAAATAAACATGAATTAAACGATTTGCTTGGCAAATATTTTATTCATTTATCCACAAATTTCTCAGGTTATCCCTATATCAAAACCTGCTCATCCATGCCCGTTTTAATTTGTAAAATCTGTGGACAGTTTTTTTATGAGGGGTATTTTCTTTTCTGTCGTCTAACACAGTAAATGATCATTAAAGAAATAAATTATTCACTAAAAAATTTATACACCATGAAAAATTTAATATTTAGCCTCGTTGCAATATTCGCAATCACATTCTCATTAGAAGCCCAACGTCCACAAAGAGGAAACATGGGCACTCCCGAAGATATGGCCAAAAAACAAACTGAACGTATGAAGGAAGATTTGGGCTTAACTGACAAACAAACCACTAAAATCCAATCCATCAACTTAAAGTATGCCAATAAGCAACAGGAACTTAGAAAAAATGCCTCAGGAGACAGAGAGGCGATGCGTGAAAGCATGAAGACTATACGTGACGAAAGAATGACAGAGCTAAAAAAAGTTCTAACAGAGGAACAAGTTGAAAAACTGGTGGCTCAGGAAAAAGAAAGGATGCAAAACCGTGGACAGGGGCAAGGACGTAAATAAGACATTCGGTTAGGGCAATAACTATTCGCTCGCAGCCCAAGACTGCTAGGCGGGCGTGCTGTTTTATTTTCGGATTTTTGATTTGATTGAAGAGGCTGTCTTTTATGAGACAGCCTCTTCTCGATTAATCACGTTTTATTTGAAAAAATCAAAACAGAGTTACCCAAAATAATTTACATCATTTATTGTTTTTCCAGTGCAAGTATCAGGTCGGTTCTTGCAATATTTCTTACGGAAAAAGAAACACCATCAGGGAAACTGAAAAGACAGAAAAAAAATATTTAAACCTACAATAATCCTAATTTATTCCTGCATCCCCATTTAATTCCAATATTTGTTAGTTTTGTTACAAACTAACATATCATGAATTCAAAACTTACCAGGCTATATTTCCTTGTTAAGGGAAAATATAAACATATAAAAAGAACCACCCGTTTACCAAAAAAATGGTATGGAAGCAAAGGTGGCGGTTTTTACGTGGGACATAAATTGTTGAATAAGCATTCTGTGGTTTATTCGTTTGGTGTTGGCGAAGATATTTCTTTTGACAAATCGCTCATCGAAAATCATGAATGTAAGATCTTTGCTTTTGACCCCACACCAAAATCCATAGCTTGGTGCAAAGAACAGGATTTACCGGAGAAATTTAGTTTATACGAATATGGAATTGCTCCGAAAACTGGCGTGATGCAGTTCCACCTTCCTAAAAATAAGGAATATGTGTCTGGCAGCTTAGTGGCCCACGACAGTGTTTCCAACCACGATTTGATTGATGTTCACATGAAATGTTTTGCCGACATTGTTGGCGAATTAGGTCATCAGAAAATAGACCTGCTCAAAATGGATATCGAAGGTGCCGAATACGAAGTTATTGATGGAATATTGGACGCTGACGTAGAAATTAACCAAATAGCCATTGAATTCCACGAACGTTTTTTTAAAGAAGGGAAACAGAAAACCATCGAATTTATCCAAAAAATGAAAAACAATGGCTATCATATCTTTGGCATTTCCGATATTTATGAAGAGGTGTCGTTTGTAAAGATGCGATAGTCAAAAAATTTCAAATAAAACGGGACAAAACATAACATCTAAATTTTGTAAAGCGTGAAAAAGCAACAACTCAATCGTGAGTTCGAGATAAAAGTTATAATTTAGATAGGTTTTCTTTTGTTTCCAATGCCTTCCAAAAAAAAATTGTGATATTTATGGCAACAAGCTGACCTGCTGCGTTTTCAGCTAAAGAGCAACAACCTCCGCTTCGACATTACCTGACCAAGTTTTCAATTTTGAAACCTTCCCCACCCTTCTAGGCAGAATTACCCATTCCCAATGACAAATCTACATTTATTAAATAGTATTACCTTTACGGTCAAAAGTTAAAAGATGTTCCAAACGCTGTTTATAAATGTGCTTTCGGTATTTTTAATGATGATACCCGGATTTTTGGTCATTCGCAAAAACATCATCTCCGAACCTGCCCTTAAGGATTTCAGCCAGATTATTGTTAAAGTACTGTATCCATGCCTGATATTCAGTTCAATCACAAAAAACTTTACCCTGTCAAAGGTCCTGGCATCATGGCAGCTGCCCGTAGCTATTTTTGTATTCTGCCTGTTAGGGTATGTGGTTGGATTAATTTATCTCGGCTTTTTTAAATGTAACGACCTGCAACGGCGCAAGAGTATTTTGTTTCAGATGACCACCAACAACTACTCTTTTTTGCCTTTGGCTATCATCTCAAAACTTTATGGCGAACAGCATATGGGTGCCTTAATCTTATCGACGCTGGGTGCCGAGCTGGCGGTGTGGACGCTTGGAATTTCTATCCTCAACATGAACAAAGGAGGATTTAAAATAAAAGACCTAAAACATTTGCTTTCGCCGCCAATGGTGAGCATTTATTTTTCGTTGATGGTACTTGTCGGTCTCTATGTACTTAAAATGCCCATCCAAAATCTACTGGACAACAGCCTGTTTTTGAACTACTCCCAAAAAACTATTTATCAATTGGGACAGGCCACTATCCCTATTTCGATGATAATGGTAGGGGGACGGATGGGATTAATTAAATTGAGCGATTTAAAAGAATTGGATTTATGGTCGGTGGCTTTGTTCAGGTTGATTTTAATTCCTGTTTTGGGGGTTGTTCTTTTCAAACAAATTTTCCCGGACCATGCATTCCTGAATGTAATGCTTATTGTTGCTGTAATGCCGAGTGCCATGGCAAGCCAGGTATTGGGCGAACTATACGGGGCAGACCAAAAACTTATTAGCGGAACCATTTTAATTACCCACTTGCTTTCGTTAATAACCATTCCTTTGTGGCTACTGTTTCTGCTGTAATATTAGTTGTATGATGGTATCCTTGCTTATAAGTTCCTAGCAAAGAATGCAATCTTTCAACATTAGCATCTATGCCATTTCAAAGTCAACAATTCATCATTGAACACGTTTCTTTATCAATACAATAAATTTATCTTAAGTCAGTTGAAATTTTAGTCTTAATTTGTAGCATCCTAAAATTTAAAATATGCAGTTCAAGGTTCTACCCATTATCACATTATTGCTATTGCTTTTTTCTTGTAAATTCAGTTCGGGGAGTGATACCCAACATATAAATGCATATCAATCGGGCTCGAGTAACTTGGCCCACTATAATTTTGAAAAACCAGACAATATTATAAAGTTAAGTGCCTTTTTAACCGAAATATCCGGATTGTCGTTCAACAGTGCAAACAACAATCTTTTGGCTATTAACGACGAACAAGGACTTATTTACGAGCTAAATCCAACGACCGGAGAAATTCTAAGTCAACAAAAATTTGGTTCCACAGGTGATTATGAAGGAGTTGAAAAGGTTGGAAACAATATTTATATCGTAAAAAGCAATGGCGACATATACAAAAAAACTCCAACAGAAACTGTTAAAATTGAAACCCGGCTTTCATTAAAAAACGATGTGGAAGGATTGGGATATGATACTACGAACAAACAATTGCTAGTATCGTGCAAAGCAAAAACGCTGAGCGAAAAGGATCCCAAAGGAAGTAAGGCCGTCTATTCTTTTAACCTGGCTAAGGAAAAATTAAACAAAGAACCTTTTTTATTGATTAAGCGCAAAAAGGTATCAAAACTCATAAAAAATGATGGCGGCAGTAAAAAAGCAGAAGATAGAGCAAAAGGTTTTTCTCCATCGGGCATTGCTGTGCATCCCATAACGAAACATGTTTATATTGTATCGGCTGTTGAAAGCATGATGTTGGTTTATTCATTGGAACATAAACCTATTCAATGCGTTTTCTTTGATAAAAGTAAGATCCCTCAACCCGAAGGTATTTGCTTCAGTCCGGATGGTACTTTATTCGTAAGTACAGAAGGACATGGAACAAGAGGAAGAATATTTGTTTACTCGTCCATCCATTAGAAAATTGTAACCTACAATATCCGTTACCAATTATGAAGATTATACTTTCTCTGTTATTCATTGCATTTATTGTTTCATGCGGAACCATTCGCACTCCGTATTATGGCCTTGAGAGTTTGAACTGGCAATCACAGGTTACATCCCCAACTACCAAACCTGTACATACCTTGTTTTTAGTTGGAGATGCGGGTCAGCTCGACAACAATAACTTAGGGAAAAATTATGTACTGGAAGCAGTTGGTCAGGATCTGTCTGCAACCACAACCCCGAGCACCCTGGTTTTTTTGGGCGATAATTTATATCCCTGGGGACTTCCCACTAAAAATAATGCAGACAGGGCTTATATGGAGAAAACGATAAATGCATCGTTAGAACTGGCTAGGTTCTGTAACGGAAATACGTTTTTTATACCGGGTAACCACGATTGGAAAAAGGGCAAAAAGAAAGGGCTGAAAGCTGTTAAGCGGCAAGAAGATTATATCGAGGAATACTTTGAGGATGATTTTGAGAAGAAGGTGAAGATGTATCCCGGCAATGGTTGTGGAGACCCTATGGTAGTTAAAATTCACAAAGATTTGGTATTCGTTTTTATTGATAGCCAGTGGTGGCTCCAGAATTGGGATGAAGAGAAGAAAATAAACAAAGGATGCGATATTAAAACAAGAGCTGACCTGCTGGAACGAATTGAAGAAATTTTCATGGATCATAAAAACGACGAAATTGTGATGTTGATGCATCATCCGATAAAAAGTGACGGGGAACACGGAGGTCGTTTTTCCTGGAAGCATCACTTATTCCCGTTACACAAAGTAAAGAACCTATGGGTACCTCTGCCAGTACTTGGTTCCGTGGCGCCAATATATCGTCGTACAACAGGTGATATTCAGGATTTAGCAAACAAAAAATATCAGGAATTAACACGGGGCATTAACGATATGGCATTGGAACTGGGTGTTGATGTGATATTTGCCGCAGGCCATGAACACTCCTTGCAATATTTCGAGGATCAGGATTTAAGGTATATTGTAAGTGGATCGGGAAGCAAATTAAATTATACTGCGAGGGGTGGAGATGCCGAATATGCGAGGGAAGCCAGGGGATATGCTAAAATTAATTTTTTCGAAAACAACGAATCATGGGTAGAATTCTATACTGTAGCTGGATTTGAAGCCGAACCAAAACTGGAATTTAAAAAGCAGCTACGCGAACCCAAGGCCGGTTCCGTAAACATTGCCAAAACTTACCCGTCAGTATCGCTAAGCGATACGGTTGCCGCGGCCAACCCACATTTTGCGGCAGGCAAAGGAAAGCAGTTCTGGTTAGGAAAACAATACCGAAGCACTTGGACAACACCTGTGCGCCTTCCTTTTATCAATTTAGAAACCAAGCTGGGGGGGCTTACCCCTATTAAAAAAGGTGGCGGAATGTCGTCCAATTCCTTACGCATGGAAGTCAATGACGGAAAACAATATATCCTTCGTTCCATTAAAAAGGATTACACCAAGTTAGTAGACGAAAAGATTAGCACCCTCAAGGCAATGGACATCATGAAAGATATAAACAGTGCCAGCCATCCGTACGGTGCATTGATGTTACCTACCTTATCCAAAGCAGCCGGGATTTACTATACCAGACCCGAACTGGTTTATTTGAAACATCAAAAAGCATTGGGGAATTACAACTCGTTGTTCCCCGAAGAGGCATATTTATTGGAACAACGACCTAACGGCGATTGGAGCGATGCCAAACAGTTTGGCAATAGCAAGGAGATTATTGGCTATACCGATTTGCTGATGAACCTTCGCGAGAAAAAAAGCCATTTTGTGGATCAGGAATGGGTGCTCAAATCGCGTATGTTTGACCTTTGGGTACACGATTGGGACAGACACGACGACCAGTGGCGCTGGGCATCATTCGAAGAAGAGGATAGCACATTGTACCGACCCATTCCCCGGGACAGGGATCAGGCTTTTTATAAGTTCGAAGGCGCAATACCATGGTATGTTTCAACTTTTCTTGTCAAGAAATTTAAAACCATGAAAGGAAACGTGCGCGATGTGAAAAATCAATCTTTCAATGCGCGTTATTTCGACCGTTATTTCCTAAATCAATTGGAATGGAGCGATTGGGAAGTCATAATTAAACAATTACAACAAGACATGACCGACGAAGTGATCACATCTTCTTTAATAGCCTTGCCAAAAGAGGTTCAGGAAATGAACAAGGAACTGGTCCCGCTTTTAAAGGAGCGCCGTGCCAATATGCTTGAAATGGGAAGGAAACTATATGAATTCATTTCAAAGGAGGTAGAGGTTTCGGGTACCGATGAAGATGATGCGTTTTACGTGCGTAAAAACGAAGATGGTTCGGTTAAAGTTACCTACTTCATATCCCGAAAAAAGAAAGATGACATAAAAAAGTTTGAAAGAACTTTTTATCCTGATGAAACCAAGGAAATACGTTTATATGGTTTAAGGGGCAAGGATGACTTTATAATAACCGGGAGCGATAATCAGAAAATAAAAATCAGGATTATTGGTGGAGAAGATGATGATAAGGTTATAAATGAATCTCCGGCCAACAGGATTTTCGTGTATGATAATCACAAGGGAATCAAAATGAAAGGTGATGGATTTGCAGATAAAACCTCCGAAGATTTAGAGGTGAACGAATACGAACGTAAAGGTTTCGTGTATAACACCCACCTACCTTTGCTTACAGCGGGGTACACCAAAGACGATGGTATGTGGGTGGGCGGTACTTTTACATGGACACAGCACGGTTGGCGAAAAGAGCCTTTCAAATCTAAACACACTGCCTATTTTTCGGTGGCACCGGGCAGTCAGGACGCATTTACCATTGGTTATAACGCTCATTTCACAAACGTGATAGGCCGATTGGATTTTGTACCTGCCATTAATATCGATTATCCATTAATTGAAAACTTTTTTGGCTATGGCAACGAGTCTGTCAATCCCGATAGTCTTAAACAATACAACTGGGTTCGCAAACGTTCTACTAAAATTTCCCCTTTGTTTGGATGGCACAGTAAAAACGAGCGTCAAAGTTTTGTGTTCGGGCCTGTTTATGAAACAGTGCGTCTGGAGAACTCAGTAGGTCGTGTGGCCCGAGATCGGCAAATAGGTTTTACCGATGAAGAATTGAAAAGAAAACATTTTGGCGGGGGAACCCTTCGTTATCGTATTAGCGCACTGGATAGGGAAAATAATCCCTCCAATGGTTTTAAATTCAACATAGGACTGTCATATTTGAACGAAATATCGGGGTATAACGACCTTTGGGAATTTGATTCAGAAGCCAGTTTTTACCTTACCGTGTCCAACAGACCCAAAATTGTTTTAGCCAACAGCTCGGGGTATCAGTTTGTTGAAGGTGATCCACAGTTTTACCATTATCCAAGTCTTGGTAACATCACTCACCTGCGAGGTTTTAGAAAGGACAGGTTCAGAGGCGAATCTTTGTTTTATAACAACTCCGATGTACGCTTTAAACTCGCGAATTGGAACAACAGTTATGTTCCCATGCATATTGGAATGTTAGGGGGTTACGATATAGGTAGAGTTTGGTTAGATGGTGAAGATTCCGATAAATGGCACAATAGCCAGACCATTGGCATGTACATGGATATTTTAGAAATGTTCATACTCCAACCCTACTACTCCTTTACCACGGAAGGTAATTTTTTAAGTGTAGCCATGAAGTTTAGCTTCTAAGGCTTGAGACCCATCATTATCGTATGCCAAAATGTTTTAATTGTTATTTAGTAATAATAATCCAAACGAGGTTGTATCATATAATGCATCTCTTTATAAATATGTACGAAACCTAATAATCCCTAAAAAAGTTATAATTAACGAACAATTTCTTTAATGGCGAGTTTGTGTGGTATATTATTAAAACAGACTCAGGGATGTCCTGTCGTCTATTGTCTTTAAAAAATGGAAAAAAGTTTTAATTTACCAGCAAACGGTAAAAAAAGAGTGGTGATCATTGGAGCTGGATTTGCGGGCTTAAAACTTGCCCGTAACCTGGCAGGGTCACAATATCAGGTGGTGATGATTGATAAAAGAAATTTTCATCAGTTTCAACCGTTATTTTACCAGGTGGCCACCTCTGGTCTGGAACCCAGCAACATATCTTTCCCCATACGGAAAATATTTCAGAAACATACCAATCTACATTTCCGAAATACCGAACTGTTGGAGGTAAAGCCTCACGAAAAAACAATCGTTACGCAAGCTGGCGAACTAAGCTACGATAAACTGGTGATTGCTACAGGAGTGGACACGAATTACTTCGGCAATAAAAATATCGAAGAATATGGTATCTCCATGAAATCAACGGCTCAGGCCATCAATCTTCGAAACCGTATTTTAGAAAGCTTTGAAGCTGCCATTTTAACGGAAGACAGAAAAGAACAGGCCAAGCAATTATCGGTGGTGATTGTAGGAGGAGGACCAACCGGAGTGGAGCTTTCCGGGGCTATCGCCGAATTGAAAAGTTATGTACTGCCAAAAGATTATCCCGAGCTTGATTTTAGTCGGATGAAAATACGGCTTTACGAGGCTGCTCCCCGGCTGTTAAATGGAATGAGTGAAAAAGCCGGTAAGGATGCATTCAAGTTTCTCACTCAATTAGGTGTCGAGGTACATCTGAACACTAAAATTTTGGATTATGATGGTGATGAAATGATTTTAGAGGACGGCACCTCTTATAAAGTTCAAAACTTGGTATGGACGGCCGGGGTTGGCGGGAAACGCATCAACAGGATCCCGGAAGAGCATTACGTGCGGGGAAATCGTTTGGCAGTGGATAGAACCAATCAGATTAAAGGGCTTAATGACGTTTATGCCTTAGGTGATATTGCCTCCATGCAAACTGAAAAATATGCGAACGGTCACCCGCAAGTAGCCCAAGTTGCTATACAGCAAGCACGATTACTTTCCAGAAACTTAGTAAAAGATACAACGGAACAATTTGAATACAGCGATAAAGGTTCGATGGCAACTATTGGCAGAAACATGGCGGTGGTGGATCTTCCTTCGTTTACATTTTCGGGTGTAATAGCCTGGTTTATGTGGCTCGTGGTTCACCTGATGGCCATTGTTGGCGTAAAAAACCGTTTGTTCATCTTTATCAATTGGGCCCAGAGTTATTTTTCCCGTGATCAATCGTTAAGGGTGTTGATCAGACCTTTTAAAAAGAAATAAAGATAAAAAAAGGAACAGGTAGCAAGCACCTATAGGAAGCACTCTTCTACCTGTTCCGTTAAATTTTAATTTCTCAGCTTCTCTAATTCAGTGTGAATCTTATCCCAGCGATCGGTTTCCATTTTAGGGCCAACAACCTCGATCACATTACCCGAGAGCAGTGCCCCAATGGCACCACACTTATCAAGTGGTAACAGGTTTATTAATCCATACAAGAATCCAGCGGCATATAAATCACCAGCCCCGGTTGTGTCAATACTGTTGGCAGGAATAATACCTACCTCAAATATGGATTCAAAATGTTTAATCAACGAACCTTTCTTGCCCAGTTTCAAAACAGCGATATTGCAATGCTTCGCCATCTCTTCCAATGCTTCTTTGTGCTCTTTGCTGGTAAAAGCTTTGGCCTCCTCTTCGTTGGCAAAAAGAATATCCACATATTTGGCCACCATATCCTTTAAAAAGGCCAGGTTGTCTTCTACCACGTTGAAGCTGGCCAGGTCAAGCGAAACGATTAAGTTGGCCTCTTTGGCACATTTGAGCGCTTTTTCAATTAAAGGTTGGTTGTATACCAGGTACCCTTCAATATGAAAGTGAGTATAACCGTGAAACAGTTCATCAATGATGTCTTCGGCCGAAAGTTCTACCGCAGCGCCCAAATAGGTCGCAAATGTTCTTTCCGAATCGGGACTGATAAGCGCAACCGCTTTTCCTGAAGCATGGTCGCTTTCCAATAGCTTGGGTTCAATATTGTTTTCACTCATATCTTTCTTAAAGAAAGCCCCCAACTCATCCTTACCAACCTTACCAAAAAAACCGGTGGATACACCCAGGCAAGATAACCCGTGAATGGTATTGGCCGCAGACCCGCCCGAAGCTTGTTCTTTGGCATAATTGGCTATTTCCTGTAATACCCTAGATGAAGTTTCAGCATCCACTAACTGCATACTTCCCTTCGGAAAATTTAGCTTCTTCAGCAATTCATCGTTTTCCATCCTCGCCAAAATATCAACAAGTGCATTTCCCATTCCAAGAACCCTACTCATAATCAGCTATTTATCGTTTTATTGTTGTTTTTTTATTATTTTTTTCACAAAGATATTGCATACTTTCAATAATCCTATTACTTTTGCTCCGCATTTGACAAAAACGCTTCTCAAAAGGTTGATGGCTTCAGATGTAGAGTTGTTCGTAAAAGAGCATTAATTATTGAATTGGAATATATAAAATACTCCT
>NZ_JBNGOS010000016.1:65205-136924 GCF_050589685.1 Saccharicrinis sp. 156
CTCCTTAGCTCAGTTGGTTAGAGCATCTGACTGTTAATCAGAGGGTCTCAGGTTCAAGTCCTGAAGGGGGAGCTAAAAACAAACATATATATTTCCACCTTGGTTTACCAGGGTTTATTCCTCCTTAGCTCAGTTGGTTAGAGCATCTGACTGTTAATCAGAGGGTCTCAGGTTCAAGTCCTGAAGGGGGAGCTAAAAGCCATCCGATCTGTTTCGGGTGGCTTTTTTTGTGCCCTAAAATTAGATTGTAAATAAAATAATCTGTTTATAATTAGAAAATCCATATGTTTAACCAAACATCGTTAGGTGGCTGTAATATAACCTATACGATTTTTTGTAAAATCATTATATTATGGTGTTATGAATAATTTGTTTTTGGGCGATAAGATCAAGTTTGAATATAAGTTAGCTATCATCTATTTATTGTTGGGGTTCGGCTGGATTTTGTATTCTGACCGTTTGGTTTCCAGCTTTACGGATGATCCATTATTGATGACAGAAATTCAGCATTACAAAGGTTGGTTTTATGTTCTGGCAACAGCTATTCTATTGTTTTTATTGACCAAAAAACATTTGACTAGAATAAGAAGGGCGGAAGCATTGGCAAAGCAAAATGACAGACTCAAGACTGCATTTGTTCAAAATATATCCCATGAACTCCGTACCCCAATGAATTCAATTATCGGTTTTTCGGAATTGGCACAATTTGAGTCAACGGAAAATGAGATGGTCAATTCTTATCTGGACGTTATTTTAGATAGTTCCAAACAGCTCTTAATTGTGATCAATGATGTGTTGGATACCTCCCTGTTAGAAACCGGGGTGATGAAGGTTAATTTAACTAAAATTAGGTTGCGCGGGTTTTTAGATAGTTTTTTCTACACATTTGCCCCTTTAATGAATCCTAAGGTGACCATGATTGCATCGATGGATACAATAGATGATGACTTTTATTTTGTTTGTGACGAGGATAAATTGCGCAGGGTGGTTAGCAATTTGTTAAGTAACGCCATTAAATTCACCCACTCCGGCAGTATTGAGTTGGGTTGTTCGAAAAGCGTTGATGAACTCCAGTTTTATGTAAAGGATACAGGAGTGGGTTTGGAGGCCAATTTGCACGAATCTGTTTTTGAGCGATTTAGCCAGGCCGAATCTACGATTAAAAACTGCATTGGAGGTACAGGTCTGGGACTATCCATATGCAAAGAAATGATAGGTTTGTTTAATGGAAAGATATGGGTGGAGTCGGAATTGAATAAAGGTTCTAATTTTAAGTTTACCGTTCCTCTTGTAAATACTGACAAATAGCAATATTTAGGTTTCTTTGCTTATTTTAAATCATACCTGTTTTTTTAAATTTTTCAAACCCCGGTAATTTATTGGTGCCCATTTTCCCAATCGAACTTCCTAAAATAAACGATTGCAGCCAATACGCAGCCAAGGCTCGCGTAAACAGAGATTTTCATTACCCCAATCATTCCCGTTGAATCGAGTAAAAAACCAATGGCAAGGTTTCCAATCGTTTGCCCTATGCCAATATATGTCCCCCAGATGATGGATTGGGCTGTGGCATGTTGTCCTTCTGGCATTAGTTTTTCAATAATCCTGACCGCAGCAACCAGAAAAAAAGCAAAAGAAACACCCTGCAACAAACCAATTGCCAGGGCCAATTGTACATTGGGCAAATAGCCTAAAACAAAATACCTGACAACAATGGAAGACATTGCTAAGATCATGATAGATTTTATACCGAATTTCTTTAATAGTTTGTTGCCAAGCAAAAACAAGGGGATTTCGCTAATGGCCATAATTGCATACGCCAATCCTACAACGGTGTTAGAGGCTTTGAGCTCCGTAAAATATAAGTTCAGATAATAAAACATGGGGGAACACACAATCCCGTAGAAAGTCAAAATAATTATAAAAAAAAGCAAAGGTTTGTTGTCAATCACATCCTTAAGGCCCACCAGTTTAAAATTGGCTTTATAGGTACGTACTTTTTTGCGGGTAGATAGAAATGGTATGTTGATTAAATAAAGAATTGCGGCAATAAAAAAGGTGTATTTTAACGATACCGATGTAAACAAATATCCACCGGCAATAGCTGCAAGCGCCCAGCCTAACGATCCCCATAACCTGAAACTGCCGTACGAATGTTTTTTTTCAATCGCGGCATATTGCATAGCCATTGCATCTGTTAACGCGCCTAATGGGTGATAAAAAAAAGTAAGAACAGGAAGAAAGAAAACCAAAATCCAGAAACCGTTCATATAAGCTAATGAACACATCAATATTGAAGTGGCTACCATGCCCACGCGCAATGTTGGGCGAATTCCTTTTTTATCTGCGTATCGGCCCCACAAAACTACAGCGACAAAAATAGTTGCCTGAATAATTGAATTGAGTGTGCCAATTTCGGCACCTGTTAAACCTATTTCAGCCAAATATATATTGTAAAAAACTTTCCAGAGTGCATTGGCCATGTATAGCATAATGTATATGCTAATAATTTTAAAGGCGTTTATCATGGTGGTTTGTATTATGATACTCAATATAACTCACTGTACAATAATATATTCTGCACAGTAGTTAAATTTCTTATGTGAATCGTAAAAATAAAACTATTCGCTGCATTCGCAATGCAAAAAGCCGCACCTGAAACAGATGCGGCTCGCTGCTAACTCGAAAAACAGCAAATCAATAAATAACTTCTTACGTTATTATTTATTGCTTCGCTAAACGCTTACGTTCGTGTTCTTCAAGATATATTTTACGGATACGGATCGCTTCCGGTGTTACTTCCACATACTCGTCTCCTTGTATATACTCTAATGCTTCCTCTAGCGAGAATATGATCGGAGGTGCCAATCTAACCTTGTCATCGGTACTTTGGGTACGCATGTTGGTTAGTTTTTTGGTTTTGGTGATGTTGATGGTCAGGTCCCCATCGCGATTGTTTTCGCCAATTACCTGACCCTTATATATTTTTTCCTGTGGGGAAACAAAGAATTTCCCTCTGTCCTGAAGCTTGTCCAACGCGTAAGGAATCGCTGCTCCATCTTCCATGGAAATTAAAGAACCATTTAAGCGCTTATTAATTTCGCCTTTGTACGGCTGAAACTCAACAAAGCGATGTGCCATAATGGCCTCTCCTGCGGTTGCTGTTAACATGGCGTTACGTAATCCGATGATTCCTCTTGAAGGAATGTGGAATTCAATAACCACGCGGTCGCCCTTGCGTTCCATGCTCAACATATCACCTTTACGTTGGCTCACCATTTCAATTGCTTTACCCGAATGCACATCTGGTAAATCGATAGTTAATTCCTCAACTGGCTCGTGTTTGATTGCCCCAATATCTTTAATGATTACACGGGGCTGACCAACCTGAAGCTCATAGCCCTCACGACGCATGGTTTCAATCAATACAGACAAGTGAAGAACGCCACGGCCATATACATTCCAGGCATCCGCCGAATTGGTATCTTCAACTCTAAGCGCCAGGTTTTTCTCCAGTTCAGCGTCTAGTCTGTCTTTAATATGTCGAGATGTCACGAATTTACCATCTTGTCCAAAGAAAGGTGAATTGTTAATGGTAAACAACATGCTCATGGTTGGTTCGTCAATCGAAATAGGATCTAAGGCTTCCGGGTTTTCGATGTCGGCTACAGTATCCCCAATGTCAAAACTTTCTAATCCAATCAACGCACAAAGTTCACCACATTTAACTTCATCAACTTTTGTGCGACCTAATCCGTCAAAAACGTTGATTTCTTTAATTTTGGTTTTGGTGATAGAACCATCTCTACTTACCAATGAAACCTGCTGGTTAGTTTTTAACTCACCTCGCTGAACACGACCAATGGCAATTCGTCCGGTGTAAGGAGAGTGATCCAGCGATGTAATTAACATCTGTGGCGTTCCTTTGTTATATTCTGGTGCAGGAATATTTTCTAATACAGCCTCAAAAACAGCAGATATATCATTTGTTTGAACCTTCCAGTCGGTGCTCATCCATCCATTTTTTGCTGAACCATAAACGGTAACAAAATCCAGTTGGTCTTCGGTAGCGTCCAGGTTAAACATTAGGTCGAATACTGCTTCGTGCACTTCTTCGGGTCGACAGTTAGGCTTATCAACTTTATTAATAACGACAATAGGTTTTAAACCTAAACCAAGAGCCTTCTGCAATACAAAGCGGGTCTGTGGCATTGGCCCTTCAAAGGCATCTACCAAAAGCAGAACTCCGTCAGCCATATTTAATACACGCTCTACCTCTCCACCAAAATCGGAGTGACCCGGGGTATCGATTATGTTAATCTTCGTGTTCTTGTACATGACCGAAACGTTCTTTGAAAGAATGGTGATGCCCCGCTCTCTCTCCAAATCGTTGCTGTCCATGATTAACTCGCCAACTTCCTGATGATCTTTAAACAGCTTACCAGCCATTATCATCTTGTCTACCAAGGTAGTTTTACCGTGGTCAACGTGTGCTATAATTGCAATATTTCTTATATCCTGCATAACATCGTAAAAAATGAGGGTGCAAAGGTAAGGTTTATTTCTGGTTTTATAGGATACGAATATTAAAAGAGAAATATAAACAGGTGTATTTAAGGGTTTTTAACCAAATGGTTTTAAATTGAAGAATAATTTACTCATTAAGAATGGTAAAATAAAATGTTGAGCCTTTGTTGACTTCTGACTCGACCCACATCGTACCTCCCATTACTTCGATAATGCCTTTAGAAATTGGCAGCCCCAGTCCTGTGCCATCCTTAACCTGGTTTAACCCTTCAATCTTTACAAAACGATCGAAGATGGCTAATTGGGCATCTGGAGTAATTCCAACTCCGGTATCTTTAACAAAACACCGGGTCATACCTTGCTCGTCATTGCTGAACCCAACCGATATTTCTCCTTTCTCGGTAAACTTGAGGGCATTATTTATCAGGTTAATAAACACCTGCTTTAATCGATGGGCATCGGTGATCACGAATGTATCACTGCCGTTGAGTTTTTTAAATGAAACATTAACGTCTGAAGATGTTGTGTTGGGGTGTCTGTATATATTCTTTAATTCGTCGAGCACTACATTTAGGTTGCACGATTGTAGTGTATATTTTAATTGGTTAGATTCAATCATCGAAAAATCCATAATATTTTCAATAATATTGAGAAGATAACTGCCACTTTGATTAATAGTCATCATATACTTATTTCTCTCGTCCTCGTCACTATACATCCCGTTTAAAACCAGTTCCGAAAATCCCATAATAGAATTGAGAGGTGTTCGGACTTCATGGCTCATGTTAGCGAGGAAATTTGTTTTTAATGAATCCGCTTGCTCCGCTTTCTGTTTGGCTTTTTGTAATTGGGATACCTTATTAGTTAATTGTTGCTGCAGGTTTCTTTGTCCATCAATAGTACTTTCTAAGCCTTTTAACAAGATGGCCAGCGGAATAGCGGTCATAGCACCTACGGCAATGATATTGATGGAGACCGCAATCCATTCGATAGGGGTGTACTGCGTAACCCTTAGGTTACCAAATACATCCAGATAGATACCTAATGCAATAAGCAATACGGTTATTAATGTGGCCACTAGACTTATAATTGCTCCCCTCAGACCAAGAAGCAAAGAGGACAGCACAATGGAGCCAATCACAAAGTTAAAGCCTGCCCCATCTTTACCCACCAGTATTGTTAAAGCTATTCCGATAAAAAATATTAGGCCAACAATAAAATATATGCGCTTAATTAACGAAATACCTTTGGTAAATATAGAATAAATAATGGCGCCATAAACCAATGTATCTACAACAGCAACCGGATATATTTCTTGACTGAACGCCATATACATCCCAAAACCGTAAGGAAAAATCCCAAAAATGATAATAACAAGTAAGATGCTCTTAAAGATTCTCTCTCTCCAATAGTCTAATCCATCGGCAGAACTATATTGTCCCACCGAAACATATGACTTAATTCTCTCTATCATGTTGGAGGTTACGCAACAAGAACCATTTTGTTATCCCTAAAATCATTTTTGTATTTTTTTAGATTTTAAATACAATTCGTTTGAATATTCAATCATTTAACCAATAATTACCATTGCATTTACCTTTATACTACATCACAGATCATAACATATTTTTTTCTACAGATCAACTTTTTGCCTTAAAACCTAACAAAACACTCAAATTCTCTGTAATTTAAAATATTCACAATTAAGTTCGGAACAGGCTACATGCTCATGTGTTCAATGAATTGTTTCTTGCCTGTGGCCATAGGTGACCACGCCATTTCATTTGTTTTTTTTACTTGATTTAGCTTTAGGGTTAAAATCCAGACATTGCTGAACCCAGTATTCCAGGTCGCTGTCCATATCTACGCCATCGGGTTCAACATACACATAGCCCTTCATCGGTCTCTTGGTAAAATCCATTTCCTTGCATCCTTCTTTTGCAAGAGCTTCTTTGTAATTGTCGGGACCAATTCGTGCCATCAGATTATTTTTGATAACGCCCACGCACATTTTATCATCAACCATAATGCACAATCCACCCATCATTTTTTTCTCTTCAAAAGAGATACCCCTGGTATTTAACACACCACGGATACGGTCCGCCAAAAATTCATCATACGCCATATTGTTATATTTTTAATAAACCAGGTTTGGCTTGCAACTTTATACATTAATTACCTTGTCCGCCATTTTTTGAAGGTTAATAATATCGAGCATAGTTGCTTCCACGCCAACTTCCCTTTTATCCAGCAAATTAAAATAACTCAGACAAGTTTTACAGGCCACCAACTTTACACCTTTCCCTTCGATAATTTTTAATATTTCCAACACGGTGGATCCCTCGCAAATGAGCTTTACACCTCCGTTGTAAAAGGTAATAAATTGAGGTAAGTTATTTTCTTCGTTAATTAGTTTTAAATAAATGGCCACTAGGGAAACAGCGAGTTCCTCACTGCCGCTACCCATACCATTTTGTGTGAATTGTATTAAGGTGTTTTTCATCTGTTTATTTCTTTTTGTTACCAAATATTGCAAACTGCTTTGTTAATATAATATATAAATTTTAATTGAACGTAATTTCAAACAATTTACTCCGGTGTTCGATCCGCAAAACATCCTACTCCTGAAGGGTGATCCAAAAATAAACTTCTGTTTTTTTATTACGGACAAGATGAATGATTATAAAATCGCCAGTAGCTTCCATGGTAAAAAAAACACCAAAAAATAACAATCCTGAGTGGTCTATTGCCATAGCAACATAGCACGGAATAATGCCTAAAAGCAATGCGGGCTTATTAGCTCCTACGATATAATGCTTTACTTTAGGGGGTTCTTACAATAACAATAAGGCATAATCATTTTCCACCTTAACCCAAACTTTATCGACCTAAAACCTTTGTTAGCATAGAGGGTCCATGTTATTTTATGAATAGGTTCGTGCGCCTCTACACCCACTAGCACTATTGCAATAAAGGCAATTAGCTCCAGAAAAAAACACATCCGGCCAGGTTATCCGAAAATTCTTGGATGCTGCAAATATGCCCTAAATTTGATAATAAGGAAATGCAAAGACCACAAGGATGGGAACAAGCATAATAAACCCGAAAATATTGGCTCGTGCAATATCAATGGTTCGTTTTTCTTTGGTTTGACTGGCTTCCTGATTCTATGTTTTAGTCCAAATCAAGGTTTAAATTATAGCAGCAATGTAATTGGCTTAACTTGCTATTTTATTGCCCATCACATCCGATTCACAATTAATTTGACAGTGTTGTAATTATGGGTACAAATACCCCAACCATAACAGCAATAGTCATCTGCACATAATAGTTGGTTACAAATAGTCCGCTCAATATTAAAAGCGGATCTTCCGAGTTTGATTCTATGCTACCTTTGTTTGAAGAACTAAAGTACCTGACATCCGTTCCCTCCGAATCAAAAATACTCCATTTCGAATTCCATATATTATCGTATTTCCAAAACACGGTTTTATGGTTTAATGATATGGTGGCTTTTGTCATCCAATTGTTATAGCTTATTTGTCCTATAATTCTTCCGTTCGAAGCATCAATAATATCAGTATGTTGTTTAAAGAAACCTTTTGTTTTAAACACATATTTCTTACCATCCATTTCTCCATAAGCAGATTGCGAAAAGCTTTTATCTCTTAATTCCCCAATTAGGGTTCCATTGGAGTAAATGCTGTAATTGCTGGAGAACAATCCTTTTTTCCATGTTAGGTTAGTTTGCATAATAACGTTAATTTATTTTTCAGATTATTACCAATCGTCTTTGCTGTCACATATTTTAAAGCTCAACCTCCTTAGAAAAATTGACATACAGCATTTTTCATACTAAGTATTACCAATCCGATCCACCTCCATCACAAAAATCAGCATCGTATATGTTCGAATTTACATACTTGCCATTTTTATTTAACCCGGATTATGTACTGGAGGTTCGTCATGAGCATTGCAAGTACAATAAAACAAGGCATTACTGAAACGAGGCATCACTTGTCCCGATTACTTTCGGGAGCATCGTTCTGGTGAGTTGAAGTGATGCAACGAAGTGTCTTGTTTTAAAGTAATTTTAATGTGTTATAGAATTTCTAATGCATATTGCGGGTTTAACGGGTTGTCATCTCCTTGTTTAAAATCAGGAAATCTTTTTAAAATAGTTTTTTTTAATCACATCTCCTTTGGGTTGAGTAGGTTATGGAGGTTATCCATGGCTCCATTTTTCCGCTATGGGGTATATGCATATAGAAATATCATTGAACTTCTTTCCAGGTTTTTCTTATAAAATCTAAATCCCCTTTTATTCGTTTTAATACTTCCTTTTTACTTATGGTTGGCTTTTCGCCATGCTCTGCACCTCCTAAATCATATTCAACATGGATAGACATTGGAACGTTAATTTGGTATTGTTTTAGCATGGTGAAATATTTTCTGAAATCAACCATTCCTTCACCAATGGGTGTAAAAACCGGAGCCCACTTACCATCTTTTTTACCCCAAATAAAATCTTTCACTACCAAAGTATTAATAAACGGACGTATTAGTTTAAATCCAATTTCCCAATTCTTGCCCCCTTCAACAATGGCGTGCATAATGTCGTACTGACTCCCAATATATTTAGGTGATTGCAGTTCAAATACTTGATACAAATCCCAAATAGCGGCCCCAAAAAAATGGCCTGAATGATTATGGTATGTTGCACTTATATTATTTTTTTTATTTAACTGTTCAAGTTCCTTCAGTTTATTTTTTGCATAATCAAGGCTTTCAAATATAGTCTGCTCCTTACCGTATCTAAACCAATCTGAACGGTAATATTGGTAACCTAAACGACTCGCAGTTTCCACAATATTTTTATGAATGGGATTATTGGCATCGCTTACATGGGTTGAAAGCATTTGCGGCTTAAGTTCGAAAGATTTCATGACCTCTGTAGCTTTGGGAAGGTCTTCCTTTACCCTTTCCGGCAAAACATGTCCATTTGGCCTTACCGTAATATCTATTCCATCAAAACCCATTTCTTTGGCAGCCTCACTCATGTTTTTATAATCGAGAAACTGAAGGTGTTTTGAAAAAATATGTACACTAAGATCGTTATTCCCTGAGTTATTATTGAATCCCAAATTGGCAGCAACGGTATTGGACCCCAGTAATGCAGCTGTTCCTGCTATAGTTGTTTGTTTAATAAACTTTCTTCTTGACTGCATTATTGTATGATTTTATTTTGGATTGCGGTATGCTGTTTATCTTTTTGCGAAATGCTTATTCGCCTTCTATTGCTTTTAGCCCCTCAATATTTTGTTTTAATATTTTCTCTACATCCACTCCTTTTACGTGCCCTAGTATTCCCCATGGTCCTTTAAATCCGGCTTCTTTTAATATTTGTATCATTTCTTTCTCATAATTACCTTTACCAATGGCAAGGATTTTATGGCCATCTTTTTCCATACCATTTAAGTTAACAGCCGATAAATATGGTTTTATAGCTTTAATTAGTATGTGAAATTCATCCATAGAATTATGTCCATGGTGAAAATTATAAACCATGCTTAGCTCATATTGAGGTAAATTTTTAATGATTTCTAGTTGGTTAAATGGGTTACCAAACCATCCAGTGTGATTATAAAGCGCTACTTTACAATCTATTCCTTCTGCTTTTTCTGCAATAAACCGAATAACATCAGTGGCTCTTTCGAGCGATTTTTCCTGATCAAGATCCTTAAAAAAATTTTCACTCAGGCTAACCCATATGGTGGTTTTGAGCTTTGCTTGCTTAATAATATCAAAAAACCTTTCGTTCGCAAGACTTAGTTTGCCCAGGCTATCTCTTTTTGCGTTAAGCCAAAGCCAAACGGAAATAATTTCAATATCGTTTTCGGTTGCTAAATTAAGCTCCGTTAAAGTATTATCGAGGTGTTTATCACGCCAATCGTATGCATATTTCTCAAAACCCAGCTGTTTTAACATGTTGATACGTTCTGAAGGAGACCGCTCCAATGAATCATATGCAACAATGCACCAGGGATATAAATCCTGACTTTCTATTTTATTCTTTGGGGCACTTGAGCAAGAATAAATAAAGACCAATAGAATAAGGATTGCTAATGTATTGTTGGAGATTGCTTTCATTTTAATCCTAGATCGTTTTTTCACTATTGAAAAATACAAAAAAGCAGGTGGATAAAAAAAGGTCCAATGCTATTATTTAGCATTGGACCTTTTTATGAATGATGCAATATCGTATTATTCGTCTTCAAGTTTCCAGGTTCGTACCCAATCTACTTTCATGGTATTGATGTTGTTATCACTTAAATCACTTTTAATCGCTAGTCCGCCTATCCAGTTGGCATCGTAGGTCCATAAGTCAAATATAATTTCAAGCTCCCTTGTAAATTCCCGATGTTCGTATGTTGTGCCCGACCTATCGTGACCAACCACAACGCTGCCTGCCGGTTCGCCATCCAAATAAAACTGAATGTTTTTAGAATCCTTCCACCAAACACCGAAGGTATGGTATGCCTCGTTCCATTTTACCCCTTTGCCCGGATTGGCATCGGATAAGTTGGTACTTAAGAAATTATCCTCATCCCTTATCTCTCCAGGTGTCTCATCCGAGTTGGCATGAAAATACTGGGAGTTCATTCTTGTGGGAAACTCTGGCTGGCACCCACAAGAAGGTTTGGGGTTGTTTTCGATAATATCAATCTCATCTCTGTTTTCGGAGTTACCATTATTTAACCAATAGGTATTAAAAGCCGAGATATATGCCGCTTTAATGCTGGCTTCGGTGTACATAGGGTAACTGGTTTCTGCTTTTGAATGAATCCTGGCTGTTTGAAACCACCTGCCTTCGGGATTGCTTTCGTTTAGGGTAGCCCTGATCCAAAGGTTTCCGTCTGCTACTCCTGAATTGTTATCCGATTTTGACATAAAAACAGGTACGCCATAATTCCATGTGGACTTAAACCATTTGTTACCGTCCCATGTATCAAACTCATCCGACATGCTCTCCAACTTAACCCATCTTTTACCTTCGGGAGTTGTATCGTCAATGGATACAAAAGATGGTAAGTTGGGGTCTATATTTTCGAAATCCTCGGCAGTAGGTACATCCTCAACCTCGTTTACCGTAACATTTACTGTGGCCATATCATCATCGCCATCTTTATCGGTAATGGTGTAAGTAAAGCTGTCAGAACCATAGAAATCCGTACTGGGAACATATTCAAACACGCCGTCCTTGATTTCGCTTACCGTACCGTTGCCGGGATTGGCCAATAGGCTGTAATCGTCTCCGTCACCACCATCATCACCTATTTTATCGTTTGCCGAAACGTTTATCTGGTTGGCGGTTCCCGCACTACTGTTCTCGTCAACAGTAAGGTTATCATCCACCCCCGTAGGATTATCATTTGCGGGAGTAGCTTCTTTTTCCGATTCTGAGTTGCTGCCGCAACTTATTAAGCACAGAAATAGTGAAATGAATAATATTAGGGCAGTCTGGTGTTTCAAAAAGCTTCTTTTAGTTAACATTCTTACGGTTTTTAATCTAATAATTGAATAAACAATGTTATAGATACTTTATTGAACCGCATGAAGTAGTAACTAATCAAAACCTGAACATGAGCAATAAATCTTGTTTTGGTTTAGTTATAGCTTTGCATTGTATATCCTTTCGTGCAAACTTCTCAACCTGCTGTATTGTTGTTTTAATAATTCAACCTTCTTTTCAAATTCGTCATATTTATATTTATGGATAGCCAATTCCTTTAACAACTTTAAATTTTTAACGGCTTCGTCGTAAGATTTAGGCTTTTTTTGTTTGATAAAATTGTCGATGTCATCCCAAAGCCTATGTTCATTGCTTTCAATATTTTTAAGTTTGGCGAGTTTCTTTTCTTCCTTAATTCTTTTTTCTTTGGCTTTGCGCTCTTCCCTTATTGATAATATTCTTTCAACGATTTCTGAGATTGTTCTACGTGGAATCCTTTTATTATCATTGTTGAGGTTACTTTTGGCAAAGTGGCGCTTAAACTTTTCCGACAGCAAAGGCTCGTTGGTTATAAGCCGTATTAGCCATTCATTTTTTTCTTTTTCCGTTAGTTTTTCTACCATGTTAGAATAGTCAATATTGGTAGAGGACTTTAAAGGTGCACTAACTGTTGATGCTGCTGATATAATATCTTGATCAATTTGAAAAACATCGATAAACTCTTTCAGAGAAGCATTAAGTTCGTTCAGACCAGCCGGAACATCAGCTTCTTTGCTTTCTTCATCAACGTTTCCGTATTCATAAATAACATCATCAACGCTATCTTTTAACCAAACCAGGTAAAGGCTCCTATAATCGCCAGCAATAATATCTTCCCTCAGCGAAATAAGCGATGTTAACATTCCTTCTCCTTCAACCCAACCATCTCTACCATCTTCATCTTCACTCCAAATATCTATCAAAACAAAGTTGTCATATTCGTAAACCTCTAATCCTTCGGTACAATACTGCTTAATCTTTTTTTTGTCAACGAATTCGTTAGGGATTTTAAATATCAACCTTTGGCTACCCCAATTGGAAACGTAAAACATGGCATCAAAATATTTCTCCACCACTTTGCGTTCATCCTTAGGGAAGTCGGAATAGCTATATGTAAACACTGCGCCTGTGTTTGTGGCCACCGTTCTGCTCGACCAACTCGAAACGACTTCTTTTTGTTTAGGGGTAAGAGCTTTGTCTACTGATTTAAATTCGTAAAATTGGTATTCGCTCATATTATATTTTCAATTGTTTCAAAGGTTTCCAATGCTCTTGTTATTAACTGTTCATGATTCAACATGGTATTGAAGTTAGTGTACATTGTATGACCATCAGATATAATCGTTCCCGATAATTTGCCATTATTCCCGGCTAACAAGTCTGCTAACTTTTCTGAATAATAAAGAGACCTATATAGCCTTTCGTCTTTGCATTTTATGCTCAAAACATGTTGGTGCAGAAATGCAGTCTTTAACCAGGAGTTTTTTTCTATTTTAAACTTGGGCAATTTCGAATCTACTATTAATTTGATTTCCCACAAATAAATATCAGTATTATGGATGTGCTTTAACATACTTGGTTTTTGCCAGGTATTTCTACGGTACTCACCGATTAGATGAATGTGACCTGTTTTTGAAGGATAATTTAGTTTGTATACCTTAATCGGAACATTCATTTTACCATTAAACATAGGTGATTCTTCCATTGAGAATGGAACACCTTTTTCTTCAGATATTTTTTCGATTATTTGTTGCATTGGGATGGTTTGTACTGGAATGATATAAGCTTAATCTATTGATATTGGTTCATCCTTCGCTGAGGCATAAGTTCATTCGTTTTTGTTTGAATATTATACAGTATATAAGGACACTTACTGTAACGGAGATCGCATTCCTGTCAAATCCTAATGGATTTTGAACGGATTACAATCTTTTATGTTTAGCTTCTTACATCAATTACTTATACAAAATATTTTGTCCAGTATTTACCTGTAGAATTTCTTCTCTCAATCTTTTTGCTGTACTTGGAGGGTAAAAAGGAACAATTTTATTATCAATAAACTGATTGGCTTGTTAAAGTTGACCATTTAGAGCGAAAAATAATCTTTTGGCACACAAAAAGCTTAATCTATAGTATAAATCATGATTTTTAAATTTAGCTTCAAGTGTTTTGAGTGTTGAAGCTAAACTAAAAACATCGAAGAACTTTCTAGATATATCCAACTTAATAAGTAAAGGGTAGATATTGGACGGAAAGAACTGAATTGCCTCATTGACAGTCCCTAAAGCAATATTCCTATCTTCTAAAATGAATGTTTCAAATTGAGCTTTAGAAGTATAGTACATTTCAGCTGCTTTTTCATGAGAACTTTCTTTTAGTTGTTGTAATAGCCTCTGGATGATTTGGTCAGCATTTTCTATATCTTCTTTTTTTCGGTAAACGCACCTTAAGTAACTCTGAATATGATATGGATTGTTTTTATCATTCTCATAATTTTCTTTTGCCAATGAATATGCTGCTTCAAAATCCTCTGTACTTACGTAAACTTGCACCAATTCTCGTTTGGCTTTATAATAATTTGGATATTTATCTCTTAAATCAAGTAGTCGTTCCAGTGCTTTATCATACTTTTTATTCAGTCGATAATAAAAACCAATAATAAAGTTGTGATCGGGACCTTTTATTTCTTGAACTTCTTTTAATAATCTAGGATTTCTTTTTCTACAAAGAGCTAAACACAACCATTTTTTAATTTCAATTTCAATTTTATTATCCAAATGTGAATAACTATTTAATGCTCTATCTGCTAATTCAATAACTTGTTCATAATTTTTACGATTATCATATAACTCTCTCATTGCAAGAAGGAAATGAGATGGTATCAAAAAGGATTCAGGAATTTCAATTTCATTAACAAATGCTTCTTGTATTGTAATATTGAATTCAGATAAGTCGTCCTCAATATCTGTATAGTTTTGTAATCCTTCTTCTGTTATCTTTCTAAGTCTAAAATATAATTTTTCAGGTAGCTTTATACCTGATCTTCTTATATAATCACGTATACCATCATTAAGTTTTATATACTCACCACTAGCACCGAAATGATCAATTATTAGGCTACAAGAAAAATCGTGCAAAAGATTTTTTTCCTTATCAGGTAGTCCAGAATATATTTTATCTAAAAAATTAACGCTCAAATATTCATAATCAGAAAGTAGTTTTAATAGCGATAAGGCTTCTTCGTTACCCTCAAACTTTTGTATTACCTTAGCTATAATTTCTGAATTATAATCAACAAGTTCATTTACTCTTTCTAAGAGTAATTTTGTATTTTCATTTTTTATGTAATCTACTGCAAACTTTATTTGTGCAGGAAAACCTGTAAACAAATCAGAGATTTTTTTCTTATCATCAAACACAACTTACTGCTTCTCAATACCTAATAACGCTTGGAACAAATTGTTTCTTTCAGGTTTATCCAATTCAGGTATTGATAAAGCATAAATGTAATCGTTGTTTTTAATTTCATTGAATCTGACTTTTGAAAGTGAAATTAAAAACAAAAAAGTACTTGGAATACAACGTAACTCTCTAATTAATGAAACAAACCAGTCAACTATAGTTCCATCAGAATTAACAATTGCATAATTGTCTATAATAAAAATCTTATTTTCACTTTCAAAAATATCAAGTAATAGAATTTTAGCCAGTTCAATCTTCTCTTCAAGTGGAATCTTCAAAAAATCAATAAGACCTTCTCTTGAAATTGAATCCGTAAGCCCTAAATCAAATAAACCTAAAATAAAATCCTCAATACTACTCCTACTGTGCAATAACATATATAGGGGTTTATAGTAATCTTTGATGTTATTTGCGTCTTTTAATGCACTTAAGAGAAATTTCCTACGACCAACCCCCTCAAAACCAGATGCAATATTTACAATTGGAGATGGAAGCTCAAAGTTAAACAACCTTTCATGGTATTCTTTCTTTAAATTATGCCGGCCAATAAATAATTGTTCTTTTTCTTTATTTACTGGAAACAATTCCCATGTGACTATTTTGAGTTTTTGTAAAATTCTTTGTGCAACTTTTGAGGGCTTACTTACATATCTAAGATTATATTCCTTAAGCCAATCTGGAATATCTTTATGGTCGTATGTAATATCTTAATCGATAATTATTGGGTAGATTTTCTTTATACTTCCATTGTTAAAGAGATTATGAGCATGAAGTACTTCTTCTTTAACCCATTTACTTTCTAATGCCGTTTTTGAAATGAAGAAAACAAAAATATCAGATTATTTTAATCCCGAAATAATTTCCTCAATTGATCTATTTCCTTCCTCAAAAGTCATTGCATCATATATAACTTTTTCTTTACCAAGTCTATTGGCAATTACTTGAACATATCCCTTGTCTTTTGAACTATGTGATAAAAAAGCTTTTGGCATATCTGATTATTTATTGAGGTTATTTAATATTGTATACTCTAATTTTATATTTGTACCTACTCCTCCCCAACAACATCAACCCACTGGCCTGCTTTCCGTGCGCTAATCTGGTTGTTGTACATGGCCTCGCACGATACCGATGGCAGGTAATACCTTCCTTGGTAGGTAGCATTTAGCAGCACCACAAACTTTTGCGATTTTCTGCGTTCCAAATCAAAGTAGGTATACACGCGGTCGTCGCGGATATCGCGGTAATCCGGGATGCTGGCCTCATAAACCGACTTCACGTCTTCCATACGGGTGTTTCTGATTTCCCAGCCCGATGGGAATATTTGTGTTAGCGCCATATCGGTATAACGCGATAACTGTCCTGGATGAGTGAGGGTAACTGTAGCTTTAAAGTCGGTTCCCTGTAGCAACTTCTGCACGCTAATGGGCTTCCCGGACAACGTTGTATATTCCACCTTCATTTTCAGATTGGAGCTTTCACTCACCGAATCACCGGTAATCGGAGTTCCTTCCAAAATCAGACGTGCAAACATAACGCCATCGGCATGGTTTTCGAACTTCACTTCACCTTTAGTTGGAATATCGGTAGGCAATTGAACCTGATTCACTGGCTTGTCCGACGATACTTTTTCCTTTTTAATGCCTGTTCCGCTGTAAGCATAAGCAACCCGTGAACCATTGGAGTTTCCGGCCAACTGGCTTAATGCGATCAACGAGTACGCTGTGGTTTGTGTGCTCAACCATCGCTGCGAACTCAGCTGATCGGCTATTTCCTTCATCAATGGGGCAGCGGTGTCCAAGTCCCCAAGCAGGGCCAGTGTTTCCAACATCATGGCCTGGTCTCGCAGCACCGAACCGTAAGAATAATAGTAATAATGGTTGCTGTTCTCAATTGACGTACTTTGGTTTTCAATCAATTTTTTCGCCACATCCTTTTGTCCTATCAACGCATAAGCCGCTGCCAATCGGAACTTAGCTACACGACTTAGCGAGTTTGAATTGCGCATGCGGTTCATGGCACTTTTATCCGGTTTCCCGGCTAACGCCAAGGTATATAGTCGGTAAGCCTGGTTTAACTGTCGGTATTTGTATTCAGCCGTGTTCGACCATGAGCTGGACTGCTTTTTCTGATAGTTAATCCATTTGCTTTTAAAGTTCAGTGGCAGGCTATAACCTTTCTTTTCGGCTTCGAGAAGGAAATGACCTGCATAGGAGGTTCCCCAATCGTTGGCTTTGCTTTGTCCCGACCAATAGCTAAAACCACCATCCGAATTTATAAAGGCAGAAAGCCTGCTGATAGCCACTTTTATATTCTTTTCGATGGATGCTTTGGTATTGCCGTCCACCTCCATCACATTTTCCAGAAACAATTGTGGGAACACGGAACTTACGGTTTGTTCCACACAGCCATGCGGGTAACAAAGCAAATACTTTAACCTGCGACCAAAATCGACCGGAGGAATGGATGACACCTCTATGGTGGCATTGTTAGTTCCTTCCATACCAAACAGTTCGTAAGGAATACCGGCACTTTCCTTGCCTTGCAATATTTTACTCACCGAGGTAACCCTGGGCGGATTGGGATTACGAACTTGAATTTCAATTTCGTGCTCAGCTTTTTCTGATCCCGATTGGGCAATAATTTTTACCTTACCTACACCTAACTTCTCGGGAATATCCAATGAGAAAGGGACTACCTGGTCACCTTCCTTATCAAATGTGATGGTACGTTTATTTCCCTCCACCACGTTGAACAGGTCGTTGGTCTCCACCGTCAAATCCACTTTATTTATATCGTTGCGCATGGCAAACACTGTGACTGGTAATATCACTGCTTCGCCCGGTCCCAATACCCGAGGCAGGGTAGCCAGCACCATCAATGGTTTTTTAACCGGAGTTGTTTTTTCTGTGTTTCCGTACATGCGCTCGTTACAGGCCACTACCATAGTGCGTACCGAACCAATATATTGCGGCATCTTAAACTCGTGCGTTTTTCTTTTGCCTGGTTTCAATTCAAACGGGCCAAAAACTTTTACCACGGGTTTAAAACGGTTGGCATTCGGATCTTTTTGCACTTTGGCCAAATCGCCGTCACCACCTATGCTAAATACTTTTTCAATTTGTCCGCCATAGGCACCAATCACCTGGTTGTATATATCCCAGGTACGCACGCCTAATGCTTCACGGGCATAAAAATGATTCCAGGGTTTAGGTGTTTTGAATCGTGTTAAATCCAATAATCCTTCCTCAACCATAGCCAAGGTATAGGTCATGGGTTTGCCATTCTCTTCACTTACCTTAATTTTTACCATTTGTTCCGGCATCAAAGATTCCGGCATATCAATCACCGGTGTCAAATGCGTTTCGGCATCCTCAACCAATAACGGGGTTACACCATACATACGAATAGGGAGATTGTTCGCAGTTTGGGCATGTGGTTGCAACAAAGTAACATGAACATAAATATTGGGTGTCATCTCTTTGGTGACCTCAAAGTTAAACGAGGTAAATTCTTTTTGCGTACGAACCCAATATTCGCGGATGATGCGGGTTCCGTTTTCGATGGTTACCAGCGCCCTGCCACCTTCCGATGAGGCAAAGTTTACCTGGGCTTTTTGTCCTACGTTATATTTATCTTCCTCGGTTGATAAAGTTAGCATAGAAGCAGCCTCGGGATTGTCGCTCATAGGTTTGGCTGCATATCCCGGCCAATCCACATAAACCGTTTTTCCGCAAACGTGACCACTAACTGGGTCGAACACCCGCACCAAATAACGTCCCCAGGCCGGGTATTTTATCTTAAAGTCAAATGAGCCAGTTCCATTTTCAGTGTTCAGATAACCTTTCTGGACGATATCTTGCGAGGACGAAGAAACGTAACGAGCCAGGTTATCGGCGCCACTCTCCCACCACCAACGCCAATTTACTTTGTACACAACATATTTCAATCGATTTTTCGAGATCGGGTTTCCCTCGCTATCTACAGTGGCTACTTCAATAGTATGGTCTTTATCGGTCAGTAACATTCCACGTTTATCGCCTGTAGGGGTTTTAACGCCCACGTACGATTTGTAAGGACTGTAAGGAATGGAGAACCTATCAATACTAAAATCACCACTTTCCTCGAAAACACGTGTGCGGAAAGAAGCCTTCAGCATTCCGGGTGCTTGGTCGCTCACCTCTAAATTACCTTGCATATTGGCTACTCCTTCGGCATTGGTTTTTCCTTCAAAAAAGGTGACTTCTTCGCTGGTAAAGGAACGCGAGGGATCATCGAAAGTAAAATCATTGAACCTTTTAAATTTAGTTGGGCTGGAGGTTAAAGTAGCGGTTACGTCGGCTTTCAGGTTTTTCGCCACAGCGCCATGAAGCCATTTCACTTCCATATCGACACTGATATATGGCTTGGCAACCGATATCATATCTACCCCAAAATCCATTTTTATTTTCAGGCGGTTCGGCTTAACCGTTTCTACTTTTAGTGTTTTATTAAAGGAGGTACCCCCTACATGAATACGAGCCTGCCAGTTACCGGTTGGTGCATCTTCATCCGTATCCACCTTAAACAAATACATGTTGTTAACTCCATCGGTACTGGCTATTCTTTTTACCAACTGACCATGAGGATTGCTCAACTCAAAAACCACAGGGTGTTCCTCGGGCAGACTTTTATCTCTATCCTCTAAAATAAACGAAACGAACAGGGTATCTCCCGGTCGCCATACACCACGTTCGCCATAAATATATCCTTTTAGTCCATTATTGATGGTTTGTCCGGCTACATCAAAGCGACTTAAGGAGAGTGAAGAACCTGCATCCAATCGCAGATAACCACGTTGGTTCTCCTGTTTGGCCACCAACAGGAACGGTCTTTTAGTAACATCAACCCTAACCAACCCATTTCCATTACTTTTTGATGAAGCAATCTGCTGATTCTGATAATTATAAATTTCGACGTCCACATTCGCCAATGGTTCGGTAGTTCGCAAGTCGGTAACCGCTACCACCATCTCCTTGTCGGCTCCTTTTTTTGCAATAATTCCAATATTTGAAGCCAGAATATTTCTGCTGGCAAAACGATTGCTGTGATAATAGGCTCGTTTACATGGATCATCCCTGTCGCGCCAACTGCCGTAATAATAATCGTTATCGTAATAGCTGTAACCTCCTTCGGGCGTGTCGTAATAAGCTATTTCACGTTCGGTAATTTCATCCGGGTCAGATTCCTGGTTAGCATGTGAACTTTCGTCTTCACTGGCACAAGGATAGATGGCATTTCTTCGGTCAAACCGCAGTTCAACCCTGTAAATCGCTCCCCGGTCCACCGTAACCAATTGGTCCAAATCGATGGAAAAAGTATTCCACTTATTTAAGTCCAGTGTTCTATCTGTATTCAGCGGAATAGTTTTCTTAAGAACCAGCCGGCCAGCCCGTTTCAGTTGGTAGTTTCCGTCCAGTCGGTTAACCTGTAAAAATGAGGCGATGTTATTCTCAAATATCTTGATCACTCGCACCTGGACCTCTTTCAAACTCACCGCCTTAAAAGGAAGGGTCAAGCCTGATGACTCGGGTAAAATGGTACCTTTCCCAATAAATTCCACCTGGGGTTTTGAGCTGGTAAAAGTGACATGATAAGATTCCTTTTCATCACTTATCGCGCCTAATATGTTTTCTATTCCAGGATGAACAGTCACTCTAATGCTTCCACTTAACGAATTGCCTGGAAGTATCTTAATGATATTGTCTTCAATTTCGGTGGAGAAGGCTGTTTTGTTTTCCAGCTCTATCAATCCTGCCAACTCTTGTCCGGGATTTAAAGGATCGGTAAAAGAAATTTCGATAGCCTGACGTGGCAGAAAAACCGCCTTACAACTAATCAACTCAAAATCATCAACGGAAGGGATCTCAATTTTCTTACTGTCTTCTTTGTCAACACCTATGGGCCTACCTTTAATTCTAATCTTGATATTATCTGATGAGGTGCCCCTGCTGATATGGTGAATCAAAAAAGGATAATGATTTTCTGTTGCAGAGGATAGCCATTCAATTTCCAATGGATCTCCCTTTTGGTCGGCAACAACCATTTGGTGCACCTTGTCCAATTCGGCAAAGTCTGATAAAATCAGTTTCCCACTGAGTTTATTATCCGATAGGTTGGTTTTTTCGTAAGGCGAAACTTCGCCCATCTCAACCCTAAAATTTTGGGTGATGGTTTGAAACGAAAATTCAAAATCTTCTTTGGCATCTTTAAATACCTGCCCTAGTTTTACCTTCACCTTGTAAACGGTGGCCGATTCCATTTTATCGGCTGCCTTAAATGCTAACGACTGGTTATCGAGCCAATAGAATTCACCTTTGACGTCAGGTGTCATTTCCAAGATGCTCGATGAAGCCGGACTACCCGGTTCAGCTCCGGGTACATTTTTAGAGAACCGCACCATAATCTCGGTTTGGTTAGATACCATACCTGAAGTAAAGGCAGATACTCTTTTGTTGTATTTAACTTCGGAAAGTTGTTGGACTTCTTTGGGTTTCTGTTTGCATCCTGCTAAAATCAGAGAAATAATCAGGACGATTAGGCTTAGTATGTTTTTGGTTTGCATAGGGGAATGCTTGTGAAGGTTATACGTTTCTTTAATCCTCACAAGCTACAAAAATGTTGGGAACATCGCCAATTAAATTAACAAAATATTTGTGGATGAATGTACGTTTTGGAGTTCAAAAAATACCAATGCCCCGATACATTTATTACCTTAACATGTCAATACATAGTTATTTTTGTGTCTCCCAATAAACTGTCACTTGTACCCTAACCCCAATAACATTCGTTTTTGAATTACTATTCCTTCTCAAACTTCTTTTCCCAAATCATTTTTCCTTTTTGATCGCGAATTTGGATATTCATCATGCGTTTTTTGCTTGTTCCGGAAAAGCTGATTAGCGCATAATTGCGCACTTCAACATAGGTTCCTTCTACACGAAGTGTGTTCCCTTCATCTTTGGCTTTTCCTAACCCAGATGTAAAAGGTGATACCGTAACATCTATTATTCTCGGCTTGTTATCTTCTTTAAACACACTTAATTCACTATGGTGTCTATCGCCGGTAACAAATACCACGTTTTTTATTTTTTGTTTATCAATAAAATCTATTATTTCCTGACGTTCTTTACCAAAGCCATAATTTGCATACGTCTCGAATTTAGCAGCCGTGTTTAAGAATTGTCCTCCAATGGCCACTACTTTAAAGTTGGCCTCGCTGTAAACCAACGCATCTTTTAACCACTGCTTTTGTTCTTCTCCTAAGATGGACTTGTTGTCCGCAATTAAATTATTTGGAGAACGATAAAATCGATTATCCAAAAGAAAAAAGTCAACATCATTCCATTGAAAATGGGTGAATACTCCTTTAGTATCGCCTACACCGTATGAAGGATTGGCCCAAAACAATTTGAATGCTTCAAAAGTCTTATTCTTGTTCCACCACCCACGGTCGCTATTATCGGGGCCGTAATCGTGATCGTCCCATATGGCATAATGATGAACTGATGCCAGCATCGGTTGAAGTTCGGGAAGGGAGCGTGTATGTGTCCATCGATGAAGAATACCTGTCCACGTGTGCCAGTCGGGTTCGCGCAGGTAGGTGTTATCTCCCAACCAAACCATTAGGTCAGGCTTTGATTTATAAATGGCTTCGAATATTTCATAGCCTTCGCCATATGGAGCTCCCGGCCTGTCGTGGCTTTCTTCGTTGACATAGGCACAACTCCCCGTCGCAAAGGTGAAATTTGGCGGTTCTGTTCTCCATTTCCAAATGGGTTGCGTCCGGAATTCAGTTGGATATTTTATATCAACCTCCGTACCATCTACAACCACTTGATATTGATACACGTTTCCGGGTTCAACTTTATTGGCAATTAATGTTGCCGTGCAGGCAGTATTTTGCAATGTTTGAACTTTCGATGTAGTATAGAATTCTCCCTTGTTTCCTTTGATCCAATACCGGATAGAAACCTCAGCCTCCTGCCTGGTTTGAATCCAGATGGCAGTCTCTTTCATATCGGTATACCCAAGCATAGGCCCAGATTGAAGTGGGGATTGACTGTAGCATATCTGCAAACCAAAAATAGCCAAACAAACAATAATATTTTTATGTATTGTCATATTTTATCCATTTCACCCAAAGCTTACATAAGCAATTATGGCAGCTTAAAATCCAAGTCATGCTATTGCTCAAAAATATAATCACCCAAATCCGATAGTTCCTGGTCAGTCATTTGCGGGAAACCTGTCATGGCAGGATAATCCATTCGTTTGCGGCCCGGAGTGCGCACCCACTTTTTAAATCCTGAAAAATCATTGGCATATACCTCAATCATTTCGATTACCGGCGGCCCAACGAGGCGTTCGGTAATTTTATGGCAAACGGTGCAATATTGTTTAAACAAAGCTTCGCCCGGAGGCAAATCAGCTTGGGCACTCATACCCTGTTGTGCCTCCCAGGTTGCCTGCTGTACCATTTCAGCATGTTGGGCCGAACGTTGGGCCATTAGTCTTTGATGTGGCTCCAAAGCATTTGCTCTGTAAATATGGCGTCCGGTACCCATAAAAACAACAGTAATGGTTATCAAGGATACTACCCTAACAAAATGTCGTCCTATTTTTTCCTGCGGCCCGGTAATCTCAAACCACATCAGTATCATGGCGGCTATCCCAAAACAGACGCCCAGTAAAATCACCCAAAACAGGTTCCAATCGACTCCTTTAGATGGCAGGGTTAAGAACACTAACGATCCAAATAAAAATTGCGAAGTAGTTGCACCAAAGGCCAATGAGTAAAATTTTTTTTGCAAATCATATTTGGTAAATTCTCCAAGACTCTCTTTAAATTCAAAGCCCTTGCGGCTGAAATAATAAAACAAAAACAAGCCGGTAATTGCCATTGAGGCCATCAGAAAATGAAAGTATCGTGGCAACACATTTGGCAATGCCAAGGAGGAGAAGAATCCCTTAACTTCACTCCACTTTTCCGGAAAAAGCATCAGGTTTATATTGGCCAAAAATACAAATGGGATAAAAAGAAAACAAGCCACCGCTAAAACCAATATTGAAATGTGCAAAGGTTTATTGTTAGCCAATATTTTCCAGCTATATTTATGTGCGTATAACAACAAAAACACAAAAGCCACCAGCGGAACAAGCATAATCCAATACTTACCGGTTAGCGCATTGGCCGAATAAAAGTAAATGGTATATAGCACGTTGATGGAAAGTAAAGGCGCCACACCTAACACCACAGCCAAACTCTTATTGACGGTGATGGTCTGTGCAATCTGATAAGCCAATGCATCATACTTTTTATTTTTCAATCCTTTTACCTCGAACCAAAGTGTAAGAACGGAACCGCCTACCATTAAATTCACAAATAAAATATGCAGAAGAAACGAAAAAACCAATAAGGTAATCAATACACCTTCGGGTAACGGTAATGGGAGTGGAATATCCTTAGGTACAAGTTGTAATTGAGCAAACATATGCGAAACTATTTTTTATTAGGTTAGAACAAGTTTAAAAGCAAAGGCAAGTTGGAAACTATTTATTCATCGGGCTTAAATTATAGGGATTGGTAGCTGTACCTTTTATCTGAGCACCCTCCAACTTACTTGGATACTCCTGCTGTGACTTAATATAAGCCGCCAGCGCATCCAGTTCGGCCGTATTCCCGGGGAATGGAGGCATATATGTTTTTACATTGTGCATGCCCTCGATGTATGCTTTCATGGCAACTACATCCAGAGGTTTGTCGGTGCCGTACATTTTTTCGAAGTTAGTAACGATGGAGTTTATGCCATGGGTAGTGTGACATCTGGTACAAGCTATGAGAAATACATTCTGACCGGCCTCTAACGTGTTACGTTCTGTCACTTTTGGTGTACTTGTAAAAGATGAGTGCGCTAATACACCGTCGCGTTTATATAGCGGATAGTCTTGTTTTAACAAACCATTGGCATACATGTAATCAGCTATTACATAAGGCTTACGAATAAATTCGCGCAGTCTTTCAAAGGTTCCCAAAAACGCAAACAACATAACCAGAGGCACCCAGAGCCAACCTTTGGGGAACTTGCTGGGTTTCCAAAGTAACAGCAGGCTTACCACTACTGCCAACCCTACTCCGCCAACGATTATATATTTGAGCGATCCGTACCAGTCTTGGTATTCCTGAGTTCCCAGGGCAACAGGAAGGTTACCGACCATAAATGTGGGTATCTTAATATAATAAATAAAGGCGCCTAGTAATGCAATGGGTGTCCAGAAAAGTGTCCAAAGACTCATGGTTCTGGTGGCAGGAATTTTTATGGGATCATTCTTTTTTATAAAAAATGAAGATAGAAATAAGGCGAACACACCTCCCATCATCATGGCTAATCCAGTACGGAAGACCAGTTGGGGCATGTACAGTGGATTAAGCACTCCAGACCAGAACGTATTTTCGGTGTTCCAATTGCCCGGATCCATCATAAAGCCAAGTATGGCAACGATTATGGCCATGGTTAACCACGAAAATATGGCTAAGGATGCACCAAAAATAATATGTTGCTTTTTGGCCTTCCGGCTTTTGCTTGCGCGCTTCCAGGTAAGGAAGTACAGCATGATCATGCCAACCTCGGTCACAAACACGATCCATTCAGTAAACCAGGCCATGTAGAAAACACGGATTAAACTGGCAATGGATGCGGGGTTAACCAAAGCTGCCGCAAACCAAATGCCAACACCTGTGAGTGCGCCAACCGTAGTGGTTATTACAAACGACACAAACAGAAGTTTATAGGAGAATTTATCCCAATAGGCACTTTTATCGGGATCTGTTGTTTCTGATTTGTAACCCAAATACTCCATCAGAGTAACCAGAGGGATAAAACCAACTGCGATGGCGTGGTTAATCAGAACATGAATAATGGCAATCACAGCAACCAACATGCGATTACCCATGAAGTCGAGGTGAAATAAAGGAAAGTCCATACTTGTGGGTTGTTAGCAAATCAAAGCAAAATATAATCATTTAACCGATAACAACCAACAACAATTGAACTAATTTGTTTGAAAAATGAAAGACTTAATTGCCAAGCAAGGTGAATGGGAACAGCTTATGAAGCATTTACTTTCTTTCCCTGGCTTTCTCCTGTAATCCAACCTGGCTTTCCCGGAACAACCCACCTAGCTATACTATCCAAATGAGGGTCAACACCTCTGCCTATTGAAATATTTTCAACCTTTCCATCTTTATTCACGATAAACCGTACATAAACTCTTCCCTGTATGTTTAGTACATGACTTTGGAAGTCTAATATCCGGATTGAAGTTTGAGTTGTACTTAATGAGTTGTGCCATAGTTATGAAGTAGAGCCATGCAAAATCATTTAAATTAGAAAGTAACAACTATTTTACTTCTTCAAAGTCAGTATACTCACCCAAATCAGGATCGGCAATCTTATTATTCTTCTGGTTTTTCTGGATGGTTACTTTTCCCTCTTCACGTTTTTTTTGTTCTTTAAAATTCTGCTGTTTTTGATATTGGTTATTCATCTTGTTTACACCCTTTGCTAACAAAAAAGGCATAATTACCCTTCCAATAAAACGAAACAAATAATAAAAAACGACCAATATTACTATCGTCCTCAGTAATCCCATAACTTAATTCTTTCTGTAAAGATAATATTTTCCATCGACATGATGTCCTGTGCGCATAACCAGGTTACAGTTATTGTGCCAATTGAAAGCAGTGCCAAATTGTCATCTCAATTAACTTGAATCTTACGGCAGATACAATTTTATATATAATGCGAATCAAGAGCTGTATGTTTATGCAAGCATACAGCCTTGATTCGAATATATAGCTATAACCAAAGAAAGCCTATTTTTCAATAGACTTTCTGCTAAATATGATTTTAAAATTTAGTTTATTCCAGCCTTGAGACCGCATTTTGGAGAACCTCATCAATCTCGCCTAAAATCGGATAGAACCCATCATTATCTATAATGTTTCTGGCGATATATGCTTTAATTTCCGTATCGATCAAATGTTCCGAAACTTTAAATTGTTTTCGGTTCATTTTCACCCCTTCTTTTGATGCGAAGGACTTGAATTCATTGATAATAGGTTGCTTATCCAAGTAAGCTTTCACCTCTTCAACCTTAGTAAACTGGTCTATTTTAGAACGATTAATATCGGTATATTCCAGTGCAAAGCGATAGATCAAACCATTCTCTCTAACCTTGTAAAAATATTCGGTCAGTTTTGTAGTGTCACGTGGCACAAAGTAGTCGGGCATTATCCCACCCCCTCCATATACGGTACGGCCTTTTTTTGTTTTATATGCTAATGAATCATTAACATTGATGCTGTCCTGGTTAAAAAATTCTCCATGTTCAAAACGGGCTAGAATATCTTTGTAATACTCTTCGTTTCCATTTTCGTAAGGTTTCTGGATACACCTTCCTGCAGGGGTATAATATCTCGAAATAGTCAAGCGCAAAGCTGATCCATCCGGCAAGGGAATTTGGCTTTGAACCAAACCTTTCCCAAAAGTTCTGCGCCCTACAACGATACCCCTGTCATTGTCCTGGATGGCTCCTGCAAATATCTCGCTGGCCGAAGCAGAAAACTCATCCACCAGGACGGCAACCTCTATTTCCTGACAGGTACCTTTCCCGTTAGCGCGGAACTCATATCTGGGGTTTGATTTACCTTCGGTATAAACGATCATATCCCCTCTCGCCAAGAACTCATTACAAAGGTTGTTTGCTACTTCGAGGTACCCCCCTGAATTTCCGCGGAAATCGATAATGACTTTTTTACAGCTGTTGGCCTTCAGCTTGGCAAGCGCCGTTAAGAATTCACTGTACGTATTAGCTGCAAACCTGCTTACCTTAATATAACCTATCTCATCCGTTACCATGTACGAAACATCCACACTGTACATCGGAATCTTACCCCGTGTAATGTCGAACCGAATCGGTTTTTTCAGGTTTCTACGGATAATACCTACCTTTACTTGGGTGCCCATTTCGCCACGAAGAAGGTTTAACACCACTGAGTTATTAATCCCGTTGCCCGCTATCAATGAATCGTTTACCGTTACTATTCTGTCTCCGGGCAAGATACCCACTTTTTCGGAAGGGCCACCCGACACTACGGCAACCACCATAACCGTGTCTTTATGGATATTAAACTGTACGCCAATACCTCCAAAGCCGCTCGAAAGCTCTTCGTTCACATTTTTCAGATCCTTGGCTGGAATATAAACTGTATGAGGATCCAATTTCTTCAACAACTCCGGTATCATTTCCTCTTGCAGCTTGTCGGTGTTGACGGTATCCACATATTCCTCTTCAATCAGATTTAGAATTGCCTCCATTTTATTGGTCTGGGGATAAATGACCAACGGATTCTTTTTGCCCATTTTCCCCGGCAAAATTACATAGCCAATAAAAATACCGGCTATTAAAATCAAAGCCAGCAAAACAGGCTGAAATATTTGTCTTTTAGAATTATTGTAACTCATAAATTTTCAATTTTCTTTTCCAGTATACCTTACATCTCGATATGCATGGTTTCAATATTAGCCCGGTTTAACAAGATTATTCCGTCTTCCACCCGATATCTCTGATTGTAAACTACCCTTACAATTCCTGCCTGAATGATGAGTTTGGCACATTCGATACAAGGAGAACAAGTTACATATAACGTAGCACCCTCTGAACTATTATTGGAACGTGCCACTTTAGTAATAGCATTGGCCTCCGCATGTAAAACATAGGGTTTGGTAATATTGTTCCCGTCCTCACAGTTATTCTCAAATCCGGATGGTGTGCCATTGTAACCGTCGCTAATAATCATCTTTCCCTTTACCAGTAATGCACCAACCTGCCTTCTGTTGCAATACGAATTCTCGGCCCACACATGAGCCATTCTCAAATATCTTTTATCCAACAGAAGTTGTTTCTCTTTCGTTGGCAAATCTTTTTCGTTCATTTATAAATTCTTGCTCAATAAAAAATCGATGCACAAAAATAACAAAATATGTTAGCCGAAAACATCAGTTAATAAATTAAAACACGCTGAATATAGATATGTATTTTTAGGTAAAACGAACCTTTTGATTTTTTTTAACGTAAAAAATCCGAACACCCACACACAACACACAAAATGAAACACAATTTACACTCTAAGGGGCTCTATAAAAAGAGTTCTAAATTAGTCGCGACATTAATTGTTTTCGCATCCATTTTCACCAATGCAAATGCTGCAATAAATGACCTTACAAAAGAATGTGAAAACTGCTTTTCTGCCGAATTAGTAACTTTCGAAGAGGATTCTAATTGCGTAACCGTAGAACTTGAAATAAACGCATCTGCAATTTGCAGTTCCGCATTGTCGCATTTAACTATCGAAGTGCCTTGCGGGAGCATTTCCAATGTTACAAACTCGGGGGATTGGGAAATAGAAAATCCAAGCAATGATCCAACAACAGGAATAACCGGTTTTAAAATAGATAACATCCATGGATTTGGAGAAGATAATAATGCCGGCACCTTTAACATAGGTTATACCGTGTGTTTGTATGATGCCCAATGCATTACAAAAATAAAAGAAGGAATAAAGTTAGCATACAAAGCCGGCAATTGTATTTTTTATGAAGAAATAAAAATTGCAAATCAACTTTCTGCCATCATATCCAAAGGCGATGTTACTTGTTACGAAGGCAATAATGGATTTGCAAGTATTGAAATTGTAGAAGGCGTGGCACCTTTTACCTTTTTGTGGAATACGGAAAGTACTTCGCAAAGCATTGATGGCTTACATAGTGGCGAATATTTTGTATCGGTAACTGATAGTACAGGTGCTACCATTGAGCTCTCAACTACTATTTTACAACCTGAATTTCCGATTAATATTACCAAGGATATTTCATTTCCTTCATGTGGTCAAAACGATGGAGCCATAAAACTATCTGTGTCAGGAGGAACAGAACCATATATCTACTCTTGGAACGATGGGTCATCCAGCGATTCTCTCGTAAATTTAAATGACGGAACATTTACAATTCAAGTGACGGATAGTATGGGCTGCAGCAAATATGAAACGATAGCGTTAAGTGCGGAAACAGATATAGCAATCAGTTTAAAACCTAACTACCTGGAGTGTTTCCAGGAAGGTGAAGGCACCGTTGAAAGCAAGGTAGCCGGCGGTCAGCAGCCTTATGCGTACTTATGGTCCAACGACGAAACCTCGGAAAATTTGAGTCAGGTTAATTCTGGCAGCTATTCCTTAACGGTTACCGATTCCAATGGTTGCACGGCCACCAGTACAACATATGTTGGTATCAAAAAAATGTCGTTAAGCACAGCGGTAACAAACCCAAGTTGTTTTGGATACGATGACGGAAAAATTAGCATTACCGATGTACGCTACGGAAACGAACCTTATAATTATTTGTGGAATACCGGAGATACCTCTTCGTCACTTAACGATATTAGCAGCGGAAGGTACCAGGTTACGGTAACTGACGCATATGGGTGCACAATAAACCGAACTATAAATCTGGCCGACCGGAGACAACTCGAATTGAGTTATTCTATTTCGAGATCGGACTGCTCATCCGACAGTACTGAAGTTGAACTCTATCTCTCAGCCACAGGAGGAACCCCAAACTTTATTTATTACAAAGATGAAACTGAAGTTTCTATTCCTGTTACCTTATGGTCAGAAGGAACATCTTCATATACTGTAATTGATGCCTTTGGGTGCGAAGCGAGCCAGGAAATCTCCATTAATTCAGTAAATAGCGATTTTAGTGTTAGTGCAGATATTGATCACCCAGCTTGTGGAGGCAATTTAACCGGGAATGCCCAATTGATAACAAGTGGAGGAACAGCACCATATGTTTTTAGTTGGTCCGACGGTTATACCGGAAAAGAAAGGAACAATATTCAGCCAGGCATTTACCAAATCGAAGCTGTTGATTCCGACGGATGTTCAGCCACAACCGAAGCAGTCATTGATAGCGTTTCCAATGTTTCGGCTTCTATCATACCACCTACTTTGGTCAAGTGCGAATCGGATAACAACATGTTATATTCCAATTCATCCGGTGCGGATACTTATACCTGGGAGTTTATTGGTAACGACACCTGGTATATCGAAACAAGTTCGAAAAACGAATTGGTTTATCATGCAGGAATCGGAGCGGTTACTGTTACCTATTCCGTTTTAAACGCCGAAGGATGTTTTGCTTCGGATACAATTCAACTAAATTGCACAAACGAAGATGATGGTTCAGGAGGAAACAACCCAGGCGATTCAATTCCTAATATCGTTTTTGCCGACGATTGCTTCTTTTCAGAGATCAGCAAAATTACTCCAATTGGAGATAACTGTTATCAATTTGAGATGATGGTTTATACCAATGGCCATTGCGAGCATGAGCTTTCGCACCTATCCGTAGGTTTGGATAATGCTACAGTTAACTGGCTTGAAAATTCCAGAGACTGGAAAATGGAAATGAATTCCACCGATCCCAAAACCGGCATTTATGGCTTTAAAATAGACGATATTTCCGGTTTTGGCCAAAATGGATACGATCGGTTTAAAATTACATTTGAAGCATGCTTTTATAATAATGAAATACCCGATTATTTCCCGGAAACAATTACCGTTGCCTACAAAAGCGCCAATGCTTATACGCTGCAATTGGTCAATATAAAAATGCAACAAAACTTAAAAGCCGGACTCACTGTATCCGTTTTCCCAAACCCATTTAAAGACATAGCTCAATTAACAATTGTGACAGAAAGCAACACGAATGTTAATATTGAGGTGTATGATATCAGTGGCAATAAAGTAGAGAGTGTTTATAACGGGGAGTTAAAATCCGAAATTAAATATACGTTTAAAATAACAGGAGGAGATAGTAAAGAAAGAATATTATTTTATAAAGTGATTTCTGATGAAGATACTGTTCAAGGAAAACTTCTGAAAACCAAATAAAATAATTTCAGCCCAATGCGTTAATTAATGTTAAATCGAAAATATGGCGAATATTCGGCACAGCCTTTGCTTATTGACATAGAAGAAAATTAACCATAAAAAAACAATTCAAAAGGAGGATTTTAAGTCAAATGGCTGTAACACCAAACGATTTTCTCCGTACCAGAAGATAAGAGTAAGTTTTTTTTCATAGATTAAGGTTTAGGTTAAGTGAAAAAGGGTCGTTCCGAAAGAACGACCTTTTTTATTTCATACCCAAAAGTACCATTAACCCACCATTGTTCCGGCGAGCAATGACTGTCGCCGAAAAAGGACAATCTTTCGGCAAGCGATACACTTTCGCCCGAACGTCAGAGTAGTCACTTGGAATACAGAGGATTAACCTGCCTGAGCATTCGTCTTCTGAAAAAGATATGGAATATGCGAGTTAAGAGCAAAAAATATTATTTTTGCAATCTTATAACACAAGTATTTATGGCTATAATTCTTTCACTGGAAACATCTACAAAAGTATGTTCGGTATGTTTATCAAACAACCATACCATAGTTGCTAAAAAGGAACTCTTTGAGGCAAACTCGCATGCCACCCACCTTACCGTTTTTATCCAGGATTTATTTAACGATTTACCGGACTTGAGCATCAACGATATCGATGCAGTAGCGGTAAGCAGTGGCCCGGGTTCCTATACCGGCTTACGGATTGGCGTTTCGGTTGCCAAGGGAATATGCTATGCACTTCATAAACCCCTGATTGCAATTACATCGTTGGAGTGCCTGGCACAGGCAGTTATTAACCATTCAGCATTGAAGGGTAAAACCAGCAAAGACACCTTATTTTGCCCGATGATTGATGCACGCAGGATGGAGGTATATACGGCATTATTTAATGCAGACATGAAGTTGGTAGAGAAAATTAGTGCCCGAATCATTGATGAGGATAGTTACAAAGAAATCTTAGATAAACACCCCATGGTTTTTTTAGGGGATGGAGCCGAAAAATGTAAGGATACCATAGTACATTCCAACGCCCTGTTTTTGGATGGCCAATCCCCGTTGGCATCAAACATGGTAAATATTGCCCACAAAAAGTTTGAAAATTCGGATTTCGAAGACGTTGCTTATTTTGAACCGTTTTATTTAAAAGACTTTGTGGCAACCACCCCAAAAAAGAAGGTCTTATAAATTTGGTCTGGTAATTGTTGAACCCGTATTGTGCATTTAAAAATATAAATGCATAATTTGAAGAAAGAAAATCATCTGGTTAAGCCAAACAGCTAAACACTACTATGATGATCTTCTTTGTTAGGATTTAACCCTGACAGCATCAAATAAATCGATTACTATGCATAAACATATACTCACGATCTTTCTGGTCATAATGCTGCTTGGCAATCACATTGCTTCTGCTAAAAACAATCCAGGCGCAGATGGCAACCATACCTATCAGCCGGGAGAAAAATTAAAATACAGTCTTAAATACGGCTTTATAAAAGGAGGTTACATTTCGTTCACCGTTAAAGATACACTATGGAACGGAATCAACACGCACGAACTGGAGCTTTTTGCCAAAACTTCGGGTATGGTAGATGTCTTATTTAAAGTACGGGACAAATATGCCAGTTACATTGACCCAACCTCGGATCAACCCTTAAAATCTGTTCGGGATATCAGGGAAGGAAGATATGAATACTATAACGAGGTGGTTTACGACTACCATACCTTAAGGGAAGATTCCATCACCATTCAGAGCAAGAAATCCGGCAGCGTGAGGGTCCCCCCCCATATTCATGATATTGTATCGGCGTTTTACTTTGCCCGCAGGTACAAATTTAACGATCAAATGAAAGTGGGCGATATATTGGAATTCACGACTTATTTCAGCGATGAGATATTCCCTTTGAAAATAAAATATGTGGGTAACCAAATGGTCAGAACTAAGTTCGGGAAAAGCGAATGTTATCTATTCCACCCTGTGACTGAGGTTGGCAGGATGTTTGAAACGGAAGAGGATATGAAAATATGGGTGACACGGGATAAAAACAAAATACCGATTAAGGCAAAGGTCAACTTAAAAGTTGGATCATTCACCTGCGAGCTTATCGAGCATACGGGATTAAAAAATGCACTTGGCAAGCAATAAGCCAATCCCGCAAAACTGAAGCCTGAATTGTAATGGCAAGTATGCCGGGAGTCTTTCTATTGTTTTACAACGGCATACATTTTTCTCCATACCATGGAAATATTTAGATATGAATATGCCAATTAATCTCCCACTTGCTAATTAATATACATAATTATTAGCTATTCCAAGTATTTGATTTATTTTTGCAGCACAAAAACAGTTTATACAAAGATTTAATTAAGAACACTATGGCAACTACAGCTGATATCAGAAACGGGATGTGTATTGAATTCAAGAACGACTTGTATTCAATAGTGCAGTTTCAGCATGTAAAACCGGGTAAAGGTCCGGCTTTTGTACGTACCAAACTGAAGAACATTTCTACAGGAAAAGTAATTGACAATACTTTCTCGGCCGGACATAAAATCAACGAGCAACGCGTTGAGCGCCGTTCATACCAGTATTTATATAAAGATGACATGGGTTACGTTTTTATGAACAACGAAACCTATGAGCAAGTTACAATTGAAGAAAAGCTAATTGAAAATCACGACTTATTGAAAGATGGCTTGACTTGTGAAGTAGTTTACCACGCCGATACCGAGACACCTCTTTTAGTAGATCTTCCGATGCATATTGAGTTTGAGGTTACCTACACCGAACCGGGCGTAAGAGGGGACACTTCATCTACCAACTCACTAAAACCGGCTACCATTGATACAGGGGCCCAAATAATGGTTCCATTGTTTGTAAACACGGAAGATTGGATCAAGGTGGACACGCGTGACCGTTCGTACGTTGAACGAGTTAAAAAATAATTCTATCAGACCACAAAATCGAGCCTGGCACATTTCAGGGCTTTTTGATATTACCTGAACTACAGGGGCCTTTTTACGGGATTCAAGAAAATACATTTTCTTTAGGTCGAAAAAATTTAATATCTTACCATTCCAAAAGGTTTAAAAAATTCTATGGTAACGCAGCTTCAAAAAAAAAGACTCCGGCTTTTTAAAGACAGGTTGAATATTCTGTTAGACATTGCTCAAACGATCAATGAGGACCACAGCATAGACGACTTACTGTCGGAGTTTGAAGTGCTTTTGCGCGAGGAACTTGAAGTGGGCAAGATACTGGTTTTTACTTTTGGAGATGGAAAATGGGAAAACCTGTTAAACTCCGGTGTCACCAAAGAAGAAGTTGCCAATATAGATGTTGAACGGGACCTTGCACAATATCGGAATATAGAAAACATTACCATATCACACCCTCCACAGCTCAAAGGGTTTGATGCCGTAATTCCATTATTTCACCGATACAAATCGATTGGCTTTGTGTTAATTGGTGATGTGGACGAAGAACAAACAGGTATAAGCCCCACGATCAAGCATCTAAAACTGATTCAGATCATCTCCAATCTGATCATCGTTTTTATCGAAAACAAACGGATGCAGAATGAATTGCTTGAGCAAGAGGCTATGCGAAAAGAGATGGAGCTGGCTTCCCGCATCCAATCGAAACTTGTTCCCGCAGACGACCACCTTCCCGTTAGCACTAAATACACAATCCATACCTTTTACCACCCCCAGTTCGAAGTCGGGGGGGATTACTACGACTTTATCCGGCTTTCGAAAAACGTACTTGGCTTTTGTATTGCTGATGTTTCCGGGAAAGGGATTTCTGCGGCCATATTGATGTCGAACTTTCAAGCAGTTTTCCGTACCCTTTATACACCCAGCATAAACCTAAAAAGACTGGCCCATGGGCTGAACAGAAAGGTGAACATGAGTGCCAACAACGAGAAATTCATCACCATGTTTTTGGGAAAGTACAATACCATTACCCGAAAATTAACCTATATCAATGCGGGCCATTTGCCGCCCATGCTGTTTGACCCAAAAAAGAAGCATCTGATTCACCTCGACAAAGGGTGTATAGGTTTAGGCATGCTCGATGAGATACCTTCTATTGAAGTTGGCAGTGTACGAATTCCGCGAAATTCCAAGTTTTTGGCCTTTACTGACGGTTTGGTGGAATTGGAGAATGGCGATCAGATAGAATCGGGCATGAAACCCATTGAGGATATTATTTCGGACAGCAACAATATTGAAACAAATATGGAAGCCCTCAAGGAGCTGATTCAGGTACAGCTCGAAAGAGGCTCAGTGTTTGACGACATCTCCGTTACGGGTCTGGAATTCAAATAAAAAAGGAGCTATCTGCTCCTTTTTTATGTTTTATCACTGTCGTTAGTTTTGTCTTTTAACCGATTTATATATCGCAAATAATATCAACGCGAGTATTAACAGTGAGCTTATCAACGAAATCAGCTGCCCCAATTTAAAAGATACAGGTTCAAATTTAAATTCGAGTTTATGTTGACCTTCCGGCAACATTACCGCTCTTAATATGTAGTTGGCTCTTTTGATATCAATCTTCTCTCCATCCACATAAGCATTCCAACCTTTGGGATAGTAAATCTGCGAGAATACCGCTAACTGTTCTTGCTTGATCGAATAGTCGTAAACAATATGGTTTGGCTCATATTTTTGAATGCTTAAGGAACCCGACACTGAATCTACTTGATACGATTCCAGATCTTTGAATTCCGATATATTAACTACCGCTTTTTCGCTTAAAGGAACATGATTTAAAGCATCAATAGCCCCATCAGGGGCCTGAACCGGATATACCTCCTTAACAAACCAGGCATCGCCCATTGCATTATTATTTACAATCGGACCAGCATTAGGGCTGTACACAATATATTTAGCATTAAGCATATTCAACACATGCATATCGGCTAACTTATCCTGGATCTCTTGTTCATCACCTTGGTTTTGCAATACCGAAATCACCGATCTCCAATCGCTCATTAAATATCTGTCAATCAAATCCTGGTACCTGCGCAGCTTGGCTCCGTGATAACCTCCTATCGACTCGTGGTGGTATGATGTAACCACTTCTTTAAATGGATCTCTGTATATCGAAAAGACTCTTTCTCCATCCTTTTTCTGTTTGTTGATGGCTTTATCGGCCTTGCTTATCGCAAATTCCTGACCTACTTTTCGCTTGCTCTGAAAATGATCGTTATTTAAGTAACGTTTGTCAACTCCCCAATGATCAATAAGGATCAATAAGCCCAGACCCCAAATCAGATACTTGCCCGATAATTTTTGGGTGGCAAAAAACCAAACTGATGCAGAAGCGATCAGTATAAAGGCAAACGATCTAAAAGCATCTGATTTTAACAAGTATACGCGGGCAATTTTAAGGTTGGCCAATATCCCATCGAAATAGGCAGAAACCTGTGCTGCCTGAGCTGCATTCTGCTGCATGGCCTGTTGCTTTTGCTGTACAATAGCATTTAATTCGGCATCACTAATAAAACTAAAAAAGGCATGGGGAAACAGATAAAAAAGCAAACTGATACCACCCGTTAATCCGAATGCGGCAAAGAATTTCCAATTGGTCTCCCTAATGAGTTGTGGCTTATTAAAAACCTCTCTTAACCCTAAAAACCCAAGTGCAGGAATCGTAAATGAAGCAATCACCATAGCCATCTCCACCGTACGGAACTTATTGTATAGCGGAAAATTATAAAACATAAAGTCGGTAAATGCCGGAAAGTGACGTCCCCAGGCTAAAAAGAAGGAAAAAACAGTAGCTGCTACCAGCCACCATTTATCGGGTCCCCGGTAGAAGAACATTCCCAGCATAAACAAAAAACAAACCACAGCGCCCGCGTAAACAGGCCCGGACGTAAACGGTCGCCCACCCCAATATTGGCTTTGACCACCTACCGCTTCTTTAAACTGACTGTCGACGTTATCCAACGCCGACTTATTATTGGAAATCGCTTCGGAAGCCCCTCCCACCGCATTCGGAACTATTAAAGTCCATGTACCCTGAGGCTCCAGGCTCCAGGCATGCGCATAATCCTTATCCAAACCGCTATGCTGTTTTTTCCCATCTTCCGGGGCTAATTCTGATTTACCGCGGATACTGTATTTGCCATATTCATAGGTAGTCCATAAGTTTGTGATATTGGGCAATACGGCCAGAAGAGCGGCCGCAACCAACACCCCGGATGCCTTAGCAAATTGATTCAAGCTTTTGTGAACAACAGCGTATGCCAGTCGCGAAATAACCAATATCATAACCAACATAGCCAAATAATAAGTTATTTGCATATGGTTATAGGCTATCTGAACCCCCAAAGCGATGGTGGTAAACAATCCTCCAACCCACATATTACGATTATACGTATATATAATTCCCGCAATTACCGGAGCCATTAATGCAACAGTGTAGGCTTGTGTTATATGGCCGGCGACTATAATAATGAGATTGTACGAGCCAAAACCAAAAGCCAATGCCCCTATGAGACTAAAACGCCAATCCATTTTTAAACTCAGTAGGAAAATATAGAATCCCAACAAATATAAAAATAGGATGGCTACGGTATGATATGGCATACCCATCCTTGAAGTTCTGTTGATATACGAAAATATATTTTTGGAAGCGTCTCCTTTAATTTGATACGCCGGCATGCCGCTAAAGGCACTGTTGGTCCATTGCGACTTGTTTCCTGTTTCCTTTTCAAACTCCCTTAGCTCCTGGGCCATACCAATTGCATGGCTGTCGTCCATTTGCATTAAGGTTTTATTTTTCAGCACGGGACTAAAGTAAGCGAAGCTCAGAACAATAAATAACAATACGGTACCAACGTAGGGTAAGGAAGATTTTAATTTATCAATCATGTTATACATTTATAAAAAGAATCAGTCGTGTATCCGCGCATAGCGGGATGTATACAAATACCTGCCTGATGGCAGGCCAATAATTAAATGAAAAGCATTTAGATACAGGTCACACTCAATACCAAACACATTTAACAATCGGTAATTTAATGAATTTTAAAACTGCCTAAAAATATACAAAAAGGGCATACGGTGCAACGGGTATTTTATAGTCAATTTGAATGATTTTAACACCTAAGTTAACGTCTGTTAATTTGACAAAACAACAATTTTATGGCACGAACATTGTTGATTATTCTACCGAAGAGCAATTAAGTTTTTCATAGATTAGGTTAGGGTTTAAGTTTGGTAATCGAGGCATCACTCGATGTCTCGATTATTTTTTAAACCACATAAAAATTGAAGAGTTTAAGTTTTTTTTCATAGATTAGGGTTTAAGTTTAAAAAGGAGCGTTTCAACGGAAACACTCCTTTTTTTTTCTGTGGGTGCTGGTCGACAGTATGCCGAAGTGATCGGAAAAGTCGTCAATTGTCAGGTCGGAGTTTATGCTTCGCCGGTGAATGGGACATCGGCCTCGTTGATAATTGAACGCATCTTCTTGCCTAAATCATGGATAACAAAGAAAGGTGTAACCAGGCAAAAATACCGGACGAAGGATGTCGTCAATTTAAAACCAAGCCGAAACTGGCTTTGTCCTTGATAAAACAGGATGTCGAAAGGGGTGTTGTTTTTGACTGGATAGGTGGGGATGGACTGTACGGACTCAACACAAAGTTTTGTAACGGACTGGAGGCAATGGGACTCTTCTATGTTTTGATGTTCACAAAGCCGGGAAAGTGTTCCTTCTGGAACCGGCATTTTCAGTACCCGAGACCAAAACCAACAAAGGTCGTAAGCCATCAAAAATACAGCCGGACACCAAGTCTGTGCGGTTGGACAATCTAACAAAATCAATTTCCCCGGAGCTTTCGCAAAAGAAAGAGATCAGAGAAACCGTTCAGGACAAGTTGTGCCTTTGGTTCCACAAAAGAACTATTTGGAGCTGGGACGGGAAAAGTGAAAAAGCAAAAAAAAAAGAATTCTGATAATTACCAAAACAACAGACGCAAAGCCAAAGATAAAATACAGTGTCAGCAGCGGTGAGCCTGATGCCTATACGCATAAAGAATATGCCTATTTTGTGAGTCAGTGATATTGGGATGGAAAGATCTTTGGATAATGCAAAGAGCGAACTGGGGATATCTGATTATCAAATAAGGAAATGGCAATCATAGCAGACCCACTATACAATTGCAATGATGGCTTTGTTACACATTACAGAACAGCTGATCGTAAACAGAAGATGTTCCCCTGCTAAGTTTAAGAGATGCACGAATATCAATAGTTTCTAACATCTGTGCAACACAGGTTGAACTGAAACGCAGAGCCATGCAAATGCTAATACGACATAGGAAACGTAGGAAGGATATTGATTTCGCACATTACAACAAAGAGAAAGAATAAAATCGAAAGTAGAACTAGGAAATACTTTTAATTTTGCTGCTGAAGCGTAGATAGGAACGACCCAAATTACTTATGCCGCTTTTGTTCTAACCAAACATCAACTACAACTTGTCCGTTTATGCTTTACTAAAATGCAAAACGAATGCTTAATCTCAATCCCATCCTTTTTGTACATTACAATTGTAATGAGATACTTTTTCATGCAAAACAATTGGTAAATTCCTTTGTTATTAACCGAATGGTAATTAAATTTATACAAATACATTGTTGTAAATGAATATAATGCTTCTAGGTCAACCACGCTTCAATTCTCCCGTTCGACACTTTGTAAATGATGACCTTCGTTTACCCGAAAATATTATTCGAGGAGTAAATGCTCCTCTAGAAGGAGAATTGCTTTTTGAGATAGCCGGTCCAAGGGAAAAAATTTACTTTGATCCCCAAACGACAAAGGCCGGAATTGTTACTTGTGGTGGCTTATGTCCTGGATTAAACGATGTGATTCGTTCCTTATTTCTTGAATTACACCATGCCTACGGAGTGATGGATGTCATTGGCTTTCGCGGCGGATACAAAGGGTTAGATCCTGTACTCGGAAAAGAACCCTATATCCTGACTACCGAACTGGTAGACGGGATTCACAAAAAAGGAGGAACCTTTTTAGGCACATCGCGCGGACCGGTCGACATAGCGCTGGCTGTGAACAACCTGATTAAGCGAAAAATAAACATACTCTTTGTTGTGGGTGGAGATGGCACTCAGCGTGGAGCCTATGAACTACTTAAAGAGGCCAAAAAAAGAGGCTATCCTTTATCGGTTGTAGGCGTTCCAAAAACAATTGATAACGATGTACCTTTTGTTTCGCAAACATTTGGCTACAACACAGCTATTGAAGAAGCTTCCAAGGTACTTGACCGCGCCCACACTGAGGCACGCAGCGTAGAAAATGGAATCTCGCTTGTTAAACTCATGGGTCGACATGCCGGGTTCATAACTGCTGGCGCCACCATGGCTAGTCAGGATGTTAATTTTGCCTTGGTACCCGAAGTGCCCTTTAAAATGGAAGGTCCGAAGGGTTTTTTAGCAGCACTAAAAAAACGCATACAAAATCGAGCGCATGCACTTATCGTAGTCGCTGAGGGAGCAGGACAGGATTTGATAGAAAATACCCACCCGGAAATAGACGCTTCAGGAAATATCAAATCCAAAGATATAGGCCTTTACCTCAGTGAAAGCATCATAAAATATTTTAAGAAAGAGCAGATTCCAATAGTGATGCGTTATATGGACCCTAGTTACATTGTGCGAAGCAGCCCGGCTAATGCAGAGGATTCCATTCTATGCGATCTCTTTGCCCGAAATGCAGTTCATGCCGCAATGGCTGGAAAAACAGGTGTTGTCATCGGTTATATGCACGATCAATTCGTTCATGTGCCAGTTGAACTGCTTTCCGGCCGAAAAAAACTCATGGATCCAAACAGTATGATTTGGAATGGGACATTAGCTTCGACGGGGCAGTCCATTAAATTTGAATAATCGAATCAATTCGGGAATAACAGGTTTAGAACCTTCACAATACTTTAGAAATATATGATGGCCAATACAACACTTTCAAAACATAAAACCAAAATAGTCGCCACCATTGGACCGGCCTCCGACTCCCCAGAGATGCTCGAAAGGCTTATTCGGGCCGGAATGAATATCGCACGACTTAATTTCTCGCATGGAGACTTTTCTGACCATGCCAGCCGCATTACACGTATACGTGCTGCCGAGAAAACAACTGGGATGCGAGTGGCTATTATGGCAGACCTACCGGGTCCTAAAATGCGTTTGGGTAAAATTGCCGCAGAGCCTATTCAATTGTTAACCGGAGACCGCTTTATATTAACCAGTGATGATATTATTGGCGACCGACAACGGGTGTCAATGAGTTTTAAACAACTGGGTAAAGTAGTGAAATCAGGTGACAGACTCTTTTTAAACGATGGATTAGTGCAGCTTATCGTCGAAAAAATAACAGACTCTGATGTACATTGCAAAGTAGCTATTGGAGGTGAATTACGCTCCAGAAAAGGACTTAATCTACCAGGTATTAAACTAGGGATTGATGTCTTTACCGATCATGATCGCTCCTGTCTCGAATTTGCTTTGCAAAATGGTGTGGATGCTATCAGTCAATCGTTTGTTGAAACTGCTGATGACATTATAAATGTTAGAGCGGCAGCTAATGGCATGGGTAAACAACCTTTTATTATAGCAAAAATAGAACGGGCAGATGCGCTAATAAACATAGATGAGATTTTGAAGGTAACTGATGGCATAATGGTTGCCCGTGGCGATCTTGGTGTAGAAGTACCGATTCATGAAATGGCAATCCTTCAAAAACAACTTATCTACAAAAGCAGAATGGCTGGCAAGCCGGTTATTACCGCAACCCAGATGCTGGAATCGATGACTGAAAATCGACTACCTACCAGAGCAGAAGCCACTGATGTAGCCAATGCGATTATTGATGGAACAGATTGCATTATGCTTTCCGGGGAATCAGCTATGGGTAAATTCCCTGAAGAAGCAGTGACCATGCTGGCCGACATTGCCAACCATACGGAAGCTCACCGACCTCCAAACAACCTTAAAGGTTTTTATGAAATTGGAGATGACAATAAGCCAATTAAAGCCGCCGAAGCACTCTCCACGATTGTTGAGAATGCCCTGCGAACGGTGTCATGCGTAAGTGTATTTATACCCACCAGAACAGGCAAAACAGCACGTATGATATCGCGCTTTTCTCCAGAAGTATGGATCGTAGCGCTCAGTCAATCTAAAACGGTCTGTCAGGGATTGGCTTTCTCATATGGGGTTTATCCTGTACACCTAAACGAAACCCCGGAAAACTGGAGTGATTTTGCACGAGATTGGATAAACGAAAGACAGTTAAAAGGTTCAATAGCCATGTTGGTAGCTGGCCCCTCATCTTTAGATCCTAAATCAAATTATCGATTGGAGTTTTTGCCTGTGGGTAAAAAATAGGCGATGAAGTCTCAAAAAAAATTCAACTATAGTCCAACAATAGGGTACTTTTCTGTACATAATTTTGCCATAGGATTGTCTTTTGCGCAGGAACACGAAGAGTTAGAGGATTACAAAACAACTACATCCCTTGCAGGACCATATGCTATCTATTATATAGGTTCTTCCAATGTGCGTCCATATCTATTTATTAAAATAGGCAACCTAAAAAACCAACAATGAAACAAATACGATTAGCCGTTTTTTGTCGCCAATGCTAACGTCATTGTCATTTGCCCGAAACGAAAATTTAATTATGCATTAGAGGTACGTAATGAACAATAAAACAAGGCATTACTGAAACAAGGCATAGCATCGTTCTGGTGAGTTGAAGTGATGCAACGAAGTGTCTTGTTTTAAAGTAATCTCAATGTGTAATAGAATTTCTAATGCATATTGCGGGTTAAACGAAGATTGGTCTGTTGCTCCCGGTTTTAACTTTGTTTTCCCCAAGCTCGGAAGGAGATATGAAGCTAACGACCTGGCAGTTAAAAGCGGATGCACATTACACTTTTTAGGAAGAGGTCGTATTTGGATTTTATAGTCTTGCCACTCTAAATTATTCTCATATGAAGATTAAATATGATGGACCTAGCGCAGATCTGGGATTTACTGCAGAAGCATCCGATGGCGAAATAGGCATTGATTTAAGTATAGCTACCAATTATGATATGTTTTTTAATGAAATAAATTACGACACGGCTTTTGAGCACATGGCCTTAAAGGTTGGTGCGGGTTTTTAACAAAACTCAGTTCATAAGTTGATTGTTCTTGAAACCGACTTAACGACGTTTGTTTTGGTGCTTTGATTTTTCTGCTATTTTTACGAAAAAAGAAAATGAGGGTTTGTCTTACTATTCTGATTTTATTTATCTCGCTATGTGCACAATCACAAAAGCGTGTACTGGTATTTTATAACCAGGATAAGGTGGAAGCAATTCAAGTTACTAAAGGGGGATTGGTTGTATTAATGTATCAGGGCTATCTGAAACAAATGGAGCTGGAATCTAATTATGTTCTGGATATAAATGATAGCACGGTAACCATTGGTAAACCCAGGCTCTTCTCCGAACCCGTAAACAAGAAAAAAATCCGTATTGAAGATATAAGGGGGTTCCGAAAAGTATCGGCAGGTTCAATGCTGTTAAAAACAGCGCTTACCGTAGGGGCAACCCTTGGAACTTATTATACGATCCGAAATAATGGGGACAACTTAACAAGCACCCAACAATTATTGTACTCGACCGGTGCTGGCCTGGTTACCAACTTATCGTTAAAACTGATATTCCCCGACAACAAAATAAAGCACCAGATGAAGCACGGCTGGAAGGTAATGCTTAGGTGAATTGGTCATTCGTTAGCAGACTTTGGTCAATGCCAGGCCAGTCGCAATGTACACGGCGGAGAGCAGCGAATTGAGCGCGCGCGACGAGTAGTGAAGTTTTTAGCGCGTGTATAAAAAATCGCAACATATACAGCAAACAGACGTTTTTTGTAAGAAAAAAGCGCCAAATAACCAGGGAATGATTTATGGCGCAATGGGTATTTGGTTTATCCTATAAAACATTAAAAATTACCAGGAAAACAGCGTCAACTTCCCGTTTGTTACCACGCCATCCAGTTGCATCCCTTTGGCAGACCTAACCGCATCTTCCGGGGTATGTACAATAGGCTCACCCCTTTTATTGAAGGAGGTATTAATCAAGGCCTTAATATCATATTTCTGATCCAACACATTTAAAAGGTCATGCATAAACGGGTTTTGCGATCTGTCACGAATAGTTTGAATACGCGCGGTACCATCCACATGAACTACGCCTTCTATTTCTTCTTTTCGGTTATCAGTAATATCGAAATCGAGCAGCATAAAATCGGAAAGCCTATGAATATCGGAAAGGCCGGTAAAATACGTTGCATTCTTTTCCAACATAATAGGTGCCACGGGCCTGTACCATTCGCGCCCCTTGTGTTGCATACTTACTCTATCTGCTATTTTTTGATCCCCGGATTTTGCAATAATACTTCTGTTACCCAGAGCCCGGGGGCCAATCTCGCCAAAGCCATTACAAATTCCTAACACTTTGCCTTCGAAAACCAGTTGGGCCACATGCCCCACTTCTTTGTGATCCACTTCAACCTTGTTGGTAAGCTTAAAATTGTTTAAATATGGAGAATGAATATCCACTTTACCATGTTTTTCCCATTCCACAAAAGCTGCTCCTCCCAAAGAAAGTCCGCTATCCTCGGTACAAGGCGGTATAAATACATCCTGGAACAAACCGGAATCAACAATTGCCTTGTTAGCCACAATATTAAGAGCAGAACCTCCGGTATAATAAAGGTTTTTCGTGTTGGTTTGCTTCTGTAATTTTGTCAATTCATAAAGAAAATCCCTTATAAAAATATGCTGCAGAGTTGCCACTATGTCTTGCAGAAACGCATCGCCAGTGGTTAATTGATTGGCACTCCAATTGAATTTATCTTTGGCTTTTCGATAAAATTCGCTTTTCTTCCCCCAGCAATCACTAAAATAGTTGTTCCCAACCAACCATTCTTCCATCCCTGCAGAATACGAACCGTATGAAGCCAATCCCATCATCTTACCGGGAACCGAGTTTTGGTGTTCGAACTTGGCACCAAGAATTGCAAATACAAGGGCATTGGCATTAAAAAACGAAGAAAGGTATTTCATCCTCCAGTGAAAATCAATATTCACCAACCTTCCATCCTTAAAATACCAGGCAGAAAAATTAGAAAGACTACCTCCCCCATCGAAATGAATTAATAAACTGTCTTCTTTAAACGAACCATAAAAAGGCAAACAACTGCCAATATGCGCTAACTCGTGATTGATGGCATAGGCAGAGCGTTCGTGATCTAACCACCAGCAACGACCTTTCTCGGGATGGGAGAAAAGTGTATTATTGAGCGGAGCCTCAAACCGAAGCCTGCCACAAGAAGAAATCATGCAACGCCCCACAACATTATCAGGAAATACGATGTCAAAATCGTCGAGCAGTAATTTCCCGTCTTTTAATATATCATAGAGTGATTGATGCAGCTTGTTGTCGTGCTTTTTACGGCTCAGTCTTTCCAACGTCAAATGCTTAATAACCTTTCCTTGGTCCATTAAAGTAAAGGAATGGTCATGCACAAAATATGGGGTTTCGGAATTTAAACGATCTTGTATGGCATAAACTGACAACGTGGGTCTTGAGGCATCCATCACAGAAATATTTGTCCGAAAACAGGGATGGCAAGCATCGTAACCACCACAATATTTTGCCACAACAAGGAACGTATATTATCGATTAAGTGGGCAATGATTATTGAAAAAGGTAAGGCTACCATGATCAGAAACTCTAAGTTTAACCCCGATGCTCCCATCACTCCGGAAAAGAACAAACCGCAAAATACAAATACCTGATATTGCTTTCGGGTGTATATTTTTTTGGTACCGTATGCCCCTATCACTGAAAACAATGCCACTAAAAAAATGAACGCCATTGCCATCAGGTAAATCAATAGAAATGTTGTGTGATAATGTGAATCAAATATCTTGCTCCAGCTAAATCCAAGGTATTTAAAATATTCGGGAATGGAACCCCAAACCAATTCGTATCCCAGCAAAAACAACCAAGGAAGAATTAACCCAATTATAGCCGCCAAAAACGATTTAAAATTTAGCAACCTCAAATTCCCCATCATTACGATGAGGAGAGGAAAGACGAGTACAATCTTATAGCTCAGGAGACTTGCCGCAGATATCCAGAAACCCGCAAGAAAACACTCTTTCATTACCCTGCGGTGATTATGGGCTTCGAACAGATATTCGAACGCCAAAATAAAAAACAGGGTGGTCAGCCATATCGGGTTGAAGCGCTGTGCCATGGTAAAACCACCCACTAAAAGGACGAAAACAATGCCGGGCAGCGCGCTTTGCTTGCTCAGCAACCCGTGTTTGGAATTCAACCTGTTGATGCTAAGTGTAATGATTACGGCTGACATCATGCTGAAAAGAAAACCTAACCACTTTGATTTTGACAGAAACGAAAAAAGTTTCCATAGCGGCATTGCATTATCAAAGGATTCTGCATTAATCGCATACCCCAATGTGATTGGTTTTATCCAGCATAAAATGATAAGAAACAACATAAGTGCATATGTCCCAATCTTATTATTATGTATCCGTTTTAATAGCATTTAAAATAGATTTTAGGCCATTTACTGCAGGTCGAAACCAATATCTTTGCGGAAATACTTTTTATCGAAGTTGACAACTTCAACATTTTTATAGGATTTTGCAAGCGCATCCTTCATATTTTTTCCCAACGCACTCATGGCAATCACCCTGCCTCCATTAGTGAGCACTTTGCCATCTTGCAACTTTGTTCCGGCATGAAAGGCGATGGCGTCGGATACCTTATCCAATCCAGCTATTTCCTTGCCTTTTTCGTAGGCTTCAGGATACCCCCCGGAAACCATCATAACAGTGCTTACCGTGTTCTCCTCGAACTCGATGGTGCATTTTTTTAATTCTTTTGCGGCTGCGGCTTCAAGCAGCTCTAACAAGTCCGTTTTTATACGCGGCATAACCACTTCGGTTTCAGGGTCGCCCATTCGTACGTTATATTCAATCACAAACGGGTTATCGCCAATTTTTATTAATCCAATAAATATAAATCCCTTGTACGGAATTTCGTCGCATTGCAATCCCGCAATAGTGGGTTGAATAATCTTTTTGTGCACTTTTTTCATAAAGGCCTTATCGGCAAATGGAACAGGACTAATGGCTCCCATACCGCCCGTGTTTAAACCGGTATCTGCTTCGCCGATACGCTTATAATCTTTGGCCTCGGGCAATACCACATAAGCCGAACCATCGGTTAACACAAATACCGAAAGTTCGATGCCATCTAAAAACTCCTCGATAACCACTTTTTGGCTGGCTTCACCAAATTTGCCGTCCAACATTGTTTTAAGTTCATTTTTAGCCTGCTCCAAATTATCGATGATCAGCACACCTTTTCCGGCTGCCAAACCATCGGCCTTTAAAACATATGGCGCTTTTATCTTATCTAAAAACGCAAGACCTTCATCCAGGCTATCCTGCGTTACCGATTTATATTCCGCCGTTGGAATTCCATATCGGAACATAAAGTCCTTGGAAAACTCCTTGCTGCCTTCAAGGCGGGCACCACGTTTGCCGGGACCGATCACGGGTATACGAATTAATTCAGGATCATTTAAAAAGAAATCTTTAATTCCTCGCACCAGAGGTTCTTCCGGACCCACCACCAACATATCCACCTGCTTGTCGAGCGCAACCTTTTTTACCGCTTCAAAATCGTTGGGATCAAGTGCTACATTTGTTCCCAATTCAGCGGTTCCGGCATTGCCCGGAGCAATAATTAATTCGGTTAGTTTTGGACTTTGCTTTAACTTCCAAGCCAAGGCATGTTCTCTACCTCCTGAACCTAGTAAAAGTACCTTCATTTTTAGTTTTGTTATTTTATTACTCGTGTTGTTAATCCTTTTTCAGCTATCATTTCCAAAGTTTTAGGAAATGCGTATTTCATGTTTTTTTCGGCTTTAAGTGAATCATGAAATACAATAATTGAACCTGGACGAATGTTATTTTTTATATTATCAAAAACCTGTGTTGGCGATAATTTGGCGTCATAATCCTTGCATAATATATCCCACATCACCACCTTGTCGAACTCCCGTTTTATATCTTTCATGTACCAGGGGTACAATTGGCCGTGAGGAGGTCGAAACAACCTTGATTTGATAAGATGGGAAGCCTGGTCCATATTGTCGAAATATGATTTTTTATCTGCTTTCCACGCTTGCATGTGGTTGTAGGTGTGGTTTCCCACACCATGTCCCCGATCGATAATCTCCTGAAAAATATCCGCATGTTTGTGAACGTTTTCCCCCACACAAAAAAAAGTCAATTTGGCATACCACCGCTCAGCCTCATCTAACACCCATGGGGTGATCCCGGGTATTGGTCCATCGTCGAATGTGACAAACACATCGTTGCCGGCGTTTTCTTGCCGCCATGTGGCGCCGCGCAATAATATTTTGGCTATAAACGGAGGCCTTACCATTGGATTTTAATTGGTACTAAAATTTAATATTTGCGTATCCGGTGCCATTTCTTCCTTACCTAGCTTCTTCCTTAAATCATCGCGCTTATATTTGGCCAACAGCTTGTCAATTTCGTGATCAAACATTAGGCTTTGGCGGTATTGGTATTCGAATCGGCTTTTCTGCTCCATCGGCAAACTCATGTAATATTTTATGGTTTGATCGCTGATGCGTGCCATATTTTCCAATAACTGATCGCCGACAAGCGGTTTGCCATCCAAATAAAGCCCTTCCGCCGCAAAAATGGAAAGCATATTATCCGGTACCACACCTAAAGGTAATTTTGCCATGTATTTGCTTAATTCTTCGCGTACCTCGTCACGATAATATCTGATAGACATGTTTGCTATTTCGGTATAAATGGCCAGGCTACGCTGAAAGTCCTCGCCCACATTGTTTTGTTTGGATTGCGGCAACGATGAAAAGAAATTGATTTCCTGGAACGACTTTTCCCCAAAATCCTTCAGTATACCGTCACCCTTTTCCATTTGGTTGGCTTTGTAATAACCTTCGGCCAAAAAGATGGAGAAATAATTGTGGGGAACTTTTTCAACCGGCATCTTGGTTAAGGCCATATCTAAAATCTCGACCGCTTGCTCTTCTTTTCCTTCATCCAATAAGGTGTTGGCCAAACGCGACATATTGTTACGAATATTCATGGCCATACGCTGATGATTCTCATCTAAATACACACGGGCATCGTCGAAACCTCCCCAGCGGAATTTATTCTTGAACTTATCGTACATTTTATCGGCATCTACCCTACCAAACTGTCCTTCTTTGGCTTTGGTTTTTATAGGTACCACTTTGTAGGCGAATCCTTCCAACTGAAAATAATCTTCCAGGCTGGCATAGTTGTCCTGCCCCACGGTAACCGCAAAATAAATAGGACGGTCCCAGTCGTTATTCGACAACATATCCAGAATCATCAATTCATTTTTCAGGATATATTCTTTATTTAAATCGATCTTAATTTCAGGCACTATCAGTCCGGCTGCGTCCTGGCTTACTATTCCTTTTTGTAAAACCTTAAGGCTGTCGGCCGGAATACTGAACGATTTAGAGGGTAAATGTTCGATTCTTCCCGGATAACCCGGTATTTCCTTGGTTTTTGGATTTTCGCTGGCCAGGAATTTAATAGCTTCTTTCATATCCACCCTGCCTTGAATACGGGGAAGCAGGTGTACCACATCTCTGGTTCCCGTTACATATTGGTCGTGCGTCAATGAAAATGGAAGCGGATCCGAATCGTAAGCCTTTCTTCCCATTTGGTCGATATACCAGTCGGTTTGCAAGTAACTAAGGTTACATACTCTAACATCCGTACGATAGCCTTCAACCTCCTGGGCATACCACAACGGGAAAGTATCGTTATCGCCATTGGTAAAAATAATGGCGTTTTCGTCGCAGGTATCCAGATAATTGAAAGCCAGGTCACGGGCTACATAGCGGTGGGCACGGTTATGGTCGTCCCAGTTTTCCGATAGCATTATACCGGGCACCAATATCAACGTAAGGGTTGTTGCCAGTACTGCCGAAACGCTGCCCGGCAAGAATTTTTTGATGCCTTCAACCACCGCCAACACACCTAAACCAATCCAAATGGCAAAAGCATAAAACGAACCTGCATAAGCATAATCCCGTTCGCGAGGCTGTAAAGGTGTTTGGTTCAGATAAAGTACAATAGCCAATCCCGTTAAGAAGAAAAGCAACATCACAATCCAGAAACCTTCTTTTCCTTGCCGGCCCGATTGGTATTGGAACAACAAGCCCAGTAATCCAAGTATGAGCGGTAACAGATAATATTTGTTACGGGCCGGATTGTTTTTATAGGTATCGGGTAGCTTTGACTGATCGCCCAAACGCAGGTTATCGATAAAAGGAATGCCGGAAATCCAGTTTCCTTTGTGTATTTCTCCATGCCCCTGGATGTCGTTCTGCCGGCCGGCAAAGTTCCACATGAAATACCTAAAATACATAAACTTAACCTGATAATTAAAGAAGAAACTCAGGTTTTGAGCAAAGCTTGGTAAGGTGATACTCTTCATTTCACCTGATTCCTGGTCTTCTATTTGTACTGTTCTACCCTTGGGTTCTCCCCCTGCCCAATATTTGTATTGATTAATGTGACGCCCCTCTCGGCTGTACATTCGGGGAAATATGGTGGTTGTTTTGGAATCGAACACATAATAGGGTTTGTGGTCCACTGTTTTATATTCTCCGTCCTTTTTAATACGAACAGGGTCTCCCTTTTTCGCATTAGATTTTTGCCTGTCGAGCGGGGAATTATAATACTGGCCGGTAAACAAGGGCCTGTCGCCGTATTGTTCACGGTTCAGGTAACCCATCATGGAGAAAACATCTTCGGGCGAGTTTTGATCCATGGTAGGGTTAGCATACGAGCGGATAACAATCATGGCAAAAGAAGAATATCCGATCATAATTACGGTAACACCCAGCAAAATGGTATTCAATATCACCTTTTGATTTTTCTGGGTATACCAGATACCAAAAATCAATCCTCCTATTAACAAGGTAAAATAAACAGCAATACCCGTATTGAAGGGCGCGCCAAAGCCATTCACAAACATAAGTTCAAACCAACTGGCTATTTTTACGGTGTAAGGGATAATACCATATAAAATCCCAACCAGCAGTACGGCGGAGACTCCCAGAGACAATAGAATGCCGTTTCGGTTTACTTCGAATTTCTTGAAATAATAAACCATTACAATGGCAGGTATAGCCAATAGGTTTAACAGGTGAACCCCTATGGAAAGCCCCATTAAATAGGCAATCAGAACCAGCCATCGGTTGGCATATTTATGGTCGGCCACGTCCTCCCATTTTAAAATGGCCCAAAAAACCACGGCCGTAAACAACGATGACATGGCATAAACCTCGCCTTCAACCGCAGAGAACCAGAAAGTATCGGAAAATGTATAAGCCAATGCGCCAACAAAACCGGCACCCAGCACTGCCCAGGATCTCCAGGTTTCACCTTTCTTGTTCATATAAATTCTACGTCCAAGATGCGTGATCGTCCAAAATAAAAACAGGATGGTGAACGCACTGGCCAAGGCACTCATCACATTTATAGCGTAGGCGACCGAACCCGGGTCCAACGCAAAAAGTGAAAAAAAGCGACCAAGAATCATAAATACCGGCGCTCCCGGAGGATGGCCTACCAAAAGTTTATAGGAGGTTGAGATAAATTCGCCACAATCCCAAAAACTGGTCGTAGGTTCAATTGTTATGGTGTAAACTATAGCTGCAATGGCAAAGGATAACCAACCAAGCAGGTTATTCAGCAATGTATGATTCTTCATTTTAGTCTCTGAGTATCAGATTAATATTTAAACATATAGGATTCAGGCACACGAACTCCGATGCCAAAAATAAGTAATTTTTATCAAACGGATTTTTAATGTACGATAATGTTATAGGTTTAACCTGATTTTAACACAAATATCGGCTAATAGAGTTAGTGAAAAATAGAGTCAGTGATCAAGGAGGAGTTATACCAATATGTTAATGATGTAAACTGATTCCTTAAATTTAATTCTTTCTTAAAATGGTTACGAAATTTCATAAATGTTGCACAACGGTTAGCACAAGATGTCGGAAGCGGTCGAGTTAAAAAAAGTTTAAGTTGTCAAGCCGTAAGCAGCGCCCACCCAAGCTACTATTTTTTAATTTTAATGACTTCAAACATAGCACTTCCCGCCAAATGATTTATACACATCGCACGCCGGCGTTCATTTGTTTCAGCGTGTATATCAATCACCCTTAAATACGCACCAAACGCACAACGAAGCACAAACTTATTTTGATGTTTCTGAGCATTGGAGGAAAGCCCTGTGTGTTAAGAAGGTCGGCTTTTGTACTCTCTTTGGAAAAGCTATGATCTTGGCGTTGGTTTGTGGGGCTTTGCCAATGTGCTTGCAAACTGGGCAGGATCGCATATATTCTCTTAATTTCTTCAATATTTCAGTCCTCCACTGTACATCAATAGTAATCCCATAACTCGATTTAATAGTCCATAAAATAGCATCAATGTTTTTATCCACTTTTTTGTGTGTAATTTTATAAATATCTCACTAAATTTTAAACCCATTTGTCTGAATTAGGCTGAAGATGTACAATCAATAAATTTTTATTCTTAAACCAGCAAACTTAATTACTTTCTATTTTGTTGATATTAAGTATTTCATCTATTAAACATGTATTTAAATAAGGTATTTGTTATAATTCTTCTTTTTTTTGCTGGCCATAAAATAGCTCAAGCACAAATATATAATGGCACTGGAACGGTTGATTTTTTTTCGGTTGCTCCCCTGGAAACCATTAAGGCAAGTTCCGATCAATTGAGAGGCTTACTCAACTTAGAAAACCAAACATTTGCTTTTGTTTTATCGGTTCAATCTTTTGAAGGTTTCAACAGTCCGCTTCAAAAGGAGCACTTTAACGAACATTACCTTGAAACCAAAAAGTATCCCAAAACAGAATTCTCTGGGAAGATGATCGGGATGGATGAATGTGGAGAACCTTGTAAAAAAACGATTTATGCGAAGGGAAAATTAAAGCTTCATGGTATTACAAGGGTAATAACCGTACCTGTATCCATAGAACGGAAAGATGGCATAATCAATGCTACTGCCGATTTTAAAGTGCTGTTGTATAATTTTGACATAACCGTTCCCAGGATCCTGGAATCCAAAATTGCCCCTGAAATATCGGTTCGTGTAAACTTGGTTTTTACGGAAACAGATGAATAACGTTGGTTGGCTCATATCACTATTTCTAATAAGCTTTGGAAGCAATGTTTTTGCAAGTGAGGTTGTTCTGATTACAGAAGATCCCATTCATCATCTTTTAAAAGACAGCAACGACATCGTGTACATTCAAACAAAGCAGGAAATCTATGAATTCTCCGGAGAAGCTCCATTAATTTTGCAATACACCAGTGAGTATACGATCGATTTTTCCATCGCAATCTCAAAAGGTAATTTACTTGTGACGCACGAAAACGGCTTTACTTACATTGAAAATAACCAACAGGTGTATCTGGATTCACTGCCTGAATTAATCACAAGCGTCAAATTGCATGGCGCTACGGTGCTTTTAGGGACAGCGGGGAAAGGTTTATTTTCTTTTGACCTGAACACTCGAATTGTAAAAAGCATCCCGGCAGTGAACGCAGGATTTGTGAATGATATTCTGGTAGGTGAGCAGCTGATCTGGATTGCACATGATAATGGCATCAGTCTTTTAAATAAAGCCAGCCTTACCCTGTTTCAGAAATCAAACCTATCTGCTTTAATAAGCAAGCTATTCCAGGCCAGCGATAATGTGATAGGAGTTGGTGAGTTTGGAAAACTGTACAAGATTCAAAATGATGGCCATTATAGGGGCCAAACCAGGGAAATGGTTCACCCAAACATGCACTTTTCTTCAAATAATGACGATGTCTATGGCATAAGCCCGGAGGCATATTACAAATTGAGCTCTGATTTAAGCTTTAAACTGGTTGCAAAGGGCATGTATCATCACATCCTTACGCATAAAAATGTTCTATTTTTGGTTCATGGGAATAAACTAAGCAGAAAGGACATTACACAGGAAATCCATTCGGAAGGGCTTTCTAACTTTTCTTTGTATGCCGAAAACGATAGCATTTTATGGTCAGGTCAGGAGGGTAGAATCGTTTGTTTAAAAAACGGGATCCCTGTTAAAACGGTTATGCTGCAGTCAAAGCAAAGAGATGTCTTTGTTTCTTCCTTACTGGTTGATGATAAAAACATTATAGCCGGAACGTTGGGTGATGGTTTATATGTTTTTGATAAAGGGGGCAGACAATTACAGCACATTTTACAGAAAGAAAGTTTTAATAAAAACAATATAATTCAACTAAAGGAACGGGATTCACTCATGTGGGTGGCCTATTTAAACGGATTATTAACACTTAATCCTGATGATTTAAGCATCGAGAGAGATTTCAAAGAATTACTAGGGAACAATTACTTGTTTAACTGTTTGCCAATAAGCAGAAACACTTTTTTCATCGGCACTTCAGGAAAGGGGATCCTGAACTACAATAATGGCAAGTTAAGTTCATTGCTTGATAATCATTCTATTTATACACTGGCGCAGAGAGGGGACCGTGTTTTTGCAGGGACAGAAAAAAACGGTGTGTTCTGTATTCGTTTAAAGACCAACACGGCACAACAGATTTCCACATCGAATAAGGTGCTTAATATTGTTCCACTGGAAAGCGGAATTGTATTAGCAACGGATTACGAAAACCTCTATATGGATGACGCTCTTAATTACACCTACGCATTGCCCGGTCTGGGTTTGAATGGCATGAATATTAACTCGGTAACGGAAAATTCCGCTTCAATTTACCTGGGCTACGAAAATGGGATTCTCAAAATAGAGAAATCAAAACTTTCGCAACTTGGAAACATGCATTTTAACCTGGATAAGCCCTTGCTTTTTGAGGAAAAGGTAAAGGACAAGCAATCCGAGTTTAAATTTAACGAGAACACCTTTACATTTAATTTTCAGCTTTATAATTATTATAATCCCGAAAATAACCATTATAAGTATCGTTTGTTAGGAGTGGATTCCACCTGGTATGTCACCGGTCAAAAAAGCATTCAATACTTCAAGCTTCCTTCGGGTAAATACCAGTTTCAGGTTTCGGCAGGCACCCATGCCGGGTTTGAACCTAATTTGATTAAAGCATATTCTTTTGTAATCAATAAACCATTTTGGAAAGCCATTTGGTTTTTGGTGTTGTCATCTGCCTTGCTTTTATTACTTGTTTTCTATGGCTTTAGACGCCGTGAGAAAAGACTTCTGGAAAAAGAAAGACTTCGAAGTGCCAGAACGAGGGCCGAAATAATTCAGCTCAAATCACAGCTGGATCCACATTTTCTATTTAACAGTTTAAATTCTTTGGCTGAAATAATCGAGGAGGATACTGCAGCAGCGTCAAAATCTCTCTTAGAGCTATCAGATTTATACCGTAGCATTTTAAAGCTTAAGGAGGTTGATATCATATCGTTAAAAGCGGATGTTGAGCTGGCAAATCAATATTTTAGAATCCATCAATTGCGATTTGAAGATCTGATCCATCTGGATATCAATGTTCCCCATCCGGAATCAAAATCTATCGTTTCGATGTCGTGCCAAATACTCATTGAAAATGCAATAAAGCACAATATCATAAATCGAAAGAACAAGTTATTTGTATCCATTTATATGGAAGATGATTACCTTGTTGTAAAAAACAATAAATCGGGATCTAATACAGCCGGGAATTCAGAGGGCATTGGGTTGAAAAACCTGGAGCAACGATTTAAACTCCTAACGAAAAAGAACATCCGGATTGTAAATAGTAAAGAAACGTTCATTGTAAAATTACCCCTTATAGATGGTTGAAATTATAATATTTGAGGATGAACCTGCAGCATTAAGAAGGATTAAAAGGCTGATCAGTGAGATCAGGCCTGAGTACAAATTGGTGGGTGATGCTGATAATATCGCCGATGGTGTTGCATTACTTAAAAAGCACGATTGTCAACTTATATTATCAGACATACAGCTTTCCGACGGATTGTGCTTTGAAATATTTGAAAAAACCAGAAATAAAATCCCGGTCATTTTTATTACAGCTTACAATGAGTATGCCATTCGAACCTTCGATTATAACGGGGTGCATTACCTGGTAAAACCACTCGTAAAAGAAAAACTGCATAAAGCCATTAATAAATTTGAGGAACAAAAGATCATACAGCTAAATCCTGAACTTCATACTTACTTTAAGAAAGGTGAATTCATCTCGAATAAAAAGATCTTAAGCAAGATAGGAAACAGCACTAAAGTAATTGAAGCTAGTGAAATGGCCATTATCTATTTTGAAGATCGCATTACCCGAGCCATTCTTTTTAGTGGCAAAACGCATTACCTGGATTATAGTCTTTATCAACTTATGAAAGAATTTTCACCCGGATTATTTTATAAGATAAACCGTCAACAGATTATTAATAAGGAAGTAGTAAAAGAAATAAAGAAGCATCCCGGCAACCGTTTAAAAATTATTCCTTCCGTATCTTTTGATACAGATCTTATCGTTAGCAAAGAAAAAACTCCTGACTTTAAAATCTGGTTCCAATCCTGAACCATATCCCGTTCATGAACCCTTTTCACCTGTTCGTGCACTAAAAGTGGCTTTCTTTTAGCGTTTGAATGAAATTTGATTACTGAAAAACAATATCATGAAGAAAACAGTAATTCTAATTGTAATCATTATGACGCTGGTCGGGAGTGGCGTTGGTTTCTATCTTTTTAATAAAAAAGTAGGAGGACTGGAAAAAGTTAAAGCGGATTATACAATAGCAGCCACGATGCTTTATGAAGTATTTGAAACCCAAGAACAAGAAGCTAATGCAAAGTATCTGAACAAAGTTATACTTGTGGAAGGAAAAGTTGAAAAGCTTGAAATTAGCAAGGAATATTCCAGCATTATTCTAAAAGCTGACAATTCCCTTGCGGGTGGCATAAACTGTTCTTTTAATCATGAAATAAAAGGAGTATCCAAGGGAGATATGATATCCATTAAAGGTAGATGCCAGGGATATCTCATGGACGTAGTATTAAACAATTGCAATATAGAATATGAATAAAATAATAAAAGTATTTACAACAGGCTTTCTGCTCATTTTAGTAACATCTTCCTGTGAGTTCAATAACGAAGAGGAACTGTACGGAATAAAAATAGTTGAACCTACAGAAGTGAGTTATTCAACCGACATATCTCCCATTATACAAATGAGTTGTATATCCTGCCATACTCAGGGAGGTTTTGCTAACGGTTTTTTTGATGACTATGACGGAGTAAAAACAAAGGTTGATAATGGTTCTTTCAGACAAAGAGTTTTAGTACAAAAGGATATGCCTCCCGAAGGAAGTTTGTCGGACAAAGAACTTGAATTAATTAAAGCCTGGTTAGATGATGGAGCTCCTAATAACTAATAAAAAACACAAATGAAATGAAAAACATCACAGTTTTAGTTCTGATTTGTATGTGTAGTATAACCTTAACGCACGCGCAAAAATATCTTACACGTACGGGGTCAATTAGTTTTTTCTCAGCAACTCCGTTAGAAAACATTGAAGCTTATAACAATCAGGTTTCAGGAGTCATTGATCTTGAGAATGGAGGGATGGCATTTACTCTTTTAATGAAGGCCTTCACCTTCGAAAAAGCGCTGATGCAAGAGCATTTTAATGAAAAATATGTAGAAAGTCATCTTTACCCCAAAGCCAGTTTCAAAGGAAATATCAAAGACTTTGATTCATTTAAACTTGGTTCAAAACCAGCCGATATTATTGTTTCAGGAAAATTAAGCATACATGGAGTGACTAAGGATGTAAGTATTCCCGCAACACTTATGAAAGATAAAAATGGGAATATTGAAGGTAAGGCGGCATTTATCATCGATATACAAGAATACGAAATTAAAGTACCATCTGCTGTTCGTAAAAATATTGCAGATAATATAGAAATTAAAGTAAATATGGTTTATGAAGAAATGTAAAACTCTCCTTACAGTTGGAGTACTATTCGTGTTGGTTTCCTATAGCGTTAAAGCACAGGAAGACTTATTAGGACTTTTAAATGCCCAGGAAGATTCTGCAATAAATTACACCATTGCTACTTTTAAAAGCACCAGAATTGTAAGCGGACATTCTATAGAAACCAATGCAGAAGGTGTTTTGAACTTTACGATTGGACATCGCTTTGGCCCCATTAATTCAGGTTGGAGAAATTTATATGGACTGGATAATGCCACAATACGTTTGGGATTCGATTACGGACTTACAGATCAAATAAATATTGGAATTGGGAGGGCGTCATTTCAAAAGACCATAGATGGTACTTTTAAATGGAAGTTCCTTAGACAGCAAACCGGCTTTAAAAACTTCCCCTTCACTGCTACTGCAGTAGGTACGGTATACATTAATACAAGCGAATGGAGTAATCCTGATAGAGATAATATTTCCTCTTCCCGTATAGCTTATCATTATTCCCTTCTTCTGGCACGAAAGTTTGGAGAAACTGTATCTCTGCAGCTTATGCCCACTGTAGTGCACCGCAACCTGGTGCCCGCCACGGAAGATCAGAATAGTATTGTATCTGTTGGGACTGGAACATCCATAAAAATCACAAACTCTTTGCGTTTCAATGCCGAATATTTCTTTATACCTGATGGACAAATATCCAGTGATATTGCTGGTCTCAAAGTACGAAATTCGCTATCCCTTGGAATTGATCTTGAAACCGGTGGTCACGTTTTTCAACTACACCTTACCAATAGCCGCGGTATGACGGAAAAATATCTTATTGGAGAAAACACAGGAAGCTGGGGTAATGGGGATATTCATTTCGGATTTAATGTTAGCCGGGTATTTACGCTCAAAAAGCCAAAAGAATTTAGAAAGAAAACCTTATAACAACTAAAAATCAATAATTATGAAACAACTTTACTGCTTTAAGAATTTTAGAATGTTTTTGCTAGCTTTTTCTTTTTTAAGTCCTTTATTAATGCAAGCGGAAACTCATGAAGTTATTGTGTCCAACGGCAACTTCACGCCTAAAGATGTAATCATTAAGGCCGGAGACGTAGTTAAATGGATGCAGATAGAAGGATCTCATAATGTTAATGGAACCCAGGATACCTATCCGGATAATGCGGAATCTTTTGGAAACGGAGAAGCCACATCGGGTGATTGGAATTATTCATACCAGTTTACAACACCGGGAGCTTTTGATTACCAGTGCGATCCACATGTTGCTTTTGGAATGGTAGGAACGGTTACTGTTGTAGAAACTTCATCTACTTTTCATGAAGTTGTTGTGTCCAACGGAAACTTCACGCCTAAAGATGTAATCATTAAGGCCGGAGACGTAGTTAAATGGATGCAGATAGAAGGATCTCATAATGTTAATGGAACCCAGGATACCTATCCGGATAATCCGGAATCTTTTGGAAACGGAGAAGCCGCATCGGGTGATTGGAATTATTCATACCAGTTTACAACACCGGGAGCCTTTGATTATCAGTGCGACCCACATGTTGCTTTTGGAATGGTAGGTACGATTACAGTTGTAGAAACTTCATCTACTTTTCATGAAGTTGTTGTGTCCAACGGAAACTTCACGCCTAAAGATGCAATCATTAAGGCCGGAGACGTAGTTAAATGGATGCAGATAGAAGGATCTCATAATGTTAATGGAACCCAGGATACCTATCCGGATAATCCGGAATCTTTTGGAAACGGAGAAGCCGCATCGGGTGATTGGACTTATTCATACCAGTTTACAACGCCGGGAACTTATGATTACCAGTGCGACCCGCATGTTGGTTTTGGAATGGTTGGAACGGTTACTGTTGCAGATAATTCTGCTACTTTCCATGAAGTTGTTGTGTCCAACGGAAACTTCACGCCTAAAGATGTAATCATTAAGGCCGGAGACGTAGTTAAATGGATGCAGATAGAAGGATCTCATAATGTTAATGGAACCCAGGATACCTATCCGGATAATCCGGAATCTTTTGGAAACGGAGAAGCCGCATCGGGTGATTGGACTTATTCATACCAGTTTACAACGCCGGGAACTTATGATTACCAGTGCGACCCGCATGTTGGTTTTGGAATGGTAGGTACGGTCACTGTAACAACAGTTACAAGTATTGAAGGACAGTTGGCTAAGAAAGCTAAATTGCTTTGTTACCCTAATCCGACTGAAAACACCTTGTTTTTTAAAATTGAAGAAGATTTTGGAAAGGAAATCACCATAAACATTTACAATTCAGCAGGAAGTCTTGTCAAATCAAAAAATGCTGAGGTTTCTGAAACGAATAAGATTGAAACCAGCGAATTGATTGGGGGATACTATCAATTACAAATTGTTACGGATAGCCAAAGGTATCAATTCAAATTCATTAAAAAGTAAAACAAATTACACTTGCTTAGACTGAGATTAAAATCCTGAAATTTGACAATATTGTCAGGTTTCGGGATTTTTATTGTGACAGACAAAAAGTGGTATTATTTCTTTCCATTGTTTTTTCTGTTCCATCAAAGATTATTTCTTACTAGAATGCGTTTAAGTAAGGCTCTATGGCAAGCTCTATCTCCGTAATACTGTGCTCTTTGGCGAGATTATATAGTTCCTTTAAATAATCTTGCTCTTCTTTGGCATAGTGCAACATGTTACCCCCCAGATATTGTTGGGAATAAATATAGAAATAAAAATTTTGTACCGCTGAGTACGTTATTTTCTCCAAATATGCTATGGCTTCCTTATTTAATTCTGCACTAAATAATGTTTGCGTCCAGCGGATATCATTTGTGGATAATTCAAAGTTCGGAAGTGAAGTAATGGGAAGAAATTTAAGCAGGATTGTTTGCGCTTTTTTAGATTCACCTTCCGCAATTAATTTATTCGCCAATGCAATGCCCGTATTTTGTAAATCTGAAATACCAATAGCATTCATGCAAGTTTCATCCCACCAACTCCGTTGGGGTATGGAAATATTTATCTTGTTTTTGAACAGTTGGTATAATTCCTCAGTGTCAATTTTTGTACTGTCCAAAACCAATTTAGAAACAATACCGTAAGGCTGAATAAATCTATCGAACCCTAACATTGAAGTTGTTGGCGTTCCATTGGCAAAGTAAACTGGCCTTTGCGGATAATTGGTGGCAACGATATCCAATAAGGCGATTTCACCTTTCATCAGATAGTTTTTTTCGATAGATAAAAAAGCGCTAAAATTATCGGCGACCCGAAAGCTCCTGGGTATAAAATCAATTTTGTTTGAACCGTTTGTCAAAAGCTGTCCTGACCTGGAGGTATCTGCCAAAAATTCCAGTCCTTCTTTTAAATGCATCCATTCAGCCTGTTGATCCACAACGGCTGCATAATCCATTTCCCCTTTTTTATATCTTTTCAATGGCACAGTAAAGTTCAACGGCTTAGCCTCATCCCGGGCAATGGTTTGCTGATAAATATACCAATCTGCCGACAGTAGCCCAATATTTACCACTCTTACATCTTTTCTAACACCCTCCACTTCCTGTATATACCAAAGGGGGTATGTATCGTTGTCGCCATACGTGAAAAGAATAGCGTTGGGCTCGCAGCTCTCGAGATATGATACGGCCAAATCGCGGGCCAGTGTTCTGTCACTTCTATCGTGATCGTTATAATTATTGGCCAGCAACAATCCCGGCAAGGCCAGTAGAATGGCAAATGAAGCTATCGCATCCGTTAGTTTCGAAGGGGAAAGCTGTTTTAGTTTTTGCAATAGATCCCAGATGCCTAGCCCAATAAACACAGAGAATGCATAGAAACTGCCCACATAAACATAGTCTCTTTCGCGAGGTTCAAAGGGGGGTTGGTTCAGATAAAAAGCAATTGCTGCTCCGGTCAGTATAAACAACGAACCCAACAAATAAAGTAAGGGCCAATGCCTTTTTCTGATCAGAAAGAGAAACCCTGCTATGCCAAAAAGCAAGGGGATCATCAAATAGTTGTTGCCTGTCGCACTGCTGAGCTCTTTGGTATGCAGATATTGGCGGTCCCCTAAAAATTGCTGGTCGATAAACTTAAACCCGGTTGTAAAATTGCCATTGAGGAAATCTCCATGCCCCTGATAATGATTTTGACGGCCAGAGAAATTCCACAGAAAATACCGGAAATACATGTGGCCCAATTGGTATTTGAACAAATACTGCAGTTGGTGAAAAAAGGTAGGCTTTTCACCATCTTCCGATCCACTCCAAAAATGATATCCGCTGATATGGTGTTTCTGCGAACTGTACATTCTTTGCAAAAAGCTCTTGTCGCCGGAAGGATACACGTACCTGTCATCCTCTGCAAAACGTTCATAATTTCCATTTTCATCCAATCGATAATTAAACGTGGACGCTATGCCGGTAGATTTGGCACCAAACCAAGCTCCTTTAATTAACGGACGTTCCCCATATTGCTTTCTGTTAATAAATGACTCCAATGAAAAAACATGGGATGGATTGTTTAAGTTAATGGCGGTTTGGGCATTCGCGCGGACAATAACCATCGTATAACTGGTGGTGCCTAAAGCAAAGAAAAATGATGCCACAAAAATAAAATGAAGGACTGTGTGTTTCTTTCCGGTCAAGATTATTCCGCATAAAAGAACACCAAAAAATAATGCCATGAAGGTAATCAATCCTGCGTGCACTGGTAAATGAAAAATATTTACAAATAACAATTCAAGTTTTTTGGCGAGAAACAAGCCATTATGAATAATTAGAAATTGGATGGCAAGCAATAAAGTGATTCCAACCAGGAAACCCCAAATATGTTTGTATTTTACATCCATTAGCTTTACAAAAACCCAATAAACTACCACCGGTATAACCAGTAAGTTAAGAAGGTGCACGCCAACCGAAAGCCCCATGGAAAATGCAATAAGCAGTAGCCAGCGATGGGCGTTTGGGTCTGGGAGCGAATTTTCCCAACGTAGTACCGCCCAAATGGTAAATGCCGTAAACAATAAGGAAATCGCGTAAACTTCCGCTTCTACCGCAGAGAACCAAAAGGTATCCGTGAAAGCAAAAGCAAGTGAAGTTACCACCGCAGAAAATATTATCCGATAAGAATTTATGCGGGAGGTTACTTTGTTTAATATGATAATTGTTGTGGCATATAACAGCCAAACAGTAAGTGACGATGCAATGGCCGACAATATATTGAGACTATAGGCTACCTGATGGGAAGCAACAAACAGCGAAAATATTCTGGCTACCATCAAATACAGAGGCGCCCCCGGTGCATGACCTATCTCTAGTCCGTTGGCGCAGGCAATGAACTCGCCGCAATCCCAAAAATTAAGGGTTGGAGATAAGGTAACAAGATATATGGCCAAACTAATGATAAAAACAAAAACACCAGCAATTCGTTTGATCCAGGAATTTAATAAATAAGAACGCTCCATAAAATACGACGACTTAAAAGACAAGTATACCCAACCTGCTCAAACCAGAACCAAACAGGCTTTTGTTTGTCCAAGCCTATCCCGACCATTATCGCGAGTGCTTACCTGGCTAGCTTATTGGGATGTTCTGCCAAAAAAAGCAGAATATTCGCGGAAAGGTAATAAGTTTTTCTCCATATTAAAAGGCCTTTCGGGGAAAGCTGACGATGCAAAAAAACTTTAACTCAAAACATCTGTTACTCATACAAAACAACCATAACCTGCTCTGGCCGCAGGGGCTTTTACTATTTTTCTGCAGCCAAAAAAAAGCCTGCCTGTTGCCCGTCTGTAAGGAACGGACAGGGCAGACAGGTAAACAAAAAAGACTCCTGTAGAAAGTCCCAGACAGACTACCGACTGCACTTTAGTGCTTACCCACTAATGTATTATCGATGGAACAGAATGAACCCTCCCATTATAAGAACCTTGTTGAATTTGGATTCCAAAACCTTACAAGTTCCAAGACGGGATTTCTGTTCTTTCATCGACTTCAATAAGTGGGATTCAAGCCCTGTGCGGAGGTCGGTGGCCCAACCTGGAACTTTGCATAAATAAAACCGCAAGCAGAAAAAGCAATTCTAACAACTTGTTGTTTAGTTTTGCCCTGTAAGCGCCTAAGGGTTAATGTCGATTATTTAATAATGAAAAAAAAATACTTGCACATCGGCCTTTAAATAAAAGAGATTCAGTAAAATAATTGTATTATTTTTCAGCCCGGTTTTAAGCGTCAATAAAAAAATAAAAAAAATATTTGCGGGTATTAAAAAAAGATGTACTTTTGCATCGCTTTCGAAAAGAAAGATATGAGGATTGTCCCATGGTGTAATTGGCAACACGTCTGGTTTTGGTCCAGAAGAGTTTAGGTTCGAGCCCTAATGGGACAACAAAAAAGGTTGAAATCTTACGGTTTCAACCTTTTTTTGTTTTATGAAAATTGATTTCCTACTTATCATTACGGATTATGCACAATATACCCCAAGAAAAGTAATTTCAAAGCAAGCCACATAATATGTCTCTAGCCGACGGGCTCCTTCTTTTTTTTATAAAGATTATTGCTTCACTCGGCATAGTTCAAGTAAACTTAACTATGCTCTCATTTATCGCAATAATTGTCATCAGTCAAAAAAGAAGGCAAAAAGACCGCGACTGCAGCACTCACTTACCCACTTTTGCTCATTGATGAGACAGAAAGAACTCGCTGTGCTCAAACAACTTTCTGTCCATTCATCAACTGTAGCTAGTGGGTCCCAAGTTACGTTGCTGATGTCGGTTGAAAAACATGAACTTCAAAACTGCTAAATGAGCAATGGCCCGTCGAGGAGGAGAAGGCCAAAGGGTGGCGTTCAATTCCCGATTGATATAACAATACATCAAGGGGGCTTGTCCTTAATCTTTGAAAAAAAACCTGCAGCCGATAGGCTGTCTTTATCTCAGTGGCAGCAGGGTGGAACTGTTAAATTTAATTCAAATACTTATATACCCAACGAAAGTCACTTTCTCCATATGCAGAAACTTTACTTTGATGGTAAAGATCTTCAGCAATTTCCATGACCAAATTAGCAGCGGATAATTTATACATCCATCTATTAGGAATTGACATAGAACCATTTATCAAGCCCAATATATTACCAACGATTGATCCTATACTATCACTATCGCCACTATGGTTTACAGCATACAACACACCCTGCTCAAAGTCATTTTCAAATATGAGGGCTACAAAAAGCGACATCGCCAGTGCCTCTTCAGCTACCCAACCTTCGCCCAGCTGTTCAATGAGTTTTGGCTCTATTCTTAAATCTTCTCTTACAACACTTTTATATAAATCCATAGCTGCCTCAACAGCTCGAAACGTTTCTTCATGTTTATTATACCTAACTAATATACCAATAGCAGCATCAATTGCTCTATTAAGCTTAGTACCAACTGCCAGTTCCGAAATAATAGCTGCAAAAAAACCCCCTGAGAGATATCCGGTTGGATGGCCATGGGTTATGGCTGAAAGCTCACAACCCATCTTAAAATTGTCTTCTGTTTTTCCTGGTTCAATTAAACCTACTGGCGCCATACGCATAATGGTACCGCAGCCTTTACTATTGTTAATGGGTTTATCCATCGTGCCGGCTACGCCACTTCGTAAGGCAGCTAAACAAGTGTTCCCGGGTGCTCGCTGTTTATATAATTCATTTTGCTGAATCAACCAGTTGCTTAGGATTGGATACCAGTCTTCGGATGGTGTATAACAGGAATTTTCTTGCGTATGTAACCATCGCAAAAGTGACTCATGCGAAATCTGATTGACAGCACCCCAAATTCCTTTAAAAGATGCCCTGCAATAAGCCCGCAACAAGCCCTCGGCCGTAAACAAAGTCATCTGTGTATCATCGGTAAATTCACCACAAGCATTAGGATGTTCGACATAACCTATTATACCCTCACTACCATATTTAGTTCTTATATCGTTAATGGAATCAAATTCTATGGGTGCGCCTAAAGCATCACCAATAGCACCTCCAAGCAGACAGGCAACATAGTTATTTAAGGGTAATTTATTATCTCTTTGCATATAAATATTGATTCTATTAAAACATTATACAGCATTTAGCTGTGCACAATGACTGCACATATTATATATAATATCGTAATGTTAATTATAATCCATTTTAAACATTTAATGTTATGCCAAAGTATTACCACACCATACTTCAATAGTTCAACATTATAATCACCTCCCAAAATGAGTTAATTTAATACACATAACAAGAATAATGTATATAAATCTTTTTAAATACAATTTCTTTGGCAATTCCACTCTTCAAAGTGATAATGTTTGTATTCTCGGGAACATAAACTTAATTGAGGTACCTATTGCATCTCCAATGGCCCTACCGATTAGTCAATCTTTGCAGTTAATTAGCGGCGATTTTAATTCTCCTGTGATCATGTATTATTTAGTATCAAGTATCAAGACAAAAGCATAAAGATGATTGCCGATACGATTAAAATATAGGATTGCGAAAGTAATGATTTTAGAGGGAAAGTCCGCTCATTTCATGGATGACATCCGCTCTTTCTGCCATGTATTTTTTAACTTTTTGTGCGATTGTTTTGAATCGCTACGCATTCTATAATTTTACAATTCATCTTCGAATATCCATAAAAGCAACGTTTAAAAAGTTTTTATTTAGTTTATCCGGCTATTTATTTCCTTTAACTTCTTTAATCTGGACCTTTGAACGATATACATCCCTACCGCAACAATTAACAGCAAAGGATAAAGCACACAAAACAGCAAAAAGTTGATTTCGTAATACGACAGATTGAAAATATTAGCCAGGTTGATAACAAAATCGGTGCAATACGAATATACAAAGCGGATAATGGTTTCTATTTGATTCATTGTGATTTTTTTAAACGTTTAATTTTATCCTGGATATTCAAAGATTTGATGATAAAAAACCAAATAAGGAAGGGAATCAGGATGACCATAAAAACTATATTGGCCCATATATAATCCCCAGGTATACGAAGCCAATTGATCATTCCGTAATATACAGTATCTGTAATGTTGAAATATGGCCGTAAGTACTTTACATGATGGTCCATACAATACCTGGTGTTAAAATGACAATTCCATGTACAATAATCTTCAATCTTTTGTCTAGCGTTCATCCCCGTGTACACCGAATCGTTAAAAGCTTTGTCCTGAATGGTTGGCCTAACCGTTTCGTTCATCGCTACCATCAATAAAACCGGGGCAATCAGAATGGCTATATTTCTTATGCTTTTTTTCATAGTTGAATAAAATATCTGATACTTATTTTATTATTGTTTTTCCCAATATCGGGTATCAAGGTATTCCACCTGCTTGTTATAAGATTTGTTTAAAAAAATTGGATGTAACAATTGTTGCTGGGTTATCATTTTATATTTCCCGGGTTCCTTTAACAAGGAAGTCCACGATTGGTGAAGATCATCGGCAAACAGGTCTGGAGCATATACTTTGTTTCGTAATTGCTTATTATTTTCCGGAATAACATCAATATGGATCCAATCGTCTGCCTGTAATTCACGCTTTTTATGTTTGACCATTTGCCAGGCCAATAATGTTTGCCGCATCAACTGGTAGATAGGTTCGTAATAGAAGTTCTCCATAGGAACATGCGCTTTTAATGGAGATTCCGGATCCTGAATTAGTTTGTTGTACCTGCTTTGGCGTGTTGCTCCACTGCTACCATCGGCCTTACAGGAGTTGGGATACGACTCGGTGTACTTCCATTCAATCAGCACCTGAATCTTTTTGCTATTCCTTAGCTTCCCACTCATCATGGCATCCACCGAAGTACAGTTAGCTCCCCTGGTCTGTTGTTTTCCGGGAGCCACCTCATTTAAGTAGCTCCCATTACTGGTTACTTCAAAACCGATATAGCCATCTTCAAAATCAGGGCATACCTCCACAAAATCAGGGTGAATACCTTTTAATACATTTAATGCTGCCTCTTTATCATTTCGCAAGAAAAAAAGATGATTGACACATGCAATTTGAGACGATAACATATGACCTGAAGGTTCCTGACCGCCGGGCCACCAAACAATTTTGTTTTCCTTAAAATATTGTATGGCTTTGTCCCTGATATCTTCATAAAGATTCTCAACAGGATTTAACAGCACAAAATTACGCTCTTTACCCCTGTATACACCTCCTGTGTTTCCGTTAAATAGTTCCCTGCCTAGCTCAATGACTTTCTGTCTTTCTGTTTCTAAATAGCTCATAATATGTTATTTTGGTATAAAAGTATTATTATTGTATGCAATCATCCTGCACACGTTATGAATATTTCCTCTTCATCCCCTCTATTCGTTCTTTAATTTTATCCCTAAGGTTACTAGGCTCCAGCACTTCAATCTGCTCACCTCTGGAAAGTATGATAGCTTCCAGTTCGTAATTCAGATAAAGTTCCAGTTCAACAATGGTAAAGTCCTCAGTTACTTCTTTTACTTTTTGAGACCCGTGAATGGGCTTTGTTTTAATATAAGGCCACAATTGCCTATCAATTTTAAGTACAACCTTTTGAGTAGTTTCACCAATCGGAATAGATACGCCTATTACATCTTCAAAATACTCCTCAAAGTCAATTGTTTCATTGGGTCGGTACTTTAATCTGGACTCTCGTATAGTACAAATCCTGTCAAGAGGAATATTCGACACTTCGTTTCGGTCTTCATTTAAACCAAACAAGAACCACCTGTTGTTGTATTGCTTTAAATGATATGGATGAATTATGAAAAGCGTTTTTAAATCCGTCTTAAACGATTGATATTCTATCTCTAATACGCTTTGGTTTGTAATGGCATTATGTAGTTCCCCTAAATATTCACGTCCCGTTAAAAATAGGTTCTCGTCGAAGCTAATTACTTTCTCAGCTACCCCATGCCTGGAACTCAACTCCAGCCTTGCTTTCATATCTTCAATCCATTCAAACTGAGGCAATCCCTGAAAACGTGAGAGTGTAGTTAAAGTCTCTCTTAACTGCTGTGCTTCTTGTTCATTAATGGGTTGATTGGAGATGGAGAAATCCATGTCTGTGTATCTGTAAAAGGCTCTCTTACCCTCTTTAAAGGACTCCAAAGGTGCATTGTACCCCTTTGAATCCTGTATAAACTTAATGTCATCATATACCTGTCGTTTCTTAACACCGGTAGAATGAGGGTCAATATCGAGCAAAGCCTCGTTACATGCTTGAATCAAGTCATTGATGTCGTACTTTCTTCCCGGATTGCTAAAACAGCGATCAAGGGCAAGGTATCGGATAGTGGCGTTTTTGTTGGTAGGCATGGGAGTATTTGTTTTAGAATAATGATATTAGCATACCGGTTGACGATAATCATCAACATTTTCCTCTGGTCCATTTTCTTTGGGCAATGTAGCTTCATGTATCTGTTCCCACTTTTTAATCAGAGCTTTAAAAGCCGGGAGATTGCGCACGTTCACAAGGTCATCATCAGTGGCCAAGTGACCAAAATTACGATATCCTTTCTCCAAGCCCAATTTCAGATGATGAACGGATTCTTCTTTCTCATCCATTTGTACGCACAGACAAAGGGCATCGTAATAAAAGCCAGGTTCATCCGGAAAAAGGTTTCCAGTATCTTATTCATCCATGCAATGGCATCCTTTTTATTCCCTAAATGCATCAAAACCCTTAATACTTTCCGTATAATGTCCTTGACTATATGGTATCCAACCTTTGTAACAATATGTTTCTATATGTTTGGGATTCTTCAGTAAAAATTGGGCATTCAGCTCAGTGCCCTCTTCATATCTACCCTCCTTGTAGAGTGGAAATAACGGTGATGTTGACCCCTCCAACGGTCATATTGACCCCTCTTGGATTTGGGTAACCGAAAATGGTTAG
>NZ_JBNGOS010000017.1:0-132862 GCF_050589685.1 Saccharicrinis sp. 156
ACGAATATATTTAATCACCCGAACCCACAGTTGGGACTTTCTTCGGTGCATCGTGATTAATTATATTCTATTTGTTGGGCTTTCGTTATTTCTCTTGTCTTTAACCCAAATCCAATAGTATCTGTTACAATCTCATCCCAGAAATAATAGTTAAACTTGTCCTTCCCAAATTTCATTATTCCATCCTCCATTTCTACATGGACTACATGGAATGTCTCCAAATTTGCTTGTTCTATTATTCCATGTCTTGAATCAAAAATATGCTTATTGTCTCTAGCATAAATTGAATTTCCATATGTTATAAAAGTTTCTCTATCTGCATCTTCAAGTTCTAAAATCATTAAACCGTCAGAGAAATCAAATTTGCGATAGACTCTATACTTATCAATCAGAAATTGACCATGGTCAACTAGTGTTTCTCTATCAATTGAATCAGCTTTAATTATCCAATCACTTCTTAATACGGTTTTGGGAGTCTGTGTTTCAATTTTAAATTCAGGATGATATTTATAAAAATCAGGTCTTTCCTGTTTTTGCCAAACAAATTTAAATCCCGTTTCCTTTATTTCCATATCAAAATCTCGTTTTAGGTAATATATGTTGTCTGGATTTAAGGCAACCAATCCGCTTGGAATAACGATAAGGCTTGATAAAACTATCAATGGAATGCTTACAAGTTTAGGAACATTGATTTTAATAATCAGTCGGTCTATTGCGTAAACTAGAAGGAATATTATCAGAAAATAAGTTAGCAAGTTTCCTACAAATTCAAGCACAAATATCTGCAATGACAGAGATGTGTGCCAACCACTACAAACAAAAGCAAAAGGGAATCCAGTAAATATTTCATCAGGTCCGTCCACTACTAATGCATACCACCATTTCGTAAACATCATCATTGATATTACAGTCAAAGGTAGAATCAATTTCCATAGTAATCTCTTCATGTTATTTATTTATGCAGTGTTGTTTATAATGAAGCCCAACGTTCACTGGATGAAGCGTGCGGAGATTTCATGAATCAAACCTACCAAAACACCACAGAGCCAAAGCTTATATTTGTTATTATCTTTTTATTTTAATGCCAAATCTAAGATTTGGCGGTGCTCAAAAACCCTACTCAACATCCAAATTATCACTAAATCCGTATGCTTTATTCCAGATTGTTGTGCCCCGTTTTTTCTATAGAGTTTCTATTTAAAGATAGCTACTATTCAATAAAAAATTTATAAATCATGATTATACTCACAATAATTCCTAAAATTATGGCAATCCATTCAACCACAGATTTTTTACTTTTATTGTTTTCAGTCTTGTTACTGATTGTTTCTATATTTCGGTTATTTGAGAAATTGTCCGATGACTGACTGACATTGCCATAAACGTCTCCTACAACTGCATTCTGAGTATTTATGGTTTGATTCAAAGTCTGTTTTGGTTTATTCTTTTGTTCTAATAAATAAGATTCAATTGAACCAAACTCATAAACTTCAATTCCTAAAGGAGTAAATATGTATTTATTTCCTGTTTTTTTGACCCACTTCCTTGCAACAGATTCATTTATGGCTTTATGCATCGTAGGAGCATTCTCTTTTGTCATATAAAAACTACCGTCTTGTTGAATGGTTTCAAATAGTTTTTCAATTAACAATACTAAGTCTCTAGTCAAACTGATGCTAAACTTTTTAAATGATTGATGTGATGAAGCAAAGGCTACTCCATTATCATTTAGTTGAATTAAAGAGGGAGCATCTTCAAGACCTTGTTCATTAATAAAATCTTTAGTCTTGAGAATGTTTAAATAGTAGTCAGCAAGTTTTACATCTATATTCAAACTATTTAAAACTATATGCCAGTCAATCATGATAGCATCACTTTTTAAATAATTAGAATATAAAAATTGAACAATTGAATCAAGGTGTTTGGCTTCGTTTAAGGTCATTTTACATCATGGTTTTTATTTAAATATTAAAAGTTAAGCGCCTCGTAAATGGGGCACAACTTGGATATAGAGACCGTAATGACTTTATTATTTCGATTATGGTTTCTATACCGCATATATAATCAGTTATTTTAATCGTTTAAATACGTTTTCTTAATCGTGTAAAAACGTTTACTTAATCGTTTAAATACGTTTACTTAATCCTTTAAAGCTACTAAAAACCATATGACCTAAATTTTACCGACCTGCTTGTGAATATTGTAATCATAATAGGTTTTTTACATAACCAAATATAAACAGAATCATTTTATTTATCTAAATTATCGATAGGGCTTTTTATATTTTCAAGCTTTTTCATAACAACATGAGAATATATTTCTGTCGTTTTTAAAGAGTGATGTCCCATTAGTTCCTGAATAATCTTTATATCCACCCCGTTTTCTATTAAATGCGAAGCAAACGAATGCCGTAAGCTATGTGTGGTCACTCTTCTTTGTATACCGGTTTTTGCTTCGCTTTTTCAAATATCTTTTGTATACTTCCTACCGGGTATCGCTCACCTGTCCAAAATTTAGTGAAAGCACTCAAGTCTAAAATTGTTGTAACAAAGCAAAGCTCTTTAAAAAACTTCATTTTCTTGAGGTTTAGCATCGTAGTGCCCAATAAGGTAACCTTTTCAGACTAAAAGCACGCGTTATCGTTAAAATTAACGACCAAAAGATGGTTTATAAGCAAAAACAAACGTGGTGTCGCGTATTCAAAAGCTTTAAAAAACGCAAAAAACCCGATTAAAATACCTGGCAGGTATTAAAGCCGGGTTGTAGTTCAACCTGGAATAATCGCTGGGTCTTGCAGACCGCTCCTATTCCTATTTATTGGCGGTATGTTTATCTTTTCCAAAATACGAATTTGTTATAACATTACATATATTCCTCAACTACCTTTTCATAGATAAAAAGGCCCGGTTTGTTGATTATTATTTCGTTATTCTTAATTTCTTGGTAAAATTGTAATGAGGCCAAAAAAATTGGCGTTATGATAACACAGGTTATTTCGAAGCGTTCAAAAAAATATATAGCATCAACTTTAGGTTGGCTAGTAATGAATGGCTTTTGCGCCAATTCAAAGACAAAAGCTGTATTAAATTTGTAAAATTTGCATATTTCGTGGTTCAACTAAAAATAGTACGACGCATCAATTTCAATTTATTAAACTATAATTAGCTTTACGAACATACATGGCAATGCCCCAGCCACAAAGCAAAACATAAGTACCTATGCAAAGTAACAAACGACATAAACTAATCGAAAATACAATCTATACCACTTTATGGTTGCTTGTTTTATTTGTTATCATTTTTCTATCGCAGAAAAATAATGAAATACAATGGAATAAGGTGCTTCTCGATACAATTACCATTGCACCATTTCTTCTTATGTTTCTGGCTAATAATATGTGGCTGGCTTCCAAATTCTTATTTAAGAAAAAATATTTCTGGTATTTTGGAATAACTGCTGTATTGATAGTCGGAATAAGCCATCCGAAAGTTACCGTTTTTATTCATGAATTATTGTCGACAAATAAGGCTATATCGGTAACGGATACCAATATTCCACTTCCCAGGAATGGCGTTTCACCATTAAACAGACCCCCAAGAAGCACCAACCTTGAACAACTTCGCCCGGGAATGGAGCCACAGGCCAGGGGACAATTTATCCGATATTTGAACAATATTCTGCTTTCTATTTTAGTTATAGGGTTTAATACAGCCATAAAACAGGGCGGCAGGTTAATAAAAGAAGAGCGTTTGCGGCATCAAATAAGCGAGGAGAAACTTCAGGCTGAACTGGCTTTTTTAAAGCACCAGATAAGTCCCCATTTTTTAATGAATACGCTCAACAACATCCATGCTTTGGTTGAAATAGAGCCCAAAGATGCACAAAGCTCTATTGTGAAACTTTCTCATATGTTACGTTATCTTTTATATGAAAAAGAGGACAAAAAAACTTCATTGGCAAAAGAAATAGATTTTATCAAAAGCTATGCGAAACTTATGCAAATGCGGTATACCGAAGAGTTGGATGTGCAACTCAACATTCCTGATAAGATACCGCCCGTTTCCATTCCGCCATTTGTTTTTATGACTATTTTAGAAAATGCCTTTAAACATGGTGCGGCCACCCAAAAGAAATGTTATATCCACTTAAATGTTAGTATCGAGGATAAATGGCTCGTGGTAATGTGTAAAAATTGCAAAAAAACGAACACTTCTTTATCGAAACCCAAAAGCAGTGGTATCGGACTTGAGAACACGCGTAAAAGACTTGACTTATATTACGGTGATAATTACATTTGGGATATTAATGATAATGAAAATACATATACAAGTACTATAAAACTCCCTATTTATGACGATTAAATGTGTTGCTATTGATGATGAGCCTCTCGCCTTAAAGCAGATTTCGAGTTATATCGAACGAACGCCAAACCTGGAATTGGTGGCTTCTCTAAACAATGCTGCTGATGCCTATGAGATACTGGACACAAAAGAGGTTGATCTGATGTTTGTGGACATTAACATGCCGGAGCTAACAGGGATGGATTTTGCCAAATCGTTAAGTCAGGATGTTGGAATTATTTTTACCACCGCCTACAGCGAATATGCCGTGGAAGGATTTAAAGTAGATGCCATTGATTACATATTAAAACCTATTGGTTACGATGGATTTATGTCAGCCGTAAACAAAGCTAAAAAACGCATGGCACAAGAGAAAGGAGCCCCTGAGGAAATAGAAGGCAACAATGATTACCTCTTTATTAAATCGGAATATAAAATTATAAGACTTGAACTTAAAAACATTACTTATATTGAAGGGATGCGGGAATATTTGCGCATCCACCTTACTGATCAAAAACCGGTTATCACGCTCCTCAGCTTTAAAAAACTGATAGAAAAGTTACCGACCGATAGTTTTATGCGTGTTCACCGATCCTATATTGTCAACTTAAAAAAGATAACCACAATTGAACGCATGCGAATTATTTTTGATAACGACGTGCGTATACCTGTAAGCGACCAATACAAAGAAACTTTCCAAAAGTTTGTAGATGAGCACTTTCTTATTTAACAGCTTACTTATCTTATATTTGTGCATTTACCCACAAAATCAAACTTCTTGTCAATGCAAATGTAACCTAATGGTGGATTCTCTGTATATGTAGTTTGTATAATATTCACGGTCAGGATCTAAAAGAAGAGATAGATCCGGACCAAAAACAACCGCCATGCACACAGAGAGCTTATCATTGAGAGAAGTTGTTTACGTAGAAGAAGGAAATTGTGTAAACTGCCATGCGTGCATAACGGCATGTCCGGTTAAATTTTGCAATATCGATATGGGTGATCATATGTCGATAAACGGGGACCTGTGCATTGCATGTGGTAAGTGTATTGATGCATGTACCCATGATGCGCGCAAACCAAAAGATGATTTCGGACAGTTCAGGGATAATCTGTCTCGTGGCGATAAGTTTGTGGCTATAGTAGCTCCGGCCATTGCAGCGAGCTTTCCGGATACTTACAAAGAACTTAACGGTTGGTTAAAAAGCATAGGTGTAAAAGCTATTTTCGACGTGAGTTTTGGAGCCGAACTAACGGTTAAATCCTATCTGGAATATATAAAACAGGGGCCCCAAACGGTTATCGCTCAACCTTGTCCTGCGATTGTATCGTACATAGAGCTTTACAAACCAGAACTTATTCCTCACCTTTCGCCTGCGGACAGCCCCATGTTGCATACCATTAAAATGATCAAGGCGTTCTATCGCGAATACCGCAATCATAAAATATTGGTTGTATCGCCGTGTTTGGCCAAAGCCAGGGAGTTTGCCGATTCCGGGTTAGCTATTCTTAATGTCACCTTTAAATCGTTGGATAAATATCTGAACGAGAAAGAAATTAACTTAAAAACATACCCATCCACCGATTTTGACAACCCGCCGGCAGAGCGGGCGGTATTGTTCTCTTCGCCCGGTGGATTGCTGAGAACCGCAGAACGTGAGGTTCCTGAGATTGTAGAAAAAACCAGGAAAATTGAGGGACAGGATTTGATTTATCCGTATTTAAATACCCTAAGTGCAGATATCAAAAAAGGCATTGCTCCTTTGTTGATCGACTGTTTGAACTGTGAACGGGGTTGTAATGGCGGGACAGGAACCCTAACGCATGATAAAACCTTGGACGAAATAGAGCACCTGGTAGATAACCGAAAAAAAGAAATGGTTGCCGAATATGATAGCCGGAAAGGGAAAAAACGATTGACAAAAAACATTGATAGTTATTGGAAAGAAGGATTATACAATCGCACCTATATCGACCGCAGCGCCAATAACAGTATCGTTGTCCCTAGCGAAAACCAAAAGCGGGAAATCTTTAAAACCATGCGTAAACATTCAGATGCCGATATTTACGACTGTTCGTCTTGCGGATATGGTAGCTGCCAGGATATGGCAACTGCTATTCACAATGGTCTTAACAACAAAGAAAACTGTCACTATTATAAGAGTTCTGTGATATTGGATATTTCTACTTCCGTATCGGAAACAATTATCCAATTGGACGATAAGTTCAAATCTATCAATAACATGCTCGAAATATTCAGCCATCTTAAAAATGAATTCTCTGAACTTGAAGAGGCTTTTGCCCAACAAGCCAAGTTGGTGGACAAGTTTGATGAAATTGCGAAAACGATTCACTCTGTATCTACTCAAACCAACCTGCTGGCGCTTAACGCCTCCATTGAGGCTGCAAGGGCCGGACAAGCTGGCAAAGGCTTTGCGGCAGTTGCCGGGGAAGTTAAAAAGCTGGCGGAAAATACCACCAGCGAAACCACTAAGATTAAAGATAACGCTAACGAGATCAAACAATATTTCGAGGTTACTGAAAACAGACTTACTTCATCTACAGATAAATTCGGCGAGGCTTCGGAATTATTCTTAAAGGTGAGCGGTGCGGTGGACGAGATGAACAGCGCAATACTGGAACTGAATGAAAAAACAAACGCTTTTGCCCAGGGGGAATCCATGCGTGTTAGTAAATCAAATGATTTTAATTTAAACCTAGGTGAAGAACGAAAGTGGGCGTAGTTAAATCCGCAATATGCATTTAAAATCCCAACCGGCAGGGTAACAGGAATAACACATTGAACTGGCATTAAAACATGTCAGTTCGTTATTATAACTCAGCATTATCGAAGTACGCTTTATTACTGCTTTCGTTTATCGCAATAATTGCCATTTTAAGGCTAATGAAGAAGTGTAATGATAATCCAAAAATTGTCATTAAACTTTATACAAAGGCCAATTCGATTAAGAAAATCTAAACATTACCAACACACCACAACATATTCAACCTGTTTATTTATCCAGGCTATCAGATAATCACCCGCCTTTGGCATATTAAATATGCCAGTTCATATAATAAATTCCCAAATCTAATTACACATGTATACTATTGACATTTAAAAGCATTAACTGCAATTTCAAAAATACATGTACAATAAATCAATTTTAACCCGGATTATGCATTAGAACTTCGTCGTGAACATTGAAAGTGCAATAAAACAAGGCTTTACTGAAACGAGGCATAACTTGTCCCGATTACTTTCGGGAGCATCGTTCTGGTGAGTTGAAGTGAAGCAGCGGAGTGTCTTGTTCTGAAACAATTTCAATGTGTAATAGATTTTCTAATGCATATTACGGGTTTAACGCTTTTTGCCATACTTTTTATTACAACAGTGTTTGGGCAAAGCATGGAGAATACAAGCAAATGGCATTCCAAAGAGTTCCAACAGGATGATCAAATTCCTTCGTATAAATATTTATACGACAAAAAAAATGATGTTTTTTATTTATTTACCAACGACAAGAAAAATTTATATGTGCATTTGAAATCGAGCAATAATAATGTACCGAAGCTCATTTTAATGGAAGGGGTAAAAGTAAATTTTAAAACCAAAGTAAAAGGTAAAAAGAAAGTACAAATTGATTACCCCTTAAATATGGAAGAGCGCATGGCGCTAAGCAATGTTCAATTTGCAGCGCAGCCGGGCAGACAAAACGAAGAACAGTCAGATAGCAGATATAGAGGCAACATGGGCGGACCGCCAATGGAAAAAGATTTTAGTGATGCCGAAAAAGAAAAACTCATGAACTCAATCCGTGATATCAAATTAACGTACGGAAACTCAGAAGAGCTTATGGCTGTAGTCAATCCAGATCATATTTCTGGCGATATACATTTTAACAGACAGGGAGAATTGTTTTATAAACTGTCGATTCCTTTTGAACAGCTGGGTATGGATTATCATGCGAAGAAGATGTACATTTCAGTTACCTCGGGAAGAAGTTCAGCTAGTTCGTCATCTCAATCCGGAATGGGTAGAGGCCCTGGTGGAATCAGCGGAGCTATTGGCGGAGGCCCAGGAGGCGGAATGGGTGGTGGTCCAAGAGGCGGCATGGGCGGAGGCCCGGGTGGCAGTGCGGGCGATGGCAGCTCATCGATGCAAGGCCCACCTTCTCAAAAATCAAGTTCGACAATAAGTATCAAGGTCAAGAAACTTAAGTTAGCTAAGAATTAGTGTTTTTCCTTAAAAAAGGTTGACTTAAAATAAAATAATTTAATGAGTCGACCCTTTTTTAAAATTTATACTTCATATGACTATTTCTCTTTGGTAAATGGCCATGCCATTACCCCACCTTCCATCACTTTTACGTTGATATACCCATGCGCTTTCAGCATTACAGCAGCCTCGTACCCACGCAGTGAAATTTTACAATAAGTAATTATTTCTTTTTCTTTGTCTTCAGGGAGTTCGTTTAGGCGCTTTCGCAATACACCCAGTGGAATCAGTGTTTCACCAATTCCCAATCGGGTTTGTTCATATTCGTCTGACCCTCGCACATCCAGAATATACATATCGTCACCAGCTTCTAACTTATCCTTCAAGTCTATTGCCGATATACCTTGAAAAACACCTTTCATTTTATTTTGCATGATATGTGCGGAGGCAATACTGTGGTCTATAGCCAATGAGAATGGGGGCGCATATGGGAAATCGGCATTCACCATATCTTCAACCGTGAGCTTACCAATAATAGCCGTGGCCCAAATTGACAATTGCTTACTCACATCACCGGGCCCCAAACATTGGGCACCCAATATCTTCCCTGTCTCCTTTTCGGCCAGCAGTTTAGTCACCAATAATTTTCCATCCATAAACCCGGGCTTATCCGGACTGGCATTAATGATTTTGACATAATCGAACCCGGCCTCTATGGCCTTGGCTTCCGACAATCCGGTGATACCAATTCCATAATCGAACAGTTTACAGATCCCTGTTTGGATGGTCCCCGGAAAAGTGACCGTGTTGCCGGCAATTACATTTTCGCCAGCTACACGGCCTTCAAGGTTGGCAAGGTCTCCATAGGGAGCTAAAACATTTTTACCTGTAATAATATTTTTAATCTCGCAGCAATCGCCCACTGCATAAATATCCTCATGAGACGTTTGCATATACTTGTCGACGACAATACCGCCCAGCTCCCCAATTTGGATCCCGGCCTCCCTGGCCAGCCCTACGTTAGGTTTCACACCAATAGCAACCACGGCCAGTTCACAAGGGATTTCGGTGCCATTCTGAAGTTTTACTCCGGTCAGCTTACCATTGTTGCCCAGAAATTCTGACACCCCATTTTTGGTTATTACATTGGCTTTCTGTTGCAAATAATTTTCAACCAACTTGGCCATCTTCCAATCCAGAAAAGTCAGCAGCTGAGGCAACAGTTCAATCATGGTGAGTTCAATTCCGGCAAGGTTCAAAGCCTCCAACGTTTCAATACCAATCAATCCACCACCTATTACAACGGCTTTTTTAACTTTTCCCTCATCTCTTATTTTTCGGAGATAATCTGCATCTTGCATCGATTGCAGGGTGGTAATCCCTTCCAGTTTGGTACCTGGAATGGGTGGCATATTGGCTGTAGCTCCTGTAGCAATAATCAGTTTGTCATATTCCTGAGTGCCTTTCGCTCCAGTGTTAACATTCACATACTCCACCTTTTTGTTTTCACTATCTATTTTGGTTACCTCCGTATTAACCTTGGCGGAAATTCCTTTGGCATTCCAATAGAAGGTTGGATCACGAACCACTCCTGTAGGAGTGCAAAGCAACTTGTTTCGATCGTCGAAAAAACCGCCCACAAAATAAGGATAACCACAGGAAGCCATAGATAAATCTTCCCCTTTCTGAAACAGGGTTATCTCTGCAAATTCGTCCATCCTGCGCGCTTTTGCAGCTGCCTTGGGACCCGCTGCAGACCCACCGATAACAATAATTTTTTTATGCATAAAACAATAGGTTTATTAATTGGATAATTTCTTAACGCTTATCCTCGTCTCCTTTTTTAATTCTATAAATTGTTGGCCACAAGTTTTTTCCGTTTTTTCTTCCAAAGCGATAAATATATTAATACTCAATTCCTTCTCGAGCCTCAATACCTTTTTGATAATAATGTTTTACTTCTTTCATTTCGGTGACTAAATCTGCAAGCTCAATAAGTTCCTGAGGGGCTTTGCGGCCGGTAATCACAATTTCTAAATGTTCAGGCTTGTTTTGAACGATGGACAATAGTTCGTCTATTGAAAATAAATTGAAATACATGGCCATGTTAGCCTCGTCGAGAACTACCAAATCATATTTGCCTGACTTAATAATTTCTGCAACTTGGGCCAAACCATGTCTTGCTGCTTCAATATCTTTTTCAGTAGGATCCTTTTCAATAAAACAACACAAACCATACTGCTTAAGCGTAATGGCAGGCAACATTTTTTGTACGATATTCATTTCGGAATAAACGCTCCCTTTGATAAACTGCGCAAAAAACACCTTTTTACCAGCTCCAATAGCTCTAACGGCCAAACCCAAAGCAGCTGTGGTTTTACCCTTTCCGTTCCCCGTATATACCTGAATGTATCCTTTCATCATTACTTTAATTAGAAACTTTGGGATATCTGAAGGCAAAACTCTACAATAATTGATACCAGATAAAAAGAATCGCACATTAGGAATTGCGATTCTTTAGGTTACTTATTTCCAGTGAATCAGGAATTCCCCTTGCCAAATCCCAAAGCTCTTCCCAGGCCTCTTCCGAAACCTCTTCTTCTACCGGCTCCTCTTCCTCCTGATGTTTTTTCGGAATCCGAGGAGTTGTGCTTACTTTGTTCTGATGGATTACATTTACCCATTCCTCTACCTGTCTGCGAACCTTTACCTTCAGGTCCTGTTTTGTCAAATCGTGGCATAACTAATTAATTTACATGTTTAAATAAAAAATTCTTGTCGTAATTCAATTGCTTTGCTCCGATAAAGGTAATGAGAATATTCTCATTTAAAAATTAATATGCATTTATTTTTGATGATTTTCATTATTCTTTGCCGTTTAAATACAGAAAGAATCTCATGGAATTAGATGTACCTGATTATTTGTATCGCTTTTTTGAATTCCATTATCTTACGAAATAATGATATAACGCTATGATCTTTTTATTTAACCCGGATTATGTATTGGAGGTTCGTCATGAGCATGGCAAGTACAATAAAACAAGGCTTTACTGAAACGAGGCATAACTTGTCTCGATTACTTTCGGGAGCATCGTTATGGAGAGTTGAAGTGAAGCAGCGGAGTGTCTTGTTTTGAAACAATTTCAATGTGTAATAGATTTTCTAATGCATATTGCGGGTTAAAAGTAATTTCAATGTGTAATAGAATTTTTAATGCATATTTCGGGTTAAAAGTAATTTCAATGTGTAATAGAATTTTTAATGCATATTTCGGGTTGAACTGATTTTATATAACTCCAGTGGAGTGCCACGCTATATTCACATCATCAAAACAAGACAGGTTGAAGCAAAAAAAAGAGGGTGTCCAAAAACAAAAAAGGAGTTATAGAAATCTTACAATTTGAAAGTTTGTTCCTCTTTTGTACCCCTAAATCCCCTGAAGGGGACTTTAAGCCTCCCACTTTAGGGGAGGTTGGAGCGGTAAAATGAGAAGTTTACTTATAAATTGTAAGTTTCAATTTTTAGAAATATCATTTTTGGACACCCTCTTTAAATAGTTTTTAGTATTTTATTTTTTTATTTCAGTTCAAAACTTCCTGTTAAGCCTTCTTGCGAGCTGGTACCCACCATCACGTCGAACATACCAGGCTCAACCATAAATTCTCCGTGCCCATTGTAAAACCCAAGTTCATCTTCTGTTAAGGTAAAGTTAATGGTTTTAAATCCATTGGCTTTGAGGCTGATCTTCTCAAATCCTTTTAGTTCTTTAACCGGACGCACCACTGCCGCAGCCCTGTCGCGAATGTATAACTGAACCACTTCTTCGCCTTCCACATCGCTTGTATTGGCAACTTTTACAGATACTTTCACGTTTTTAGGGTCGGAGCTGTCAATATACAGATCGCTGTATTCAAACTCGGAATAACTCAGTCCAAAACCGAAGGGAAAAAGAGGGCTGTTTTTCTCATCAGAATAATGTGACCAAAACACGTTCTTTTCTCTGTTTACAGGGCGACCTGTGTTAAAGTGATTGTAATAAATAGGGCATTGGCCTACACTACGAGGGAACGACATGGGTAATTTACCCGAAGGATTGTACTCGCCAAACAACACATCGGCAATAGCATTTCCGGCTTGCGACCCCAGTTGCCATGCTTCCACAATGGCAGGAACATATTCAGCAGCCCATGGCAACGCCAGCGGACGTCCGTTCGTCAATACCAAAACAACGTTTTTGTTCGCCTTGTAAACCTCTTCCAACAGCTCTTGTTGCACACCGGGCAAGTTGATATTGGTGCGACTACGTGCTTCACCGGAATGAAAACCATGCTCTCCCAATACCATTATGACTACCTGGGAATTTTTAGCCAGTCGCACTGCCTCTTTGAATCCGCTTTTATCGCTTTTATTTATATTCAGCTCCATCACAAAATTTACATCACCAGTAACCACATCGGCTCCTTTGGCATATTTGAAATTGGAGGTGTGCTTTTTCAGTCCTTCCAACACCGACACTGCGGTGCCGTCATCGGAACCGATACGCCAACTTCCCAATGGACTTGTTTTGTCATCTGCCAGGGCACCAATCACGGCAATTTTCTTCTGGTTTTTAGCCAACGGCAGTAAATTATTCTCGTTCTTTAATAATACGATGGACTTGCGAGCCATATCCAATGCTGCCGCCTGGTGATCTTCGTGATACAACAATTCTTTTTCTCTGTCTTCGTCGCAGTATTTATACGGATCATCAAACAGGCCTAATTCATATTTTACCCTTAGTATTCTGCTGGCTGCTTCATCCACAACCGATTCGTCAACCTTACCTTCTTCAACCAACTCCACAAGATAATCTACATAAGCATAGGATTCCATATCCATATCGGAACCCGCGTTGGCGGCATGCATGGCAGCTTCCTTTAAATCGGCAGCAAAGCCATGGTTGACCATCTCGAAACCACTGGCCCAGTCGGAAATCACATAACCTTTAAAACCCCATTTTTCTTTTAAAATATCACGTTGCAAAAACTTGTTACCTGTAGCAGGCACACCGTTTACAATATTAAATGCGTTCATCACTGTTTTAACATCCGCTTCAACCGCTGCCTTAAAGGGTGGAAAAACAATATTGTATAAGGTTGAGGTCCCGATATCTACCGTGTTATATTCTTTTCCTGCTTCCACAAAGCCGTATGCGGCAAAGTGCTTGGCACAGGCTGCCAGCGTGTTATTGGCCGACAAGTCATCACCTTGAAATCCTTTTATACGTGCCACACCAACCTTGGCTCCCAGGTAAGGATCTTCTCCTGCACCTTCCATCACGCGTCCCCAACGGGCATCGCGGTAAATATCGACCATTGGGGCAAAGGTCCAGTTTATTCCGATAGCCGAAGCCTCGATCGCTGCTACACGAGCCGACTTTTCTATGGCTTCCAGGTCCCAACTGGCAGCTTCACCCAATGGAATAGGCGCTAGTGTTTTATGACCATGTATGACATCCAAACCAAAAATCAACGGGATTCCCAGGCGAGTTTCCTCAACAGCTATTTTTTGTAATGCTTTTACTTGCTCAACTCCCCTGACGTTAAGAAATGAGCCCACCATTCCCTTTTTAAGGTGCTCATATTTCTTTTCTGCATTACCTCCGGTTGGTGCCGGGCCGGTAGCATCGTAAAACCCACTGTACTGCACCATCTGCCCCACCTTTTCTTCAATGGTCATTTTAGTTAGAAGGGCTTCAACCTTTTTTCCAATATCATCTTGTTTCATATTTGAACTTCCCTGACTACATGCATTAAGCACAAGAATAGCCAAAACTGCGATAATTGATAAGTTTGTGTTTTTCATATACTGTATAAATTTTACTTTCATTTGTCAAATAGCCTTACAAAATGCTGCGCAACCACCTTTCCCGAACTAGTTTTAGGTAGGTCAACCAGGCCCTGGCCGGAAGCTCGCCCGTCAATCATCTTCGAATTAAATTCGAACTCACCTAATCAAAAATTATATATTATTGCTTACGGTTCGTTTCATGATTACTATCCGATAATTTTCTACCGCAATATACCGCTTTATGACTTTCGGACGCAATCTTAAACCACATCAAAAACTCACATTTTCTACTTCCTTAAAGGTAATCTTTTCCGGCGTGTAGGTTAATTTATTGCATTTTTCAACAATCTCTTTTACTTGCTGATGTCTTACTTCGCCGCTGGTTATGTACGGCAACTTAATTATAGGATGCTCCAAAAAGAATCCCGGAATATTAGCTTCGTCCACTGATTTTCCTTCTGGCACCCATCCCCCAATCCATTCCGGCATATATTCTTTAATGAACTTGCGGGTTTGTTTGTTTTCCCATAGCTCCTTTACAAAAGTATATTCATCCACCATCATCGGTAATCTTTGCGTGGATTTTAAGTGAATCGTTTCCGTTTTGCGGATATCTCTTGAAGAAGCGGCCGCTGAAATAACAAACGCACCACTTTCCGCCACCCAGGTGTCTCTTTTAGCATCATAATACGAGAAATCGCGACCGCTTAATTCAAAAACAACCTTTTTTGATTCTCCGGGAGCTAATTCAACTTTGGCAAACTTTTTCAGTTCCTTCTCCGGACGTTGTAATGTGCATTCCGTATCTGACACGTACAGCTGAACTATTTCTTTACCCACTATGCTTCCTGTATTTTTTACAGTTACCGTGATCTCCAGAACATCCTTATCCGTAATATTTTTAGAAGATACTTTTATATCGGTATATTCAAATTTGGTATAGGATAAGCCATGACCGAACGGAAAAAGCGGTTCAATCTTCTTTTTATCGTAATAACGATAACCTACAAATATACGCTCGCCATAGAGCACGTCTCCCTGCTCGCCCGGAAAGTTTAAAAATGCAGGGGTATCTTCTAATCGAACGGGAAATGTTTCCGCCAGCTTACCGGAAGGGTTTACCTTTCCGAACAAAACATCAGCTACACCGCCGGCTCCTGCTTGTCCTCCCAGCCAGGCTTCTAACACAGCTTCCACATCCTTAACCCAAGGCATGGCAACCGCACTTCCGTTGGTTAAAACAACAACCGTATTCTCCTGGACTTCTGCGATTTCAGCAATCAACCGATTGTGAGATATCGGCATATCGATATGCTTACGATCAATTCCTTCCGACTCGTAGGACAATGGCAAACCTGCGAATATTAAAGCGATATCAGCCTCCTTTGCCACTTTAACCGCTTTTTCAATGAAGCTTACATCATTGTCATCTTTTAAAGTATAGCCTTGTGCATAAGTAATCTTCACCCCTTCACCATACTCCTTTTCAATAATATCATAAATATTATCCAATTGCGTCGGCTTAACTTCTGAACTTCCATTCCCTTGATAACGAGGATTTTTAGCAAATTCGCCTATAATAGCTACCTTTTTATATTTTGTACTGCTAATTGGCAATACCTGCTTCTCATTTTTTAATAAAGTGGCCGCTTCTGAAGCAACCTTTCTTGCAAAAGCATGATGCTCCTTAACTTTTTGATCTGCCCCTTGTTTTTTCAGTGCATCGGCTTTTAATACTATCTTTAAAATATCCCGTACAATATTATCCAAAACAGCTTCTTCCAGCTGACCATTTTTCACCGCCTCCAGCAATATGTTGTCATTTACATCGCTTACATGTGGCATTTCTATGTGCATGCCCGCATGCAATGCTTTAACCCTGTCAACAATAGCGAACCAATCAGAAATTACGATTCCTTCAAACCCCCAGTCTTTTTTAAGTATGTCGGTTAAAAGATATGGACTCTGTGTACCATACTCCCCCTGAACCCTGTTATAGCAAGCCATTACTGTCCATGGCTGCGCTTTTTTAATAGCCATCTCGAATGGTGTCAGGTAAATTTCGTGCAGCGTTCGCATATCTACATTCGAGTTCATAAACATACGCATGGTTTCTACGTTATTGGCCACAAAGTGCTTTAAGGAAGTTCCCACGCCCTGGCTTTGGACACCGTTTATGTATGCAGCTCCCATCTCGCCTGAAAGCACTGGATCTTCGGTAAAATACTCAAAGTTCCTTCCTCCTAATACCGAACGCTTAATATTCACTCCGGGACCCAGAAGAACATTGACATCCAAAGCCTGACATTCTTCGCCCAATGCTTGCCCAACTTTGTAAATTAAATCAACATCCCATGTTGCAGATAAAGCTGAAGCGGTAGGAAAACAAGTTGCGGGTAGCTGGTCGCCATAACCTGCCTTATTGGTGGCCGGTGCACGTCTTAACCCGTGCGGACCATCGGACATCCAGATCCAGGGAATATTCAACCTTTGGATAGATTGTGTACTCCAATCGTCCCTGCCCGAACAGAGCAATACCTTTTCTTCCAAACTAAGTTGAGATACAAGCTCATCTACTTTTTTTTGAATATCATTACCTTGAGCTTTCATAAGTATTGCAATGAATAGAAATGTAGATACTAATAAAATTCGTTTCATGAGATTACCATTTTTTTTTAAACACCACATGTAATTCGCCAAATTTGATCATACACAAATAAAAATCTGTACTATTCAGATATGATAACCGTTTGGATGGCCTTAGCACTTATACGAATATCCTTTGTGCTTTCTCCCAGGGAAAGCTTAATGCTTTTTGCCTGTTGTTCCATGTTCAAAATAACAACAGCCACCGAACCATCAATATTCTTTGCTGCTGTAACCATCAAGTCGTCATCCGAATTATTAAAACCTATACGGACTGCCCCCGGCCGGATATATTTACTAAAATGAGCCATGGTATGATACAAAGGTGTAAAGTATACTTCATCTTTATCCGGATCCACTATCACAGGTGCCACGCACCAATTTTTAAACCAGTTGGGTCCGCCTTGCCTGTTCAGTACCATATTCCAGTCAATCCATCCGTCAACCCAATTATTCAAACTACCTATTATATTTCTGGCATAACGGTACACAGGCACATACTTAGGATGTAAATACTTTTGATCATCTGGTGCCCAATCCCAGCCCCAGTCTGTAGCCTCTTTCGCCCAGTACCACGCATCATCTTGCCAATGCGGCACTTCTGCATCCACACAAGCCTCTGAATTAATGATGGATTTTTCAGGAGCCATTTCATGTGTAAAATTTAATGACTCAGGGAACCAATCGTAAGTACTAGCATACCAATGAATGGCCATACCATCAAAATATTTAGATGACTCTTCATCTTTATACATTACCCTGGCCCACTCTTCCAGTTCCTCTCCCCTATTCTGGTCATAGCCAAATATCTTAACATCCGGATGCGTTTTTTCCAATTGCGGCCCCATATGATTCTTTACAAAATCGACCATCTCTTCTGCCGAAAAGTGCATGCTCTCCCAGTTATTATTGTTACCCAAAGGCTCATTTTCAACCGTTAATCCCCAAATATCAATTCCTTCCGCTTTGTATGCATCAATATATTTTGAAAAAAACAAAGCCCATGTATCATAATATTCCGGCAGTAATTTTCCACCTCTCCAGTCCTTGTTATCCTTCATCCAAGGAGAAGCCGTCCAAGGAGAAGCCATAATTTTAAATCCATCTTTTGATATGGCTTGCGCCTCTTTAATCATCGGGATAATATCGTCACGGTCTTCATCTATCGAGAAATGTTTTAACTCCTTATCACCTTCAACGGGAGCATAGGAATAGTTGCTTACCGAGAAATCGCAAGAATTGATATGTGTTCTGGTTAATGAATAAGCAGCGCCTTCAGGACCAAAATAAGCGCTTAGTATCTTTTCCCTGTTTTCTTTGCTGAGTTGATTTAACAAATAAGCCGAAGCTTCTGTAAAAGATCCACCAAAACCGGTGATCGTCTGGAATTTTTCTTCTGGATGAAGCATAACTTCCGCAGGGTTTTCAACATTTTTAAATTCAGTTACCTTTTCCAGTTTATGTCCATCTACAGAAGTTTCGTATACATCAAAATTTAATGATGATTTTGAATTACAGCTCATAAGGATGATAATACTAATGATTGCTGTGATGAAAGTGGTCGTTTTCATGGTTTCTATATTTCAATTTGTAATGGTTCCGACGCAAAACCTAATTTCATAAAACAATTACGTTTGTGTTGCGTTGGTATGGTATTTTTATATACTTAGGGCGATACCCTGGACCAGGTTCTATAACCTTTTCAGGGTATTCTTGCCATCTCAGGCCTTCATTTCCCTTGTTACTTTCTCCCTCTTGCTCATTCTTCCGCTCTTCTTGCTTCCAGATCATTTTGCATGACCAGTGACGTTTTGTGATCGATGCTATAGAAGAAAAGCAGTATGGAACATGACATATATAGTATGCCGGGGAAAACGGAAATCATCATTTTAATACCGGTAATAGCTGATTCTGTTTGCTCAACATTTGGTTCAAATTTATATAGGGCCAACAACCATCCCGCCAAAGCTCCTCCTATTCCCCATCCTGCCTTTTGGGCGAATGTAGCAGCCGAGAAAACCAACCCCGTTGCACGACGACCTGTTTTCCATTCTGAATAATCAGCTGTATCTCCCAACATTGTCCACAACAAAGGTACAGCAGGAGCATATGCCATTTTAGCTAAAATATTGAAGCCATATATCATATAAGTATTTTCCGGACCTGGTAAGTATAGCAATATGAAAAAGAGACCTGAAAGAAGGGAACTGGCCAAAAATACGTTTCTGTTTCCAAACTTTTTTGCCAGTGGTTTTGATATAGGTATCGTGAGAATTAAGGCTATGGTACCAATAACGTTGAATAGTTGCACGTTTTCAGCATTACCGATATAATACTTAAAATAATAGGCTACCGCCAGGTTTTGCATGGCAAACATCACAAAGGAAATAATGCCTACAAAAAACAAGATGACCCAAGGTCGGTTTTTGAAGAGGTTTTTAAGATCTGCTTTTAAATCTACTTTCTGTTCTTTTGGTGGCTGTACCCTCTCTTTGGTTGACTTAAAGGTAATGACAAATAATATCAAGCTGATAAGCGCGAACAATGTAAGTGTATATTGATAACCTTTTGCACTGTCGCCTCCTCCAAAATAGTTGGCCAATGTCAAGGCCGTTCCCGAAACGATCAATTGCCCCACAAATGCGAAAATAAACCGATAGGAATTCAATCCAGCTCTTTCAGTGCTATCTGCCGTCATCACTGCCCCAAGAGAGGAATAAGGAAGATTGATTGCAGTAAAAACGGTCATTAACAACAAATAGGTGACTGCGGCATAAATCACTTTACCCGTTTCACCAAAATCAGGCGTGGTAAATGTCAACACTGCCAAAACACTGTAAGGCAAAGCCATCCATAAAATATATGGTCGGAATTTTCCCCACCGGGTGTTGGTCCTATCGGCAATAATACCCATTATCGGGTCGTTCAGGAAATCCCACGAGCGGGCGATAAGCATGATGGTACCGGCTGCGGCTGCCGAAATCCCAAAGGTATCCGTGTAAAAGATTAGAATCCAGAACCCTACCATATCCCATACAAAATGAGAAGCAGTATCGCCCAGACTATAACCGATTTTTTCTTTGATGGATAATTTCGCTGTTATTTTGTTCATTGTTTATTATTTTACTCGCCGTTTGACTTTTGACAGATTGAGAATAGTCACACGGTGAGTTTATTACATTTCACTTCTTCTGATAAATCCTTACATAATCCACTTCCATGGTTTGGGGAAAGGCAAGGCTGTCTATTCCTTCAACGCTTCCCCATGCGCCTCCTACTGCCACATTCAAAATCAAATAAAATGGTTTATCATAAGGCCATTTGTCTACTCCCAGTCCCTCATTTCGATAGGTGAAATAAAGGTTATCATCCACATAGGCCTTCATCACCTCCGGTGTCCATTCAAGAATGTAAGAATGAAACTCTTCATTGACACCTTCTATTTTTACCGTAGCAGTTTTTTGTGTCTGCTTTTGCCATTGGTAATCCTTGGAATGTGCCGAGGCATGGATTACGCCCAAATCGTGCCCTACATGTTCCATGATATCAATCTCACCTATATTGGGCCAATCACCATCATCAAAGGTCCAGCCGCCAGGCATCATCCATATGGCCGACCAGGTTCCTCTGGCATCCGGTAATTTGGCACGCACTTCTACCTTACCATATTGCCAATCTGCTGTGGAGATTAATCGGGCTGAAGTGAAGTTTTTATCCTGATATGGTTCCTGAATGGCCGTGATATTCAGAATGCCATTCTCCACCCAGGCATTCTCCTTTCGTTCCCTGGTGTAGAATTGTTCTTCGTTGTTACCCCAACCATGTGGGTTGCCCTCCTGGTCGTAATCCCAAAGGGTTGAATCGGGTAAACCTGTATATTCAAATTCATCCTCCCAAACCAGCTTATATTCGTTTTTAGACGTGCAAGCTGGTAATATAGACATGCCAACAAAAAATAAAGCTATCCATGTCATTTTTTTTAACTGTCTCATAATATATTTATAATTATTTTTCTCCCTGATGATGCACTTTACCACGACGGGCAATTAAGGCTTCTCTTATTTCGTTGGCTTTTTCTTCGGTAACATCGTACTTACGCATTACCACAATGGCTATAATACCTGTAAATATAGGTATGATGATATCTGCCAATCGAAGATTAGTCATTGTTTCTATTGTTTGTACTTCTACATCCTGGTTGAACCCTACATACTGCAATACAATACCACTGGTTAATAACGCAAGTGCAGTACCCAATTTTACCATCCACCAATATACGGCACCAAACATGGCTTCGCGACGCTCTCCGTTGTTTAATTCGTCCAAATCACAAACATCTGCCGTCATGGACATCATTAATGTAAATAATCCACCTATACCAAAAGACAAGAATGGAATAGGCATAAACATTAACCAAGGATTATCTGGTGTATATCCCCACCATTTAAGAGCGTATCCAATAATAGAAAGGAGCGTTGCAATAATAAAAGCATTCTTCTTTCCAACCTTTTCCGATATCTTTGTAACAATGGGAATAACTAAAAATGCGGTAGCCATAGCACTGATAGTTCCGAACCATGCCGGCCAGGATCCTGCTGCTGACTTATCACCATTAAAAAGATAATACACAATAATAAACATGGCAAACTGTGCAATAGTTTGGAAACCATTAAATATTAAAAACGTTGAAGTACAAAGCTTTACAAAGGGCTTGTTTTGTAAAGTTAATTTAATACCCTTTAAAAATTCTTTTACATTATTGGCCATTTCAGCTCTGGAAAGATTTTTAATCTTATCCTGTTCTGGCACAATTAATTCTTTGTTAAACAAAGCAGGCATTATCCCCAAAATCATACATACTCCCCCTACCCAAACCGACATAATACGTGCTCCTTCGGGTGCTGTTTCAAAGATAGACTCATTATAGATAATTACCCAAAACCAAGGGGCTACCATCCATGCAATTTGTCCCATAAATTGAGACACAGCCATTAATCTTGTTCTTTCGTTATAATCAGGTGTCATTTCGTACCCCAAACCAATTAATGGAGTAGCAAAAATGGTATAACCGATATAGAAAAAAATGGAAACAATTAAAAAGTAAAAAAAGTTATAAAGCTCAGAATTTTGCGGATTTAATTGCCACATAATCATAAACGACACTCCTGAAATTACACTACCTAATAGAATATATGGTTTTCTGCGACCCCATTTCGATTTAGTGTTGTCAGATATAAAACCCATAATTGGATCAGTTAAGGCATCCAACAAGCGTGGTAATGCCCCGAGTATTCCTGCAAGAATCGGTGACATACCCAACGACATGACCAAAACAACCATAAACACACCTAAAGCAGCCGGAAATAACTGGTTGGCTAGGTGTCCTGAACCAAACGCCATTTTTTGTCCGAAGGGGACTTTGTCTTCCTTCACTGTTTTAATATGTGTCATATTTTGTAGATTTTAGATTTCATTTTTGTAGATGTTTATTCATATACCACCCGATTATACGGGTAGTTGTATTCTTTTATAGTTCAGGATAAATCCCCTTCATTACTTTTTTAGGTTTGCGATCTACGGTAAATATTCCCCAATGTTTTTCGGCCCCAAGTGAATTATCTGGATTACCTTTCCAGTCCTCATCAAAGGCCTCAAAAAAGAAGGTGGTGATATTGTTTTCCTTTGACCATTCCATTATCCAGTTATAGTATTGTTTCTGTTTTTCCTCACTGGCCCTTTCTCCAAATTCTGAGGCTACCGATGCCCAACCTGCTTCTGTAATTACTATTTTACTACCAGGCAATGCGCTTTGCACTTCTTTAACATTCTCCACCGTATATACTATTCCCTCATCCATATCTTTTCCCTCCCAAACCGGGTAAACATGAATCGAAACAAAATCCACCACGTTGGCCAGCTCAGTTCCATGATCGGCCCACCACTTATAGTTATCAGCAACGGTTACAGGTTGAGATATCTGGCTTTTTACATGATTTACATAGGAAATGATAGTATCTGGTGAAACTTTGTGGTCGTTCCAATCCACCAAACACTCGTTACCCACGTTTACAGCACAAATAATTTCCGGGTATGCGTTTGCCAGCTTAATGCCATTGGCAATTTCCGTCAAATTTTTCTTCTTATTCTGATCTAACTCATCCTGAGGTATGGGTTCTGAAAGCCATTCGCAAGTTTCGTGCGCACTGAGTTCCGCATCGAGCCAAATACCTAATAAAACTTTAATATCGATCTTGTTTTCTTTGATGACGTTCAACACCATTTGGGTATTCACTCCGCTATCGTAAAGTCGGATCAACTGGTACATATTGTTTTTTGACAGGATATGAAGGTCCTCCAGTATTTCATCGTATGACGGATTAACGGCTCCGTTGCCTCTATCAGGGTGTTGACCGCTTCGGAATCCGGAATAACAGATGGCGGCGGACAAACCGGACAATAGGGCCGATTTTGGTTGTATCATTTCAATTTCATTCTCCAGCTCCACTGATGACACCTTTTTTTGCTTAGGTGATTGACATCCTGCCAAGACAAAAAGGATTAGTGTTATTTTCCAGAGTGATTTCATATCCTATAGTTTATTTTTCCATCCTTGTATCCCGACGCAAAGTTTGTTTACACATTTCTCAACAACGTGATGCGTCGGTTTAATTTTTTTATTTTACCCAGAGCATCGCCCTGGGCTTTTACGATATCCCCCCTTCAGGGCTTGATTTACATTTCGTAATCGCACTCCAGACAAACTGTGGTTATTAACCTCACCTCCCGTAGTAAATTCGGGACTACCTGTTCCGTGCTTGTCACGGAAGGCGCTTTGGGGCTTTATTCCGCTCTCCGCTCTCCGTTCTACCTGTTACTTAAAACAAATGCTGCATCACTTTTTTAGGTTTTCTATCCACGGTAAACAAGCCCCAGTGTTTCTCAGGTTCGTTGGCGTCCGGTGATCCTTTCCAAGGTTCATCGAAAGCCTCAAAAACAAAAGTCAAAATCCCCTCTGCATTACACCAATTCATTAGATCATTATAATAAATTTGTTGCAAATCCTGACTGACATTTTCCGGGTCAATACCTCTACCGTTTGAGTTAGTTGCCCAACCCGCTTCTGTGATTACCACAGGTTTATGCGGATATCTATCTGCGATTCCATAATAATTCTGTTTTGTATATTCCAGTGATTCATGGATATGTTTGTATTCCCAAACGGGATAGGTGTGGATAGAGATAAAATCCACCTCTTCTACTAATTTCTTTAGCTTATCTTTCCAGGGCACATAATTTTCGCAGAATGTCACCGGTTGTTTGGCTTCTTTTTTCACCATTCTTACATATTCAATCACGCTATCAACCGGAACATAATGATCCGTCCAATGTACCGTGGCTTCATTACCTACGGAAAGCGAAAAAATAATGTCGGGGTATTTGTTAGCCAGCTTAATCATTTTTTGGATTTGCAACTGGTTCATTTCTTTGTTTGAAACCAGTTCATCCTCCGTGTAAGATCCTCCCCAAGGGCAACCGAAGTTGTTCATCTCGGCACCTATATAAGCACCCAACATCACCTTAAAATCCAGGTTTTCGTTCTTGATGGCTTCCAACACCAGGTCGGTTTGCTTATCGCAATCGTACAACCTCAGGTATTTCCAGTGACCTTGCAAAATCAGGAGATCTTCTTTGATTTGATCATACGACGGATATATGTCTCCCGGTGCTTGTCCTTCGCGGAAACCAGAGTAACAAATAGCCCTACCCGGCTCTATATTTAGTTCTTTAATTTTCATACTTAATTTTAGTATCCCCGAAGTTGACTAAATTAGAGGCTTCGGGATCTCATTTTGTTCAACATGATTCAAGTATCAAGACACATGATTTTTATTTACACAACATATCAAATCTTGATACTTGCGACCTGATACTTATCTAATTATGCTTCTATATATTTCAGCTTCTCGTCTTTGTCCCAGATACCCCAATAGGCTCCCACATCACCTTCCGAAGATGTTTTCCAGGCTTCGTCGAAGGATGAGAAATAGAACATTTCGATACCTTCTTGTTTTGACCATTGTTGAGCATTGATAAAGTATTTCAAGGCATTTTCGATTGAGGCTTCTGCACCATAAAAGCCGCCCCCAGCATTGGGCCAACCTGTTTCCGTAATAATTACCTTTTTACCTTTAGCGGCCATCAAAGCCCTTCGGTACATATCCTTCATGTACAAAAAAGAATCATCCAGAGAACACCCCTCCCAAAATGGGTAGCAGTTAGCCAATATTACATCACAGGCATCTGCTACCGTTTGACGGTTGCAAAACTCATAGTAAGCATCCACGTAGCCCACAGGAATGTCCGGCAGTTCATCTTTTACCCGCTTGATAAAATTAAGTAACTCTTCCTCCGTTAAATCTTCCCTATATAAAACTTCGTTACCAACAGCCACAATATCAGCATTACCTTCCTTGGCCACTTTAATCACATTGGTGATTTCCTGCTCGTTGATTTCAGCATCGGTACCTAACCAGGCACCCACCAATGTTTTCATACCTTTTTGTTTGGCTATAGCAGGAATCAGTTCATTGCCCTCGGTACATGAAAAGGTTCTTACCCATTGGGCATAAGGTTTCATAATATCCAGCCTGCGCACTATTTGTTCACGGCTTAACTGATCTCCGGGCTTTTGCCCTTCAACATAAGGACTCATGCACAAACCATGCATTCCCTGGTTGAGTGTTTTTTGATACAACGACAGTAAATCACCGTATTTCTTTCCTGAAAAATTCACCCCATAAAGTGAGAGTAACTGTTCTTTTCTTGCTGACATGGTTATAGTACTAACTTGTTTTGTTCAATTTCCGAGGCAAAGCCTGTTTGAATCCATCAAATTCAAGTGCTGAGTCGGTTTGCTATTGCTTTTTATACCCGGGGTTAAATCCCCGGGCTAATATTTATCACTTCCTAAATTAATTCTACCTCTATCTTCACAACGTCCCCTTGTCGGTTAAATATCTTTTCACTGGTTTCTTTATCCAGTGTATATTCCGATATTAGTTTTGACTCCCCATTAGCAAATGTTATTAACACTTGCTCATTTTTGCCGGAATAATAAACCACAGGAACTTTGCAGAAGGTAAATGCCAACTGACCCTTATTCAATTTAATTTGCTTCTTATTACCTTCTAAATCATAATAATTAAACAACTCTTCCCCCGTTAGAATATCATTCTTATTTAATAAGCTGGTATTAAATATGATCTCCCCTGATTTAACCTGAACGCCCAGCTCTGCAATACGACTAATCACATCTTCTTTTACCTGCCCCGTCATACCAGGTTGCTTTGCTCCTGCTCCACCCGGAGAATGCGAATATGCATCAGTTGGGAAAGCGCCATAAAGTGCCGGTGATTTATAAATACCTATTCCTGCCTTAATCTCGTAATAATGGTCCATTATGCGACCTAAAATGCCGGCGTCCGCACCTTCTTCGAGGGCATTGAAATAACTTTCCTGAGTGGCAAGCAATAACTTGGATACCATGTGCCAGTAGATACTCCCTAATCCTTCATATCCGTAAAAGGTCCCCGAGCGGCCCGTAAACGACTGATGATCGAACATCTCTTCGTAAATATTCAGTACAGCATCTTTTTCTTCCTCCAGTAATTTTTTGTACGAAGTGTTTTCCAGGCTATTTAAGGCTTCTTCCAGGACATCCGCATTTCTAAATGCTCCGTTAAAGTGACAAACGCCATTTTTATCGGCACTTATAATAGATGCATTATGATCCGCAAGTATTTGCGACAACAACTTAGATTCCTTCACCTTGTCAGCGGGGATATTGTTTTTATCCTCAAAGCGAGGCAACTGCCTGTCCGGATATAAGATATAGCTGTATTGATCTTCGCGGAATAGCGCACTTGCTTTTAAGGCATCCAATACATCCAGACTCTCCTGTGCGCTAAAACAACCGGCACTTAAAGCTGCCACTTGCCCTTCCAACATCTCGTACAGGTAACGCACCGAAACCGTATTTTTGCCAAATGAAATTAAGTTGTATGCGTGATAAAGACCATCCTCTCGTTTGTTTACCTTGATGGACTGATCCATGTATGCCAGAGCAAGATCAGTGAATTCCAGTAATTGGCCAGCCTTAATTGTTTTTTTAACACCCGAGAATGAATCTGCATAAATACTGTTGCGATATTTTTCTCCGGCCCTACCTAAAACATCGGCAAAGTACCTTCTTTCCCCATCGGAGAATCCTTTTTGGGCAAGCGCCTTTTTATCTGCAAAAAGAGAAAAGATGCTATCCATTAATTCTTTCACCTCTTCCGAAACACTCACTTCCTTGATGCTTGTAGAACTAAATTTATCCGACCAAAACTTTAAGAATCTGCGCAAGTAATATAAGGTAACCATGGAAACCCCGTTACCTACCAAAGCGTTGTTGGCATCGTTCCATTCGGGACGTTGGGTGTTTAACCAGATACCTGCTTCCGGGATAAAGTTGCTCAGCTTGGAAAGCATCGTCACTAATATCTTCTCGGTTAAGTTAACACGATACAGATCACCTTCCGCATTTGAAATCATTCGGGCATCTGCTCCAATTTCTTTAACTTTTGCTTTTATCCGCTCGTTTAACGCGGCATCAAAAGCAATAGTATCTTGCGGATTAGCTACAATCTGATCATACGGCTTTATACGGTATGGTACATTTGCATATACAAACATATCGCTGGTTAACAAACTATCCAACTTACCAGGATGATAAGCATTGGACTGCTCCAAAAACTTTTGAAGGTAAATTATTTGGTGGTCGCCCCAATAACCAATGTACGCCCAAGGGTCTTCCGGATCCGGACATTCCCAATCGATACCTTCGCGCGTAATACGATAAGGGTTGTAACCGTCGGCTGTGGATGCGTTCACGAACTTAGTGATCATTCCCTCAACAAATTCGGGATACGAAACAGCTAAAGCTTCCCAGTTTTGGAAGATATCGCGCCAGTTTCCCTGATAGTTTAATTTTGGTGTGCCATCTTCATTTTTAGTCTCAATGGAAAATTGATTCCAGGGACGACTCGGGTCACCATGTCTTCTGCTAAATGTCAATGGCAGGTATTCATTGGCAATTCGCAACAAATCAACATCTTCGCTTTCCAAAGCCCAGGCACAAAGTTCCGGGTACGTCATCTGTTTTGGAAGAGAATCGATACCGTCCTTAACCTTATTATAAACTAGCTTGTTAGTTTGCCCAACATATAGTTTAAAATCGACAATATCTACCGTGTAATTGTTGTTAAATATACCGCCGCGCATTACATTAAACAAAGTGTTCGAGAAATGGCGGGTTGATGACAATACATCATTACCTAATTGCACACCGTCCGAATCGGCCACAATCCTGATCAGGTTTTCAGTACCCAAATTAATATCCGCTTCTATGGCTTTTGCGATATCATTCTCGTTTTTGATGAACGATTTCAAATTAGCGACAGCTACCGCATCCTGGTTGATCTCTGCCACCAGCATCCACTCTTTTGATGCAGAAGGTGCCAATTCCAATTCCGCATTTACATAATACGATCCTCGTGATGCCCTGATATCCACTTCGGTTTGAACCTGTTGTCCCCTTTTAAATCCGTCAACCTGTTTTTCTGACAAAAGAACATTGCAGCTGTCCAAACCTGAAGACCAAACAGTAGTCGTTTTTAAAGATTCGCTTGGCTCGGCCCTATCCACGGGAATGGAGCTAAGCATAAACATGCCCAGTTTGGTATCCTCTGCCAGTTCGTTCTTCTTATAAGCATCCAGCAAATTGCTGTAAGCATTTTGGAAATCGTAATCTATACCATATGGCAGGATATTTTTTATGCCATCCAAAATTTCAAATCGTACCGCCTTAGGGCTTATATTTGAAACAAATGATTTTCGTACGAATCCAAATTTTTCGGTATAGCACCAAGCATATCGAAAACAAAGTCCCAATTCGTGATTCACTTCTTCGAACAGGATTTTGTTTCCATATAAATTTTTGTATAAATTTCTTTCTGTTTTATACAGAGCACCAAGTTCCTTAGAAAAAGGTTCCCACAAATAATTTTTGTCCTCTTTTTCTACCAAAACATAAGTTCCACTTCCTGTTTTACCTTGATAATCATGTATCTTATCAACCGTATAATAAGGAAAAAGTGCATTATCCCTGTCTTTTCGTCCTGCCGACAAAGAACCATTACTCGATATGAACATCCAGTGATCCGAATCACTTACAATGCTCATAAAAAAGTCCGGCATTTGATCGTAGTTTCCAATTTTATAGAACTTCTCGTTATTAAGCTCTACAAATTTTCCTTCAACTTCAGCTCCCCCGTATTTCAGATTTGTATTCCCTAAATAAATACTGTTCTTCTTCATTATATTAACTATATTAGTTTTGTTTTTAACCCACTCAGGCAACGCTCCTCCGCTGAAGCTTCGCCAGCACGCGGAAAAAAGCCCGCCAAGTTGCACTAAGTTCAATACAACAATCCCATTCGTTTTAGCAGCGCGATTTTGTAAAAATCTGTTTTCTAAATAAAAGTGGTCGTCTACACTCTCTTTTCAATAATCTATTTTCTACAAACACGTGATGCACCTATCAATATTTAAAATATCGCCCCACTATTTATTATCGAATCAGAACATCGACAATTCACTATTCTTTCCTTTGATATACTCTTACGTAATCCACTTCCATCGTCTGCGGAAAGATAGAATCATCAACACCATACAAACCACCCCAGTTTCCTCCAACAGCCACGTTTAGTATTAGGTAAAACGGATGGTCAAAAGGCCATTCTTCCGTATTATCGGATTTCTTGTGAAACGTATATACCTTTTGGTCATCCACATAAAAAACACATTTATTCTTTTCCCACTCAACGGCATAGGTATAAAAAGCATCTTCCGCATGGGGTAAATATATTGTTCTGGTTTTCTGGGTCTTGTGCATTCCATTAAATGCACCTGTATGAACGGTAAAATGAACCGTATCCGGGTGATAGCCCACATATTCCATTATATCAATCTCGCCACTGTGGGGCCAGTTGCCGTACTTGTTTTCCGTCGGTAACATCCATATGGCCGGCCAAATACCGGTACCTTCGCTTATATTGGCCCTAACCTCTATCCGTCCATACAGCCAGTCTCCTTTTTCCTTCGTTGTTAAACGGGCAGATGTATATGGTGCGGGAAATCCTTCCTCTTTACACGCAGTGATGATTAATGTTCCGTTACTTACCCAGGCATTTTCTTTTCGTGCCGATGTATAATATTGTAGCTCGTTATTTCCCCATCCCCAAGTGTTACCAAGCGTATCGTAATTCCATTTGAGTTCATCGGGCAAACCGGTATAATCGAACTCATCGCTCCAAACCAGTTCATATTTACTACGCTGGTTACAAGCACTAACCATTAAAACGATTACTATTATTGCTGATATCCTGTTTATCATATCCATATTTTTTTAGGTTTATAGGATTCCTAAAACTGTTTATCCCTTACAAGCAATACTTCAATACTCCATAGGTATAGTATTGCTGTTTTATTTATTTAGAAATTATTAAATCCTAATGCTTCGCAGTAACCCTCATTAGGAAAACAATTTTCAAATTTGCTGTTTTCTATATATAGATTCAAAATATTTATTATCTCCTCCGGATTTATTCCACCAATACTATCTTTCAGCGCCCTTATCGCAGCAAATGAGCTTCTGTTTGCTTCCGCATAAGCCGTAAAACTGTCATATCCCTCAGGTTTATCAAAGTTCATAGGCCCCCGTGTATTGTCCATTTTCTTGTAGGGCCAGAATGTCCAATGAACACTATTTTTATCTAATAGATCTCTAAATTTTTTCACCCATGCATCCGTGTTTTCACCACTTTCCCCCATTAATATGGGCACGTTATGCTTTTCTCTAAAATCAATATACTCCTGTATTTCTTTTTGTTCAGTTGGCATCCAATACTTATGAAATGTATAGGCCAGCTTATCGTCAAACGGTTCCGAGAACACTGAAAAATCTGTCTCCCACTCAGCACCTCCTAAAAAAATAATATGATTTCGATCCACTTCTCTTATGGCTTTGGTAATCCTTTTATACAAGGGTTCCAAATGAGTTTTTAAACTGTCTTTATCAAAATAATGAGCGATGGGTTCATTCAATAAATTGTATCCGATAACAGTGGCATTATTAGTATATCTTTCAGCTATCTCCCGCCATATAGCGGAGACCTTTTGTTTCATACCTTCATCAACCATAAGCCAGGGATAACCATCACTGTTATCTATGTTATCACCGGTTTGCCCCCCGGGCGCACCATGCATATCCAGCAAAACATAAATATTGTATTTCTTGCACCAATTCAAGGTATTGTCTATATACTTGTAGCCGTGCATGTTCCTGCCTAAAAAATCATCATTTGTTAGCAAGCGATAATCAAATGGCAGCCTTATTATATTTACACCCGCTTCCGATAACCATTTAATATCGGCTTCAGTAACATAATTTTCAAGAAAAGAATCCCAAAAAGCTGTGGTGGCAGTATTTCCAATTAATTCGCGAATGGCCTGGTCAATTTTGCGTGGCGAGTTGCAATCGTTCAATTTGAACATATATCCTTCCGGCAATAACCAATTGCCCAAATTCACTCCTTTCAGATGTAATAACTCGCCTTGTGGTGAGTAAATGTATTTACCATCCACATACACATATTGCTTTTCAGCCTTTTTGCATGATGATGCCATCAACATCAAAACCAGATATATCAAAGGGTTCAATCTCATATTTATCTGTTTATCATAGATTTAAAATTACATTTTTAACATTAGGTTTATGATCAATCGCTAAGTTGAATAAACCAGATCTTTCTTATTCAAATTATTTATGGTTCCGTTAATAGGTATAATGCGCCACAACAATGACTTATCAATTGCCTATTTCTTTATAAAACTTCTGTAACGTATAGAATGCCTTTTTTCGATTACCTGTTTCTGAAATCAATCCTTTTCTGTTCCATCCATCCTGATAAGGGATAAGCACTCTGCGCGGGGATCGGAAATCCGCCAATATCCAGGGTGCAACTCCACTTATTTGAGGTATTTTATATAAAACCGGCAATGTTTCCTTGTATAATAACTCCTGGAATTCCTCACTCCATACTGTAAGGCTATCTGCATGGTATCCTTGCAATGCACCGGCACCAAACTCTGAGATGACAACAGGTTTCTCGATATCTATATTCCATCTTATATTTTTTATATTCTCAACGTCGCCCCAATACCAGCCGTAATATTGATTGAAACTTAATATATCTACCTTATCGGCAAATTTATCTTCGATAACCATGGTGTTCCCACCAGGCACTGTGCTATGCACCTCTAATGCGGCACTTATTAAACGCGTATTGTCGAGTGAACGGGCTTTTTTAGCAAGGTTGGACAAAAAGGTGTAGCGTGCATCTGATTGCGGTGTTTCATTGGCCATTGACCAAATTATTACTGATGCCCTGTTTTTATCCCTGCCAATCAATTCTGTTAATTGCTGTTCTGCCTTTTTATAGGTCTCCGGATTTTCCCACTGAATCGTCCAATACACAGGATTTTCTTTCCATACAAGTATCCCCATCTCATCAGCCAGGCGCACCATATTTTCGTTGTGCGGATAATGCGCCAGACGAACAAAGTTGCATCCCAATTCTTTGGCCCAGTTTAACAGCATTTGTGCATCCTCCATAGAGTGTGCTCTGCCTCCGCGCATCCCATTTTCTTCGTGAATACATATTCCTTTTAAGAAAACGACTTCGTTATTTAACAATATATCTGAACCTTTGGTTGTTATTTGGCGGAATCCTATTTTGTCATTTAGGCAATCTTCACCAGTTGTAAACCTTACTTGGTAAAGCTTAGGGTTTACACAACTCCATAAGCTTATATTTTTAACAGGTATAGAAAAGTCTACCCTTCCGTTAGCATCGGTAGTAAATTCTTTATTTAATTTAAGTTCCGGTATATATAACGAAACCTTGGTGTTAGCTTTAGCCTTTCCATTAAGCTGTACATAACCATTTAACAGCTTTATGTTTTGCTTATCTAATTGCAGACTATAATCTTCTATAAAGGTTTGGCTTAACTCAAAAACAGTTACACTTCTGGTAATTCCCCCGTAATTCCACCAATCGGTATTTAGGGTTGGCACCTCATCGGCAGCACGTTTATTATCTACTCTTACTACCACAAAGTTGTCCCTGGCTTCAACTATTCCCGTCATTTCATAATTAAACGATGTGAAACCGCCTTTGTGCATACCCAGTTTTTTACCATTTACGTATACATCGGCTCTGTAGTTTACCGCTCCAAAATGAATATAGTAACGCTTGTTTGAGTCAAAATCAGGAATATCGAATGATTTTTTATACCATAAAGTACCTTCGTAATAAAAAAGTTTTTCTTTTTGGGAGTTCCAATCGCCCGGTACTAAAAGCGTTGGAGCCATATCAAAATCGTATTCGATCAAATCTTTTTTTGTTTCAGGTTTCTCGTTAAGGAAAAAAGCACCTGCACCCGGATTGGTTGATCCGTCGTGCGGTTCCCAACGATAATTGTAGTAACCTGTTTCATAAACATCTACAATATAATTCCACTTTCCGTTCAATGTAAATCCTTTACGCAAATAACTGTTTTGCAACAAATTTTCTGCAGCAATTACATTTACACTTAACAATAAAATTAATAAGGCAACATATTGTCTCATATCTATACTTTCCGGAGGTAACATTAATTTTAAAGACCTACTATCACTGTAATTTTTGGGTTTGAAAGAGCGTTTATTTTCCCTGTTAAACCCAAGTCTATTAAAATGATTATGCCTATAGTTCATAAACTCTCACATAATCTATTTCCATCGTTTGAGGGAAAATAGAATTATCGATGCCTTGCGCACCGCCCCAGTTACCGCCAACAGCCAGGTTAAGTATAAAGAACTGTGATTTATCAAAAGGCCAATTGTTAGCATTTTTAACCGCTGGGGCATAAGTATGTGTTATATTATCTTCGGTGTCAATATAAAATGTAATTGATTCCTCGTTCCATATCATTCCATATACATGAAACTCTTCTTCGGCTGAATCCAATGTTTGCGAACCCCCACTTCCATCCACGCCGGAACCGGAAGCAGTATGTATTGTTGAGTGAACAACATTGGGTTGATAACCTACATACTCCATGATATCTATTTCACCACATGCCGGCCAACCGGCAGTGCTCAAGTTTGCGCCCAACATCCATATTGCCGGCCAAACACCTCTGCCTGAAGGAAGTTTAGCTCTCACTTCAATTCGTCCATAGGTAAATTCTTGCTTATCCATGGTTACCATACGAGCTGATGTATAGGAACCTGTAGTGGTATTATCGTCCACTTTACGTGCGGTTATTATCAGCTTACCATCCTGTATATTGGCATTATCACCATCGGTATAATACTGAAGCTCGTTATTGCCCCAACCCCAATCTCCGTGACCGACTTCAAAAGTCCAATTATCTGTATTGATGGATGATTCATTAAATTCGTCAGACCAGATCAGGCCTTCTTCTGCAGGGATATAGTCTGGGTCATCTGCCACAATAGTTACTGTTTTGCTAATAGTTTTGGTGTCGCTACTTGTGTTGGACGGCCCATAAACAGTTAGTTTAACAGTATATTCACCTTTTAAAGGGTAATATGCGGTACCCATATATGCTTTATTCGATTGCGCTCCTGATGTTTCACCATTTCCATAGTCATATTCTATGTATAGGTATTCACCAGTTGAGGTATTGGTGAAACTTACATTATTTGTATCCACCTCAAATTCAAAATCCGCCACATACCCCATCTCACTATCATCGCTTTTTGAACAAGACGAAAACAACAGAATGGAAAACAACAAAGCAAGTTTCTTTATATTGCCAACTTTTGTTTGAAAACTATACATATCAATTTATTTAATATGGTGAAAATACCCTGGACGCATTACGTCCAGGGTAATACTAATTATAATAAAATAAAATCATCCAAATAGAAGATACCCGTGTTACAGTGCCCTTCGTTTCCTAATTGAATAATGATTTGGTCAAAATCAACTCGGTCTGACACATCACTAAAGTCAAATGTCAATTCAACCCATTTCCCAAATTGGTCTTCAGTCAATACATGACTTCTAACCTCTTGGGTTGTCCAGGCGTCTCCACCCAAAGCACTGGCCTGAAGTTTAACATCTACCTGTGGCATTAAATTGTGGGTAGCCAACCAATCAGTACCAGGGTTACATTCTGTTACATAATCGTTAAAACCCGGAATAAACACTTTCATGGTAAATACATTTCTTTCTGAGAGATCCATGAAATGAGTTAATACCGCTTTTACATTGGACCATTCACCGGTTCCTTTTTTATAGATGGCAATTTTAGCAGACTCATTGATTGGCACCGGGGCAAAATTGTCAATTATTTCAAATTTATCGATATCGGAGGTGGACCATTGGATATTTCCATTCCCTTCAAAATCATCCATGATATCAATGGCCAACAATTCCTTAATCTCCTCTGCCGGCTCCGGAGTTAATTTATCCTCAGGCTTGAATCTGGTAAACCAGTAAAAATTTGACTTGGTATCCCAGAAAACCACCTCTAACAGTTCATCCGTTAAGGTTAAAATCTGATATTCGTTAGCACCTGCGTAATATCCCAGGAATCCGCCACCGTTTACGGTCAGCATATCACCGGAAACCGAACATACATAATCCCCTCCGTCAAAAGGCATAATAAAATCACCTCCATCCGGTTCTTGGTTACCTTCTGTAGAACCAAGCTCAGATGCCCATGCACCATTGGCATATACATAACCATTGGTTTCCTGATTAACAACCAAACCTGATTCATTAATTTTAAAGGTAAATCGATCATCATAAAAACTTCTCTCCGCTTTATCGTTTGGATTTGCTCCATACCATTCAATGGGATTAGTCAATGTAGGCCCTAAGCCAAAATGCCCCTTATAATAAGCATCTACTGCCCATGCCTGGTCACCGTCACCCACCAATTGATCGTAAGGGTATCCGGATAAGAAAGCCATATTATCCTGATCTGTAACAATGTTATTCTCAACCTCTACAGTACCACCTTGATTAATAACCAGCAACTTAACCGTATAAGTACCCGCAAAAGTATATTGCGCTATGGCCGTATCACCAGTTGCTTTAACACCATTTCCCAGATCCCATATACATGTTACTCCGTAAGTATTATTCACCAACTGATATTCGTTCACTGTTTCCGTAGGTGTAATCACCCAATCAATCTGATCGGCTGTCAGGTTGGCAGGAGCACTGAACTCATCCGGAGTACAAGATGCAACAACCAACAACAGCATCATATAATATATTAAATTTTTCATATTTTCTGTTTTTATATAATATCCGTTAACTAAAACCTGATTCTATTGGTAACCGTCATTTTGTTCCAACGCATAATTCGAAAGCGCTATCTCACTGGTTGGAATTGGCCAAAAACCTCTGGCTGCTGCATTAACGCCCGAATCGTAGATACCACCTAAGTTTGTTGCATTAATTGCATTGGTAAGCACATCCATACCTTGTCTCAACAAATCCCAATAACGAATACCTTCATAGGCTAATTCAAGTTTTCTTTCCTCGAATATTTGAGCAAGCGTTACGTCTCCCACAGGATTATAGGCATCACCGAATGCACGTTCTCTAACTCTGTTATAGTGCGTTACTGCGTTTCCGTTTGTGCCTATTTTAACCTCTAATTCCGAAGCCATTAAAAGTACATCTGCAAAACGAATAACGATAAAGTTTTGCGGGAAGTTAAGTTCCGGTTGTCCAACATCCGGCACCTGGCTTTTTAATCCTGCATACTTTTTATTAAAATATCCGGTATGCTGATCGCCGATGGTATACGTTCCTTCTCCCATCTCCAAATCTGCATCGATCAAGGTTAAGTCTCTTCTTAGGTCACCGTCTTCATACGCATCATATAGTTGTTGCGTACCCGGTGCAAAACACCATGATGAAAAATACTCCGAATTCTCCGGAACACCTCTGGGACCCACAAAAACAACGGTTTTGTTACCGGTATCATAGGGGGCACTCCACCATTGCCAACTTTCACCTTGATTAGAGAACTGCACTTCGAAAATACCTTCAACCGAATTCTCAATCCATGTTCCGTCTACATCCGAATGACCCCAAAGACTTGCGAAGTCAATTAAATCAGCTCCACTATTATTGATGACATCGTTTACGTATGCTAATGCATCGCTTCCCGTTACATCTCCAGGCATAGTAGATGCAGCGTCCCCACTTCCGTAAACTCCATCATAAAACAAATACATTCTGGCTAACATAGCTTTTGCAGCCCACTCTGTAATACGTCCTTTTTCTGCATTGTTGTAAGTAACACCGTCCAGGTTCGCAATTGCCGTCTCAAGATCACTGGCAATTTGTGCGTAAACCTCATCAACAGGATTCTGGCTTTGAGAATATTCTGCGGTTGTTAATGTTTTCGTTATTAGAGGAATATTTTCAAACAACCTTACCAGATTAGAATAATAATATGCGCGTAAGAACAGCACTTCACCACTATATTCTTTTTTGTGCTCTTCAGTAATCTCTGAAGCTTCCACTTTCTCAAGAAATAAGTTCGCCCGATAAATTCCGGCATAATGATCTTCCCACATTACTTCCCACATACCTTCGGAAGAGGTTGTATTACCGCGGTTTACTCTCTTTAAATCAACACCATCAGTGGCGCTACCCCCGCCTCCGTAACAGTCGTCAGAAGCAATATCCATCGTAAGCTGGATAGTACTTCCCCAGTTTCTTTGCAATGGTTCGTACACCGAGATTAAAGCACGGTACATATCGTCCTCAGTACGATAAAAATTTTCTTCTGTTTGCTCCGTTACAGGACTCTTCTCCAGATAGTCTTCACAGCCCATCAATGCAACAGTGCATAAAAGTATATAAATTAACTTTTTCATTGTTTTTTGTTTAATCTGTTAAAATAAGCTTAGAAAGTGATATTGGCACCTACCGAGAAAACTCTTGCTTGCGGGTAAACTCCCTGGTCTACACCTGTATAAAACACATTATCACTATTTCCTATCTCTGGCTCAAAACCAGAATACTCAGTAAATGTTAATAAATTGTCACCTGACACATAAATCCTAACTCTGTCGATATTAACTTTTTTAAGCATAGATTTTGGCAAAGTATAACCAATCTGAAGATTCTTAAGTCTTAAGTAATCTGCATCCTCCACCATATAATCCGAGAAATTACCCTGGTTGTTATTATTGTCACTCCATACCACTCTTGGTTCTGTGTTCGAAGTTCCTTCGCCTGTCCATCTGTTAAGAACAGATGTTTGGTAATTCGCATTTGGCAAATCGTAACGGCGGGTTGCATTGACCATTTGGGTTCCAACAACCCCGTACCAAAACATGCTGAAATCTATATTTTTATAGGCCATATTAATATTTACTCCGGTCGTAAAGTCAGGGTGAGGATCACCTAAATTAATTTTATCGGCATTATCAATTACACCGTCGTTATTCTGATCCACATAGATCAAATCTCCTGGCTTAGCATTTGACTGTATTAACACGCCACCCACACTGTGTTCATTAACTTCTGCCTGGTTTTGGAACACACCTGCAGTTTCATACCCCCAGAAAAACCCGATTGGTTCACCTACTTTGGCAATCGTTAGTTCCTTCATCCCGGAAGGACCAATATTAATTCCTCCATAAATAATACCTTCATCGTTATTAATCTGTGTCATTTCATTTTTATTCGACGAAAAGTTCAGGGTAGCTCCATAAGAGAAATCACCAATGTTATCTCTATAACCTAACAACAATTCAACCCCTTTATTTTCAACAGTTCCACCATTAACCGTTGGAGCAGAATTACCAACATAGCCTGGTATTGGGGCATCAATTAATAGGTCTTTCGTTTTTTTGTTGTAATAATCAAAGTTTAACGAAAAGTTAGATCCTACTCTCAAGTCCATTCCTATATCGGTTTGCTCTGAAGTTTCCCATTTTAAGTCAGGATTTGCAACTTTTGTAGGTGCAGAACCGTTAACCGTTGTACCAGCATTGAAGTTGTAGTTATTATTATTGGCAATCGACGATAAATAGGCGAAATTTCCGATATTCTCATTACCGTTCTGCCCCCAACTAGCTCTCAATTTCACAAAACTGATCGGACCGAGATTGTCCTTCAAGAAATCTTCTTCCGAAATGATCCAACCTGCTGAAACCGAAGGAAATGTTGCATAACGGTTGTTTGATCCAAAACGAGATGATCCATCATGACGAACTGTAACCGAGGCCATATATTTATCACCATAGCTATAGTTTACTCGACCAAAAAATGAATGTAACGAGTTTTCACTAAAACCACCGCCAGACGTTTTACTTTCAGTGTTTCCAGAATTATCGATGTAAGCATAATCCACACCATCAATAATCATATCACTTGCACCTCCCGAAAGGTTCTCTTCTGTACTTGTCATTAATGTGGTACCAACAATCGCATCCACCTCATGAGCACCGATTTTTTTATGGTAATTAAGCGTGTTTTCCCAGTTATAGGTATACCAATTTATCATTTCCTTAGAAACTCGTGTACTGGTATTTTTGGTAATATCACTTAATTCATAAATCGGAGTATATATATCATGCCATTGATAAGCATAATCAATACCTATGGATGATTTAACCTTCAATCCAGGTATTATTTTATACTCTGCATATAAGTTACCCACGATTTTATCAGTTCTATACTCATCATGCAGATAATACATGCCGGCAACCGGGTTTACGATTTCCTGCATGTTTCTGATAGGCCAATTAAATTCACCGTCTTCATCCTTTACTTGCGTTATAGGATCAATATTAATGGCTCGTGCCAAAGGAGAATTATATACATTATTTGGATCAACTCCCTGAGAGTTAAAACGTGAGTATAATATTGTAGATCCAATCTTTAGTTTTTCATTATAAGAAGTATAATCGGCATTTGCACGGAAGTTAATACGTTCGTAGCTTGATTTATCTTCCGAAACAATACCGTCCTGTGCAAAATAGGACAATGCAGTAGAGTACACCACGTTTTGGTTACCACCACTTAATGTTAAGGTATGGCTTTGAATAGGCGCATTTTCCCTGAAAATTTCCTTTTGCCAATCTGTTCCTGTACCTATTCCTACTAATTCACTATCCTGAATCCAAGCTGAATTCGCGCTACTATAACCTGAATTCAACAATGATTCGTTAATTATCATCTGATATTCCTGCGCATTTAAAAGATCCATGTTCCTCCACGCATTCTGCACACCATAGTAACCATCATACGATAACTTGGCTGTACCTTCAGTACCTTTTTTAGTTGTAATAATAACAACACCATTGGCCCCCCTGGCTCCGTAAATAGCAGATGCGGATGCATCTTTCAAAACTTCCATACTACCTATATCGGTAGAAGCCAGGTAAGAGATGTCACCTACCGGGTTACCATCCACAATGTACAGCGGCTGGGAATTTCCGGTTGTACCAACACCACGAATGTTAACAGAAATTCCGGATCCTGGCTGTCCCGAGTTAGCAGCTACCTGCACACCGGCCACCTGACCTTGAATAGCTTGTTCCGCACGTTGAATAGGCATTTTCTGGATATCCTCCGCTTTAATTGAGGATATTGCTCCGGTAACGGCACTTTTTTTCTGCACTCCGTAACCCACCACAACAACTTCGTCCAGGTCAGAAATCTCGCTTTGCATCTCTACATTGATAGTAGTGCTGCTAATAACGTGTTCCTGCGTCTTCATACCAATAAAAGAGAACACCAACGTTTCTCCCATATTCGCGTTCAGTGAAAAATCACCGTCTATAGTTGTAATAGTACCATTGGTTGTACCTTTTACTATTACACTCACTCCGGGGATGGGCAATCCATCTTCCGAGGATGTTACTGTTCCTGTAATGGCTGTGTCTTGCGCCCAAATTACGGTTGTACACAGTAGCAGGAAAATTGTTCCTAATAAATTCTTCATTTGCTTTTTGATTTAGAATTAACTTTCGATACAAAAATGCAATCAAATGTTAATGTAAGCTAATATTTTACATCATATAAAACTCACTTTAATCATTTTTACACCTCATAATAACCTCACACAAATATATTTTTACATCTGATTTATTGGGATTTATGTTTTTTAAAAATAAATATACGGCTCTTTCCATATTACACTTTAATCATATTTTAACAAATCAAATAGATTATCATTTATTAACATTCATTTTCCGATAAACCTATATGCTCCATGGATTATTAAGCCAACACACACACTATCCCCAGCATTTACACAGGCTTATTTAAATCAGTCTGTGTATGCTGGGGAGCATGTCGTGCACGACCATGGTCTATGACTTTGATGCTTTTTGGGGGTGATGACAGGTTGCGTGACTAACCTCTTAGTTGAAGCCCAATTACTTATCAATCATTCGCCAACCTAAACAGGCGGTGTTAATAGATGGAACGGATCAATAGCCGGGATTTAAATAAATAGGGCTGTCTTTTAAAAGTATTTTAATAACCAGCAGAACTTACGGGAGGTTAGAGGTACTAGTAATTACCCGCATCCCCGCCACTTTCTCCTATGGCCATAGCCTATCACGAAGAATTTGAGACGATACTTTTCGTCAGTGCCCGCCCCCCTGCAGGTGGAGAGGAACTTTTCGCATGCCACTTATTAAATGCAGGTTGACTTTAAAGTATTTCGACTTTTGAGACAGCTTCCCGATGAAAGCTTTATTAATTATATATCTTGGTTAAATTAAAGCTTACCTATATATGCGGACAGGTTCTCACCCTGCGCTATGCCCAATTTCTGACGGAGTTTGTAACGGTTGTTTTCTACTGCCCGCGTTGTAATATTCATCAAGGATGCAATTTCTTTGGAGGACATGCCCATCCTTACATAAGCGCTTAGTTTTCGCTCTCTTTGCGACAGGTCGGGATGCAGTTCGGATAGTCTTTTTAAAAATTCTTCGTGCACCTGTCCAAAATGCATCTCAAAAACTTCCCAGTTGTTTTCCGTATCAATATCCTTGTCAATTTTTCTGATGAGGGAAGTTAGCTTCCGATCCATGTCGTTATGGTCACGAATTTTAATCAGTTTTTTAAGTTGCGTTTTAATATCGGATAGAAGTTCGTTTTTTTGAATGAGATTAATGGTTGAGTTGGCCAGTTCCTTTTCCTTAAAAACCATTTCGCTCCTTAATTTATCGTTTCGCATCTTTATCATCTCCTTTTCCGATTGCAACGCCGCACTTTTAAGCTGTTCCTCTTTGGCTTTAAACTGTTCCTTTTGCTTCAGTTTTTCTTTGTGTTTGCTTAATTCAATCCTTTTGTTAACGATAAAAAACAAGATAAAGGCAACCAGTAAAATCAAAACAATATAACCAATTTTTGCATAAAGGGTCCTGTGCCAGGGGGGCAATACCTCAAAGCTAAAATGCATAGGCATAGCCTCCACACCGTATTTGTTAATTGCCCTTACCACAATAGTATATTCCCCCTCGTACAGGTTTGAGAATGTCCGAACCCTGTTAACACTCCACTTTGTATATGAATCGTCAAAGCCTTTTAGATAAGTTGAATACAACACCCCGCTACCTTCCATAAACGAAGCCGTATAGCTTACCTCGAATGAATTGTTTCTAAATTTGAATTGGGGCACAACTTGCTGAACATTACCATCCTGCTGTAAATTATTCAAACTGTACACCACCGAGTCTGAAATTTCCCTAAAGGATCTAATGTGCACGTTAAAGGGCTGCTGATAATTTTTTATATCCGATGATGAGTAATGGGCAAAACCATCCTCTACACCAAACAGGGCATTTTCCCCGTCTAAAACCGAAACATACTCAAAACCGCTTACTAATTTTCGTTCCAGGGAAATAAAAGGGTATTCTATTTTCTTGTAAGTTCCATCCTCCAAATATCTCAATACGCCCATGCTATTATCATGAAAGCACCATAAATTCCTATAGCTATCTTCTCTTATTATATTGGGGAAATTTCCCTTTTCAAAATATGTGTCATAACTATCATCCCTGACAAAGTCATTACTCTCATCCGACAACGCATATATCCCATCCTTCCCCGAAAACAAACATTCACCATTTACTTTTGAAAGAACCAAACCAGACGTATTATCCGCAAACACGGTATTTTTAAACATATCCACTTTTAATACATTTGAAAAATCCTTATCAAACTGCAACCTGTAAACCCCCTGATAGCCGTGAGAAATCCACATATCACCCTTCTTGTCCCATTCAATGTATCTTGAAGATACATCAAACCCCGCAATTCTGTTTTTAAAAAACCAACGTCCTCCTCTATTTTCAAACAAACATAAGCCATTGTACGTTCCGGAGATAATCATATTGGGGTTGCCAATGACTTCCCTAAAGTTCCACACTCCATTCACCTCATCAGGTGTTAATAGCCGTGCTTGATTTCCAATAATTTCGAAAGCTCCAATATTATGCCCACACAACAAGGCGTTATCAGTTTTAAATAAACTCCAGACTTGTCCATCCGTTCCATTCACCCTTATAAAATCATCTCGTTTTTTTAACGGGTCGTGAAATTTATCCTCGGTTATCGTATACAAGGCCTGATTGGTTCCAAAATAGAAATCGCCCCGGTAATTTTCAGCACAATAACCTGTTCCCAGATTGTAGTAACTTTGCAGGAAGGTAACGGCGGAATTAAAATTTACCCTAACAATACCATTATCCAGTCCACCCCATATATTACCTTCATTATCAGAGCAAACGCTTAAAACGGTGTTATTCTTCAGCCCCTTGTCTTTATCAATTTGCATGACCACCTCCCCATTGAGTGAAGTAATAACCAGTCCACCCTGAATTGTTCCGAAAACCAAGTAATCGTTCAAATATTTCAATCCGCAAAAAATATTGGTTTGTTGCAAAAAGGAATCTGCTTTTACCTTCCACTTTTTAACCTTTTGCATATCCCATACAAACAAACCCTTTTTCATGGTGGCGATAGCAATCTTATCATTGGCCAATGATAATACAGAAACAATTTCCGAATTCGTGAATTCGTTACCACCGGAAACCGGAAAAACGCGCTCCCCCCTTACTTCCATTAAACCGACTTTTTCATCTTGTACCAACAACAACCCATTCACCAAAAACGAGGACACAAACCTGGAAGGAGAATGAATAACGTTCACCAGCTCATCATCCTTAAATATACACATCCCTCGTTCCGATCGGAAAACGATGTAATTATTCCAATGATGGATTTCCCAAAATTCACCCATCTCGTTAAGTCCCGGGAAATTCGCATACGAAGTGAACCTTAATTTTTGCAGGGAATCATATTCGTAGTAGCCCAATTCGTTAAAGGAACCCATATAAATCCTGTTTCCTAACACTTTTACACTTCTAACAATTGAAGATCTCTCATTGCTTATTAACAGATCCCAATTCAGGCCATCAAACTCTAACACCCCATCGTTGTTGGCAAAATAAACCAAACCTGATTTCGCTTGGGAGATATCCCAATTCTGAGTGCCTCCATTATATTCGCGCCTATCAAAATATTCCAGTTCGGGGATACCTATCTTTTTTACCTGCGCATTACCCGCCAAACTTACAACCAACAAAAGCTTTACTAAATAAAAGTTTATTCTTTGCATTGACATTTTTTATTTGCTACAAATTAACCAAATTGCCGAAACTGACAAAATGCCATGTAAACAAGGTACACGAGAATATTGGTTTACTTTTTGTGCCAGTAAAATTAATATATTCCTATATTGCAATCCAAGGTATTCGAGTTTATATGCCTAAATTTGAATAAGGGAATCTAAATTAACGCAGGAATGGACATATCAAATATTAAATCACAACAGATTGAGGTAGAAAAGGCTCTTGCCGAAAAAAGAGTAAAAGAGGCCTTATCTGTTTTAGGGAAATTAACCACAACTTATCATGGAGGAAACCTAATTGACGAGCACTATAATCTGGAGTTCACCTATAAAAGTATGCTAAAATATACGGTGGAAGGAGTTAATGACCCCGAACGTCAAAAAGTATACAATAACATAGTGAGTTCTTGCTATCATTTATCGGATAAACTTTTTTCCTCCATTAACAACATACATTCGAGTGGGATTTTCTTCGAGACAAGAAGAAAAATAAAAACAGAGGAATCAAACGGACTAAAAGAACTTATTCAATCGTTTTATGGTGAATTGACACAACAGCGAATGTCGGAGCAGGCAGATATTGGTAGTGACATAGAGAACCGTGCGGCACTGCTTATTTTCAATAAACTTTGGGTAACTGAAGAACTTTCCAATGACGAAGTAAGCGAGATAAAGAAATTAATCCATGACGCTTCGATCCATTTTAGTTACCGTAGTATTTTCATCTCAGCCTTGACCATTGGTTTGCTAAAAGAATTCTGTTTGGAGAAAATCCTCCTTATGTTCGACTTTGCAAACCATCCTGAAAATGAACTGAAACAACGCGGTATTACCGGATTATTACTGACTCTTTATAAATATGATAGCAGAACCAACCTTTACCCTGAAATTTCTGCCAGACTATCACTACTTGAAGACAATAAGGGATTAATTGACAACTTTATTTCTATCACTGTTCAATTAATACGCACCCGTGAAACCGAAAAAATTTCAAAAAAGTTAACGGATGAGATTATTCCCGAAGTGGTTAAAATGCGACCCAATCTCAGGAACAAACTAGATTTGGACAATATGCTGGGAGAAAAGTTTAACGAAGGAGAAAATCCCGAATGGGAAGATTTTTTTAAAGATTCACCGGAATTGATGAGCAAACTGGAAGAGCTAACGGAATTGCAGATGGAAGGTGCCGATGTGTTTTTAAATACCTTTAAAATGCTAAAGCATTTTAGTTTCTTCAATAGCGTAAGCAATTGGCTGGTTCCGTTTTACGTGGAAAATAGCGAACTTAAAGCAACACTGAAGGACGAGTCGCACATATTCTCTTCCAAAGCCGTGCAGGACAGTCTGACCAACTCGGGGTTCCTGTGTAATTCCGACAAGTATTCTTTATTTCTGAGCATACCGCATATGCCACAGTTTCAGAAAGAAATGATGGGTAATATGTTGCAACAGCAACTAGAGCAAATGAACGAGATTGAGAAAGATGAAAAGATGGTGAAAGCCGGAAAAGAAAACTCAATTATTTCGAACAGATATATTCAGGATCTTTATCGTTTCTACAAACTTCATCCATTGCACAGTCAGTTTGAAGACGTATTTTCGTGGAAAATGGATTTTCATAACAAATGGTTCTTTAATAAAATTGTTAGTAACACGAACGGCTTAAGGCAAATTGCAGAATTCTTCTTCAAAAAAGAATACTTTAAAGAAGCATCGGAAGCTTTTGAACTAATTGTAAAGCAAGATGTTGAAAATATTGAAGTGATACAAAAGCTGGCCTACTGTCATCAACAACAAAAAGCATATAATAAAGCGCTTAACAACTACCTGAAAGCAGATATCTTAAAGCCTGAACAGGTTTGGACTACCAAAAAAATTGCCCTAATCTATAAGTTTTTGAAGAATCCGGAAAAAGCACTGGAATATTATCACATTGCAGAAAGACTTAAACCCGAGGATCTGCACACACAAGCTTCTATTGGCCACTGTCATCTCGACCTGAAAGATTATTCCCAGGCCCTCAAATATTATTTTAAGGTGGAATACCTAGACCAGTCCAACACGAAAGTTTGGAGACCGATTGCCTGGTGTTCTTTTGTTACCGGCAACTTTGACCAGGCCGAAAAATATTATCAAAAACTGTTAACATCAAATTCAGGCACGCACGATTTAATAAATATCGGACATGTTTGCTGGTGCAAAAACAACCGTAAAGAAGCGTTGAAATTCTATCAAAAGGCAATATTACAGATGAAAAAAGTAGAAGAATTTTTCGAAACCTTCAATGAGGATATTCCTGTGCTTCTTAAAAACGGTATTTACAAAGAAGATATTCCTATGATGCTCGACCAGTTAAAATATTTGTTGGAAGAATAATCTACACGATACCATATGGCCAAAAAAAACATTGATTCGGAGTTATATAGCTATGGCATATATTCACATTGGGACCGTAGCTCAAAGAAATTACCTAAACTTAAAAAAATAACCAACGAAATACCGTTGGAATTGGATATTGAATTTGGCTATGTGATAAGAATACACGGTGCAAAAGGCAAACGTATTCAATTCAGAATTGATCATCCGCCTTTTCCTGACGAACAGGGTAAACCGGCCCCACCTTTTACCGGTGAGTACTTTGTTAGCTCAAACAATTATGAATTCTTTTTGGGAGATACTATTTGGGAACCCATCTACAATAAGAAAGGTGAATGGAAATTAACCACTTGGCTGGATGAAAAAATACTATTTCAAAAATCCTTGTTCGTTAAAGAAATGTAAACCCCATCCTGCTGTGATGTGTGAAATGACGCTTAAGTTGAACTTATTTTGATTTTTAACAAGAAATAAATTCGCATTAACGACATTACGTAAAAGATTTTTCAATCAGTCAGAAAGTAAAAAAAACCTGGGCTGCCAAAGCAGGTGGATACGACACTAGTTTAACACCACGGTTATCAAGAAAAAAGTAAAGCCCAATAACGCAATTACTAACAGCACTTCAATAACAAAGAACCAAAAAATCTTTCGCTTTAACCTTACGGTATTATCGTCTGTCTTCCTAAACATGTCCTTAAATTTTAGTTTCATAAAATCCGAAAATTACACTCTTAAATTCATAAGTAAACCGACTATATCATAATAGTTTTTTATATAAACAAACTAAATATTAAGTTTGTTAATCATGATTCGGTTTTTTCGTTTTCGACCTCACTGAATTTCTGCCCTTTTAGTGAAGCGAACAAGATAAAACTATTAAAAAATCTTTCTTCTCACAAGTTAAAAAAGCTTAATGATACTTTTATGCACTTTTTTTGCACGATTTGAATATAATTTTGCACATTAAAGTAAATTACACCCCTATTAAACGAAATTTTACACCCTGACATATTTTCTCATGCTGCTACCAAGATTGTGTTTTTCGAAACATTTAACATATATACATTTTTACTTTTTAACCATTAAAGCTTAAAAACAAAATCCGCTTTTCTTAACATATATTTTTTCCATACGTTTTTATTGTATTTTTTTGTTTGGAATGGTGAAATGTACATAGTGAACATTCTGCCCACAGTCAAGCTAAAGGAATGATTCCTATCCTTACCATTTGATGGCCGCTTTGGTCATAGTCCGATAAACAAAGCTACCCAGACACAATATCCAAAAATGTCTATTGCTATTTTAGGGTTTATAATTATATTTAACGTACTCAATGTAGAAGTTGTTTAACCTACAAACTCAGAAAATGAAAAAAATTGCAGTCATCTTATCCGGTTGTGGTGTATACGATGGATCGGAAATCCATGAAGCCACATTAACATTGCTCGCTATTGCAAAAAACAAAGCCCAATACAGTTGCTTTGCTCCCGACATTGAACAACATCATGTAATTAATCATACCAATGGCGAAGAAATGACCGAAAGCAGAAATGTATTAATAGAATCTGCGCGAATTGCAAGAGGAAATATTTTACCCTTAACTGAGTTAAGTGTAAATGATTTTGATGCCATTGTGTTTCCGGGAGGTTTTGGGGTAGCGAAAAATTTATCCGACTTCGCCTTTAAAGGAGCCGATTGCTCTGTACATCAACAAATAGCCGAAGTAATTCAATCATTCCATCAGGCTAAAAAACCCATTGGAGCCCTTTGTATTTCTCCGGCAATCATTGCACAGGTTATAAAAGGGGCCTCTGTAACAATTGGAAGTGACAAAGCTACCATTAGTGCCATTGAGTTAATGGGTGGAAATCACAAAATAACTACCCATGGAGAGATCATATATGACGAAACAAATAAAATACTAACAACACCCTGCTACATGTTAGATGCTACTATTGTTCAAATTGAAACAGGCGCAAATAAACTGATTGGTAAATTAATAAATATATGCTAACAAAAGACTTTTGGGTTCTTGACCCAAAAGTCTTTTAAGTTTGTTTAGTCTTATCTTTCCCAACCCAAAACCTCAGCTTATTAACCAAATTATTAACGCACTAACAATAAAAATACATTGAAGAAATAAAACTAAATGGGGAAATTCCCATTTACTAATGCTATTTTTAATCATAGCCAGAGAAGCGAATTTGTTCATAATATAAAGTAGTATGGTACGAACACAAAGATTGTTATTATAAATAAGAATTTCTATTATTACATTATCCATTTAACGAAACCATTACTTTTTCACACGAAATACCTATTTTTACAAATAAAGCATACAAATCTGGAATATTAAATATTTTTTATTTAATTTCATGGTTATGAATTTTTGAATATATTATACACAAGTTTCGTATGTTAAAGGCTGTTATTATAGACGATGAGATTTCTGCCAGGCAAAGTATTGAAAAGATATTGCAAATGTATCTCCATGATGTTGTTGAAGTGGTGGCAACCGCCGATAACTTAACCGATGCAATTTCGATTATTAAACAATATACACCAGATATTGTCTTTCTGGATATAACAATGCCCCATCAATCAGGGCTTGATCTGTTTAATTATTTCGACACCATTAGTTTTGATGTGATTTTCATTACCGCTCACCAACAATATGCGGTGGATGCTGTAGGACTCGGTGCATCCGGTTATTTGCTAAAACCCATAAAACCTAAACAAATTGTAGATGCAGTCTTAAAAATAAATCTAAAAAAGAACAACGCCTCACTTGCACAATCACAAAACAAAGACGCAGCTTATAACACTTGTAAACTTTTGGTCAATCATCAAAAGGGAGTTCACATTGTTTCATACAATGAAATAAAAGCAATAGTTGCAGACGGCAATTATTGTAAAATATTTAAAACAACGGGCGATCCGTTGTATGTTTCCAGAACCATTGGTAGTATTGAAGATAATTTACCACAAAACCATTTCTTCAGAACACACAGGTCGTGCATTGTTAATTTGAACTATATTACGGAAATTGACAAAGAAAAAAACCTAATTTTGTTATCCGACATAGAAACCCCGTTAGCCTATAACAATTTAAAGCCTTTAATAGAAGAACTATCGAAACTTGCCAATAATTTTATTTGAAAGTTATAACCTTCCGTTATCGATCATAAGAATAATATGCTCAACCATGGCATCATCTCCCCTTGCATCGTATTCCTGTTTTAGATTCGATCCGAATATTCGAGCCACCGATTGCCACATAAATGCGGAGAAACCACCTTTTAAATCCTTAATTAACTGATAACTGGTATCTCCAGTTTCCCTGTCAATTAGTTTAATAAGCATTCTTCCTTGCGAGAAAGTAAGTTTTTTCAAAGGCTTTTCAAACTCATTAAACAACTCTTTTTCGGATCGCTTAACAAATTCCTTCCTCTTTTTTTCTCCCTTAATACTGTCCAAAGATGCTGAAATCTCATCCAACCTTTTTTCGGCCAATCGTGCATAAGGCAGTGTTTTTTTAATGTTGACCACCATCTTACTATATCGGTTACGCTGGCGTTTATTTTTAAATTTCCAGGGCGGAACTATCTGAACTTCGTCAATATAAATATGCGGCAAGGTATCTCCATCTACCAGTTTTTTATCTAAATATTTGATAGCCGACTGGATAGAATCCTGCGATTGTCCTTGTACCTGCCAGGCAGCTACAAAACACAAAAACAAAAATATGTAACGAATAGCATACATAGTCTGCAACTTATGTTTTTATAACGCAATAAGCTAATATCGGTTGCAACTACGAAGTTAAATAATTTTATGCGATCAAAATACACTATATAAAAAAACCGACCTGAATTCAGATCGGTTAATGATATCTTTGCACAACTTCAAGGCGCTATACATTAAACCTAAAATGCATAATATCACCATCTTGAACCACATATTCTTTTCCTTCAATACTCATTTTACCGGCTTCTTTACACGCTAACTCTGTCTTATATTGTACATAGTCGTTGTACTTTATTACCTCGGCCCGAATAAAACCTTTTTCGAAATCGCTATGAATTACACCTGCAGCTTGCGGAGCCACGGCACCTTTGGGGTATGTCCATGCACGAACCTCTTTTACACCTGCGGTAAAGTAGGTTTCCAATTGCAACAACCTATAAGCGGAACGGATTAGTTTGGCAACACCAGACTCTTTCAGACCTATATCCTCAAGGAACATTTGACGTTCTTCAAAAGAATCCAACTCAGCTATGTCCGCTTCCGTCTGAGCTGCAATAATCAACACTTCCGCATTTTCGTCTGCCACTGCCGCTTTTACCGCTTCAACGTAACTGTTTCCCTCAATCACTGATGCCTCGTCCACATTACAAACATAAAGAATGGGTTTATTAGTTAACAACCAAAGGTCATGAGCCACCTTTTCCTGGGTATCTGTCAGCTCTACAGAACGGGCTGATTTTCCCGCTTCCAGGGCCTCTTTATATAAATAAAGTACTTCCACCAGCTTCTTCAATTCAGGATCTTTAGAGGCTTTAGCTGCCTTTTCAGATTTTTGCAACCTGGCTTCAACCGTTTCCAAATCCTTTATCTGAAGCTCCATATCAATCACCTCTTTATCTCTAACAGGGTCAATCGTACCATCAACATGGGTTATATTATCGTCATCGAAACAACGCAAAACATGAATGATAGCATCTGTTTCGCGTATATTCGAAAGGAATTTGTTACCCAAACCTTCGCCTTTGCTTGCTCCTTTTACCAGTCCGGCTATATCAACAATTTCAACGGTTGCAGGCAGAACTCTTTGCGGATTAACCAACTCTTCCAGTTTGATCAGTCTTTGATCAGGCACCGTAATAACACCAACGTTTGGTTCTATAGTACAGAACGGAAAGTTGGCAGATTGTGCTTTTGCGTTTGATAAACAATTAAATAAGGTTGACTTACCTACATTGGGTAAACCCACGATTCCACATTGTAATCCCATTTTAAATTTATTTCAGTGTCGCTGTTTTGTCAAAAAATTTGTGCAAAAGTACATCAAATTTTCGGGTTGATAAAAATTCGAATGCATTATATCATCATTAAGTAGCGGTAGAACATTTCTATTAAAAAATCCAAAATATAACAAATACAAAAAATCTTAAATACAGCATTTATCACAATACTTGACACTTAGAAACATATCAATGGAGTTATTATAAAATATTTACCTTCTTACTTAAACCTTTTTAACTGAATTTCGTCAAAAGGAAACGATGGTTATTAAACAATGTTAATGGTCGATCAGGAAATTACAGATATCGCAATTGTAGATTTATTTAAAACCAAAGGCAAACAGCAAGAAGCCTTTAGGATGCTTATGGCCAGGTACAAGGAACGATTGTACTGGCACATCCGTAAAATAGTGCTGACCCATGACGATGCAGATGATGCGCTTCAAAACAGCTTTATTAAAATATGGCAAAATTTGGAAAGTTTTCAGGGCAATTCCGCTTTATTTACCTGGCTCTACCGAATCGCAACAAACGAAGCCCTTACCTTGCTAAAGAAGAAAAAAAGAGCGAACCTATACTCCATAAGCGATGAAGACAATACTTTTGGAGACTCTCTGCAAAGCGACCCGTACTTTGATGGCAGCGCACTTCAATTATTGCTTCAAAAAGCGATTGCAACTCTGCCTGAAAAACAAAAAATAATCTTTAACTTAAAATATTTTGAAGAAATGAAATATCAGGAAATTGCAGAAATTACAGAAACGTCTGTTGGCTCGCTAAAGGCATCATACCACCATGCCGCTAAAAAAATCGAAGCCTATCTGAAAGCAAATATGGACGAATAGATATAACCAACCTTTTAATCCAATTATTTTTTATTCATCCATTAAACCTTTTGTATTTTTGAATATCAAATAAGCAACAACCCATACTAATAATGATAAAATATGTTCCTTATCTCTATTAATTAAGTAGATAGTTTCACATTAAATCTCGACTAAAGAGTACAATTCATTCTTATTAGTAATGCATAAACCAATGAAAGAAGAAGTTAAAATATTAGACCTGCTAAAAAAACAAGGAGACACTGGTGGTTTCAAAGAACCAGATGATTATTTTGATTCGTTTGAGGATAAAATGATGGACAGGATTGCTGCCGAAGAAAAACCTCTCGCCAAGAAAATAATTATGGTGATGAAACCATGGGCCTCGTTAGCAGCTATTTTTTTGTTGGTAGCGTTAATATATTACAGCGCTCCATATTTAATGCCATCAAATAAGAACATGGCACATCACATTCATGTAGATGAGATGTCTATGGATTTTATGGCATCTAGTTTTGACGAATCTGAATTAATTAATTTTATATTGGAAGACGATAATTCAGCTATATTTGAAGAGTTCAAAACCGACCAGAATTTATTAGAAGGGTTAAGCATTGAAGATGTTGAAGGCCTTGTGATTTTTTAATTAAACAATGATGAACAGAATTACGGTTACTATAATATTTACGCTTTTGTGCTTTGTTTCAAGCAGCCAAAATATCTCTAAACGGGAAAAACTGGAACGCATAAAGGCTCAAAAAATAGCTTTTATTTCAAACAAACTGGAATTGACCAGCGCGGAAGCGCAGCAGTTTTGGCCGGTTTACAACGATTTTTTTAAAGAAAAAGAAAAGCTTAATAACGAAAAGACTTCTGTTAACAAAGAATTGCTATTGAATTGGCAGGAATATTCTGATGCTAAAAAAACAGTGTTGGTAGACCGATTGATAGAATTCAGGTTAACCGAGGCAAAAATTGAACAAAAGTACCATGAAAAACTAAAAACGGTACTCCCTATCGACAAAGTAATAAAACTTTACAACGCAGAAACGCAGTTTAAAAATTTCCTGCTTAAGCAGATAAAAGGTCAGGGCAACAGGGAAATCAGGTCGCAAGACAGAGAATCGCGGAGAAGGTAACATTAGTGATTGATTTTTAGATTAGTTCCCAGATTCCAGCCTGACCTGTCATTAATTATTCAATTTCGAAAATACATGAATGATGAATTCGTGAGGCTAGAAAATTACAAGCTGTTTTACGAGTCTCCCATATGTCTTTATCTATATGATTAACAATACAATGGCGATTTTTATCAGAAACAAATGTAAGTTTTTTTACTATGACTTAAATTCGTTGAACTCCGTATTGTTTAAAAACTCAACGGCCGCTTCCATTTCTTTGTACATAATCTTGTCTTCGGTCACAAATGGAACATATTCCCTAAATGCTGCCAGGAAACCCTCTAAATACGGAGAAGTTTTCATTGGTCTTCTGAATTCAAAGGCTTGAGCAGCATTAAACAACTCAACTGCCAATACCCTTTCCACATTCACAGCAATTTTCAAGGCTTTGGTGGCTGCATTTCCGCCCATACTAACATGGTCTTCCTGCTCGTTGGATGAGGGAATAGAATCTACCGAAGAAGGCGTGGCCATCTGTTTATTTAAACTTACAATAGATGCCGCTGCATACTGCGGAATCATAAAACCTGAGTTTAATCCCGGATTGGCTACCAGAAACTCCGGTAGGCCCCGTTCACCGGAAATCAGCCTATAGGTTCTTCTTTCGGAAATACTGCCTATTTCGGCCATGGCAATACTTAAAAAGTCCATCGCCAACGCCAATGGTTCCCCATGGAAATTACCTCCCGACAGAATCATTTCTTCGTCCGGGAAAATTATTGGATTATCGGTTACGGAGTTAATTTCAGTATAAACGACACCTGCCACATAATTAATGGCATCCTTAATGGCGCCATGAACCTGAGGAACACAGCGGAACGAATATGGGTCCTGAACTTTTTTATCCTTTTGATTCAGTATTTCGCTTCCTTCCAATAAGGCCGTTATGTTTTTGGCGGTTTCCAGCTGGCCGGCATGTGGTCTGATAACATGCATTTGTTCTTTAAACGGATCTATCCTGCCGTTAAAGGCATCAATGGATAAAGCAGCAATGATATCGGCATATTTAGACAAACGAAACGCTTTCAGCAAGGTGTATACTGCATGCGAACTCATAAACTGTGTCCCGTTCAGCAAAGCCAAACCTTCCTTGGCTTCCAGTTTAATAGGCTTCCACCCTTGCGTTTCCAACATTTGTTCCGCCGACATGTTTTGTCCGTTAAAAAACACCTCGCCGTGACCTATCAAGGGCAGAAACAAATGTGCCAACGGTGCTAAATCGCCCGAAGCACCCAACGATCCCTGCTCCAACACCACTGGATATACTTTGTGATTGTAGAAATCCAGGATACGTTCCACCGTTTTTAGCTGAATCCCTGATTTACCCAGGCTTAAAGCATGGGCTTTTAGTAAAAGCATCGATCGAACCACATCGCGAGGAACCTCTTTTCCGGCCCCACAAGCATGGCTGATTAATAAGTTTTCCTGTAGTTTACTCAGGTCTTGCTTAGAGATGGATTTATCGTGCAAGGCGCCAAATCCCGTATTAATTCCATAAACCGGGCCGTCATGCTGGTCTAAATAGTTATCTAAAAAGTCTTTGCACGATTGAATAAGTCCTTTCGACTTGTCAGATAGCTCAACAGTAATGTTGTTATTCAATAGCTCATCTAATTTTTCAAAGCTTAAGGGATCGGGTGTTATATAATGCTTCTTTTCCATTTTTTTCCTTCTATTCTCTCAACAACAAATTTCATATTAACAACAGATAATTAGCGCTGAAAATTCATGAGAATTTCCTCTGTTTCCGACAACCACTGCATTCCGCAACCAAATTGACAACCCAAATTTAGCTCAACTATGTCGGGTTTCGCCTGGGACCAGCCTAACGTTTTCGCTCGAAACTTAATTGTTTACCTTGGCGACTGAAGGGCCTGCTGCATTCGCCTTCATCTTTATGAAAAGCGAAGAATAATGCGGGTTACATACCGGTTCAAAAAATTAAAAACAGAAATCATGGGAAGCGGATATCGCCACCAAAGGAAAGTATTTTGATATTACTATTTTTAAAAATTCTACCCATAAAAAAGCACGAGCCCATATATTTAGACTCATGCAAACTAGGCAAATTCTTTAAGTTAGGCGATGATATTAATCACTTCTTCCACTGTAAGCAACTGCTGTTCCCCTGTGCCCATGTTTTTTAAGGTCAGTTTACCCTCGTTCATTTCATTTTCGCCGGCCATTGCCACAAATCCTATCTCTTTTTTGTTGGCATATGTCATTTGCTTCTTCATTTTTGCCGCATCGGGGTATAGCTCTGCTTTTATTCCAGCCCTACGGATTTCTTGCAAAGCCTTAAGTGAATAAAGAGCTTCCTTTTCGCCAAAATTAACAAACAGCAGCTGCGTTGAAATGATAGATTCTTTGGGGTACAAATCCATTTGGTTCATTACATCGTAAATACGGTCGGCACCAAAAGAAATACCCACCCCGGAAACATCTTTCAAACCAAAAACACCGGTTAAGTCATCATACCTTCCCCCACCGGTAATGCTGCCAATATGCACGTCTAATGCCTTCACCTCGAAAATAGCCCCGGTATAATAATTCAACCCTCTGGCTAGAGTCAAGTCCAACTCTACCCCGGTGGCTATATCCAACGTTGCTAAATATGCTAAAACAGTCTCTATTTCATCAACACCTTTTAAACCTACTTCGGAATCGGCCAATACGGATTTTAGGGTATCTATTTTTTCCTGATTAGTACCCGATAAATTAATAATAGGCTGCAATTTGTCTATTGCTTCTTGAGGTATTCCTTTAAGTAACAGTTCTTCGTTGACTTTGTCTATACCTATTTTATCCAATTTATCGATGGCCACGGTAATGTCAACAATTTTATCCGCTTCACCGATAATTTCGGCAATGCCTGTTAAAATTTTACGGTTGTTCATCTTAACAAGTACATTAATGTTTAATGCCTTGTACACATCATCCACTATTTGAATCAACTCCACTTCGTTCATTAACGAATTGGACCCTACCACATCCACATCGCACTGAAAAAATTCCCTGTAACGTCCTTTTTGCGGTCTGTCGGCCCGCCATACCGGTTGAATTTGATAACGTTTAAACGGAAAGGCAATCTCATTTTGATGCTGCACCACAAAACGGGCAAAAGGCACTGTTAAGTCGTAACGAAGGCCTTTTTCAGCTATCTGCGTAGTTGCTTTAACCGATTTTTTTTCAGCCAATAAACGTTCATCTGCCTTAGCTAAAAAATCGCCGGAATTTAAAATTTTAAAAAGAAGCTTATCCCCTTCTTCGCCATATTTTCCCATTAGAGTAGATAAATTCTCCATAGCAGGAGTTTCGATGGGTTGGTAACCGTAATTTAAGAATACCGACTTAATGGTATCAAAAATAAAGTTTCTTTTTGCCATTTCAACCGGCGAAAAATCTCTTGTTCCTTTTGGTATGGTGGGTTTTTGAGCCATCACGTTGTTATTTTATTATTGAGGCGCAAAGTTATTTATTTATTTCAAACATATAATACATCGTTAGGTTTTAGTGCGGCTAATTGCTTTTAACATTACATATACAAACTGCTTTGCAGTGTGTATTTCAGGTTGTCCAAGGATTTAATTGCGCAGCAATTCCCGTTTTGGTGACATTTATCATTTATAAACGTTCCCCAATGGATTACGCTTTAAACTGAAATGTTTAAGTACGTTAAACAGGCCTTCAAATAAGTATGGGCTTCCGTCGAACCTTCAGGTGGGGACCATGGCGCAAAGTTTTTATCCTCAGACTGATAATACGGACCGTCTTTAATTTCATATACCACTGTGCCCTCCTCCAATCCCGTGGCCGAATGCCATTCACTGGAACTGATTTCAACTCCGTACTGCCCGGTTTCCCGATCCAAAATCGCATGATCTGTAATTTCTCCTTCATCATTAAAAAAAATTACTAAAAGCCTGCCTGTGAGAATTAAGAAAACTTCACGTTTATCCGGATTGACGTGTCTGTGTGGACGAACGTACGTATTGGGTTCAAAAGCATTTAACATGCGTTGTACCAAGTCGCCGTCGCGGTCATGAAAATTGTAATTCTTCCTTTTTCTTTCGCTATTTTGAGCTTGTTCCGTTAGTGTTTCTAGGTGTTCCGCATTTATTAACTTCATCGTTTAAAATTTAGAAAAGTGACATGTATTCGTTAATAACATTAAGGTTATATTAATGTAACATTTAAACAGTATTTTCGTCTAAGAAAAAGAATAACCAACAATAAAAAACATAAAGTTCGCCACTTAAACAAAACCATCCCGTTGTTTCAGAGTAAAAATATTAAAAATCGATAATACCATCGAACAGACCTAATAATTTTGTATAAAAAATAACGAAGGGACAGATGAACACAGTTAGAATACTGATTTTAGGAAACGACGAAATTAATCTACAAATAATTAAAAGACAACTACGTGAGTTTGATGAAGAATGGTTGATCATTAATAAGTCTTGTGAGGATTCAGTTTCCGAATTAAACAGTACATGTTACAATTTAGTTCTTATAGACTGTGAAAATTCATCATCGGAACTATTGGAAAAGATTAGGTTCATTAAAAAGTCGAACAAAAACTGGGATACCGCTATATTAGTTTGTTTACAGGAAACAGAAGGAGAAAACATTAAAGAAATATTAGTGGCCGGTGCCTTAGACTTTATACAGAAACCCCTTAAAAATATTGAACTTTTTGCACGAGTGCGAACCGCGCTTACCTTATCCAGTTCCATCGAAAAACATGAAAAACAGGCTCGCGCCATCAGCGAAGGACAGAACAAAATACAGGAAATAGTATCCGGATTGCTTCCTAAAGAAATTATTACCGAACTTACCCTTTTGGGGGAATCAAAGCCCAAAAAATACAGGGAAGCTTCTGTTTTATTTGTTGACTTGGTTGATTTTACCAAAAAATCAACCAAACTGTCGCCCAAAATATTAATCGATGAATTAACCGAAATATTCTCTTCGTTTGACCAAATCATCGTAAATAATAACTGTACCAGAATTAAAACCATGGGCGATGGATATCTGGCCGTTTCCGGTATCCCGACCCCGAACAAAAATCATGCAGGCAACCTGATAAACGTTGCTATAGATATTAGAGACTTTTTAATACAACGGAACAAAATTAATCCCGTTAAGTGGGATGCCAAAATAGGAATTAACTCCGGTGAAGTTATTGGCAGTGTTTTGGGAACAAAAAACTTTTTGTTTGATGTTTTTGGCGACACCGTTAATGCGGCTTCCAGGATGGAAAAAAATTGCGAACCTAATCAAATCAATATTGGCAAGAAAACTTATATGTTGACCCGTGATAAATTTAGGTTTATTGAACGACTCCCCAATGATGTAAGGGGAATTGGGGTTAAAAGCATGTATTATTTAATGTCGAATGTTACTTCGAGCAAACTTGATACGGAGGCAACGGGCAAAAAAAAACAGAGTGAGTTGTCATTATCGTTCAAATCGGCCATCGTTCTTTAAGCAGGAATAACAGTAACAAAGCCAAACAACAGCCTGATATAATGCAGGCTGCTGTTTATATGTTTTAGCTTTTTGACTATTTCATTAGCTTTTTGTAACGAATACGTTTTGGAGTTATATCCCCTAATCTTCGTTTTTTGTTCTCTTCGTATTCACTAAAGGACCCTTCGAAAAAGTAAACACCAGAATCACCTTCAAATGCCAGGATATGTGTGGCAATTCTGTCCAGAAACCAGCGGTCGTGCGAAATAACCACTGCACAACCGGCAAAATCGTCCAACCCTTCTTCAAGCGCCCTTAACGTGTTGACATCGATGTCGTTGGTCGGCTCATCAAGCAGCAGCACATTGGCCTCTTCTTTCAACGTCATAGCCAGGTGCAAGCGGTTTCTCTCTCCACCTGAAAGCACCCCACATTTTTTTTCCTGATCGCCCCCGGCAAAATTAAACCTGCTAATATAGGCCCTGGCGTTAAGCTCACGCCCCCCGACCTTTATGGTTTCCTGGCCGTTTGCAATGACTTGAAAAATGCTTTTTTCAGGGTCAATGGCCTCGTGTGTTTGATCCACATAGGCGATTTTCACTGTTTCTCCTACCGTGAACGTTCCTTTGTCAACCTTCTCTTTATCCATAATCATCCTGAAAAGGGTAGTCTTACCGGCTCCATTGGGGCCAATTACACCGACTATACCGTTTTTAGGAAGTACGAACTCCAAATTATCAAACAACAACCGATCGTCGAATCCTTTGGCCACCTGATGTGCTTCAATCACCTTGTCTCCCAACCTTGGGCCATTAGGGATAAAGATTTCAAGTTTCTCTTCTTTCTCCTTTACCCCTTCGTCCATTAATTTATCATAGGCCGACAGACGTGCTTTTGATTTAGCATGACGAGCTTTGGGAGCCATTCGAACCCACTCCAATTCCCTTTCCAGAGTTTTCCTTCTTTTGGAGGCTGTTTTTTCTTCTTGTGCCATACGACTGGTTTTCTGTTCTAACCACGAAGAGTAATTACCTTTCCAGGGAATACCCTCTCCCCTGTCCAGCTCCAGAATCCATCCGGCAACATTATCCAAAAAATAGCGGTCATGGGTTATAGAAATAACTGTTCCTTTGTATTGTTGCAGGTGCATTTCCAACCACTGAACCGATTCTGCATCCAAGTGGTTGGTAGGCTCATCCAACAGCAACACATCAGGTTCTTTTAACAGCAGACGACATAAAGCCACTCTTCTTCTTTCTCCTCCCGAAAGGTACTTCACCTGTTTATCTTCTTCAGGGCAACGTAAGGCATCCATGGCACGTTCCAGCTTCGTATCCAAATTCCAGGCATCATATTGATCGATCTTTTCCTGAAGTTTAGTCTGTTCATTCATTAAGGCGTCCATCTTATCCGGATCTTCCAGCACTTCTGGGTCGGCAAATTTTTCGTTAACCTGATTATAGGCATTTAAAACATCGACCACTTCCTGAACGCCTTCTTCCACAATCTGTTTAACCGTTTTCTCTTCGTCTAGCGCAGGCTCCTGCTCCAAATAACCCACCGAGAAACCTTGTGAAGAAACGACTTCTCCCTGGAAGTCTTTTTCCACACCGGCGATTATCTTCATGAGCGTTGACTTTCCGGAACCGTTTAAACCAATGATGCCAATTTTGGCACCATAAAAAAACGAGAGGTAAATATTGTTTAATATTTTTTTTTGGGGCGGCACAACTTTGCTTACCCCAACCATTGAAAAAATTATCTTTTTATCGTCGGACATAATTGCTTAAATATGTTTTTACTTAAATGAACCCACAAATTTATCACAAATAAGTTTCATTAGAAAACAATCATAAAAAAACCCTGATAACCAAAGTCAACAGGGTTTATATAATTTATGGGTGGTAATTATTGCTTACCCATCACTTTAAAGTCTTTCAGCATTAATCCATCGCGATTTTTAAGGCTAACCATATGCCAATCGAAATAGTAAAATTGCGAATCGGCAGCACCTATAATAATTTTGTAACAGCGTGCTTTGTAACGGGTTCCCTCGGGTCCCACCTTGTGCAGAAAAACCACATCCGGATCTTTGTCCTGAATTGCTTTGGTCACGTCTTCCTGCGCAACAATTTCTACCTTGTAAGGATATACCTTTTGTATTTTAGAAATGCTATTCGCATCCGGAGCCAGGTCATCTTTCACAAGCAATAGTTTCTTATTGCTCAAACTCCTGATATTTTTATTGTAATATTTGAACATGTTCCTACTGATTACCTGCGGGTTTTGATTCACCAGTTTAACATGATCCTGAATAAAGCGGATAAAACCTTCCATTTTATAAGCATAACTATCATCTTCAACCCTATGGTATGACAAAGGGATTGAACAGAGGTCGGGCATATCCGTGATGGAATAAACATCCTTCCCCATTAATAAGCTCACAAATGTATACCTTGCCTTGGTTTTGTCCCTGTCGAAGGTTACGGTAGAGGTAACAATAAAAGAATAGGATGGATCTCTTCGTTTTTCTTTAAACTCCGACTGTGTAATAAATTCGTAATCCGTAAGGCTCCAAACATTTGGCATTACCTTTTTGATCATAAAATTAAAGTCAGACATAGGGTTTTCGTCCATTACAACAAAGGTTTTCGTGTTCAGAAAATCCTTGTAATCCTGATCTGATGGCAAATGATGTTGTGCACCAACAGAAGTAACCACAAACATCAGCAATAGGTTAAAAACTACTTTCTTCATTGACATTGTATTTTTATGCATTTTATTTTATACCATTCTGTATTATTTACATTTCATATAGCATAATTATTTAATTATCTATATAACGAATAAATTCTGTTATTGTTACCCTTAAAAATCCACCTTAAAGCTATTCAATTGAACAACAATATAAATACAGCATAAACTAATAAATAATTAATGTCTACAAATTCAATTACTATCCATTTTATTTGATAAATTTTAGAATTTCTATACGGAAAAGTATTTTTATAATATCTTTATCGTTAGTTTTAGTTAATCGCATAAATATTGCATAATAATGCGTTTTTTTAGGCCGACACATCAACACAACGATGTTTTCAGCTAGCCATTAGCATTATATTGATTACATTTAGGTCATTGCCAAATAGACAATTAGAAAACATGAAGTTCATTAACAAATTTTTATTACTTTTTTCTTTTGACCAGGATGAAAAACTGGAAGTTGAAACCAAAACTACATTACTTTTAACCAACGTTCTAAATTTCTTTCTTTTTGTAATTGTTTTTATCGAGGGTATTGTTTCTCTTCTGGAGGAAAGTCTGTTTTTTGCCGGCCCCCTGCTTTTCTTTAGTGTTTTATTCGCCTTTAATTATTTATATATGGGAAGACGTCCCAATGCCATGTATTACAAGGAGATATTGTTTTCATTTGTGATTTTAACCTTACTTTTCTTTATTGTTTTTGGTGGCTCTACAGGTGTCAATATTTTCTGGATAGGTATCTTCCCGTTTATTGCCATCAACCTGTTTAGTCGGAAAATCGGTGCTATATCTTCTCTTGCCCTGTTTGCCTTTGTGCTGCTCGACTTTCTGGTTTTGAGTCAATTTGTACCCCAGGCGCAAATATATTCGCTAAACCTAAAGATTTTAGTATCCGTATTTTTTGTTTTTTCATTTATTATAGCGTACTGCCTCAAATTTATCTTTGCTGAAGTAATGCTCACCAAGGAGCGCGCGATGATAAATTCTCAAAACACAAAAACTTCGCAAGAGGAGCAAATATCAAATCTTTCCAGGCAAATACGTACACCGTTGAGCAATATTACAGGCATCCTGGATATTTTGGGAAAAACCAATCTCACAGATGATCAAAGAGATTATATCAACACCATTCATGCATCAGCTAACAATTTGGTAAACGTGGTTTCCAACATGGTTTCTACGCAAAAATCAGGACTGAACCCAATTCAGGAGGAAAAAATAAGTTTTAACCTATATTCTACACTCAACAATACTATCAGGCTATTTTCAGAGAACAACAGCAAACAAAAGTTCAGTTTATCATTTTCGGCCGATATTCCATCTACTATGACCGGGAACGCCATTAAAACGAAACAAATATTCCTTAATATTTTAAACGGCATTGCTAAATACAACATTTCCGAAGACAAACAAATTAACATTGAAGTATCACGTTCTAACAATATGCCTGGTACTATCGAATTAATATTTAAACTTACCAGTTATGGCAATATCCCTTTTCCCAAGGAGTACAAGTCGGATGAGTCGTTATACAACAATGATGTATTAAGGCTGAATACTTCAAAGCATATTCAGTTTTTAGAACTCGGTCTCACACAGAAATTAATAGAACAGGATGGGCATACCTTTGCTATTTACCCCGAACCTGAAAAGACAACCTTTGAATTCGGCATCACATTTATGGAAAATACGCAAAGCTACTCAGTTCAAAATATCAAAGAAAAAATTTCCAATACGGACTCATTCTTTAAAACATCTGTTGAAATTAAAGATGCAAACATTCTTTTGGTGGAAGACAACTTTAGTAATCAACAGATAATAATATTATATATTAAAAATGAAGTAAAGAAAATTGAAGTTGCATACAATGGCAAAGAAGCTTTAGATAAGTTTGGAAAAGCTAAATACGATTTAATTCTGATGGATGTTCAGATGCCGATAATGGATGGTTTAAAAGCTACCCAGAAAATTCGTGAAATCGAAAAAAGCACCAATACGCACACTCCAATTATTGCTGTTACCGCAAATGCATTCCCCGAGGATAAAGAAAGATGTATGGCCAGTGGTATGGATGACTATATCAGCAAACCTTTTCAACCCGAAGATTTGATCGGCAAAATCAAACACCACCTGAGTTAATATGGCCACACACGCTGTAACACCTTATTGGTATTAATCCCGGGGGTTAGATATTGCGCCAATCCCCTTTTTACCGTCTAATTTTATAACCGCCGGGTTGTTGAAACGAACGTGTTTAATCCATTCATCCTCGTACACTGCAGTTCTTGACATTAAATACTCCTCGTTATAATGGCCGTCGCCGGTTACCGTATTAACTGTCATATAACCCACCCTTAACGAAGTAAGATTTTGAAAGAAATGGGTTCCCTGGCTGGGGTCAACACAAAACCCATCCAGCGCAGTCTCTATGATTACCCTGGCTCCGGATATCTGTGTCCATTTTACGGGAATACCTAACCAAGGATCCTGAGACCCCCATCTACCCGGACCTATTAATATATAATTCCTGTTTTCGGAAAGTAAGACATCATTTATTTTTTCGATGTTGGCTACCATTTTTATCATACTCGCAGGCAAAAAACCCTCCGATTTCACGAACACCACATCGTAAATATCATCAATGATTCCGTTACCTAACGCCGATTTCGAATACACCAACTGATCCTCGGCCAGAAGCTCTTCCAGATTTTCTTTGAAGGACAACTCTCCTTCCACAATTGGCCTAATCTGCAACGGATAGAAAACAGGTTTCCCTTTGGTTTTTTGCAAATCCACAGCAAACTCAACCTCAACCGGCTGATTCATTTCCTTTTGTCCTATTTCCAACACCGTTTTCACGACCTTGGCCAACGGAAATACATCGTTCTTAAGAATATTGGAAAAAGTTACCAAAGGGATACCCTTATACATTACCCCATCTCTAATAATGTTATTTTGATAATCATAGGTTGATCCTAGCCACCTTAACGATCCATCTTCCAGAGCCTTTTTAATCTCCAGGTGCTGCAAATTTACGGCGTCATTCACCGAAGGCACAAAAGTGGTATTGTCCAAATCCAGTGCAAAAAACTTTTTTTGTGTGTCTCGTATGGTCATTTCAGGGGAAGACAGCTGCAGTGCTTTTTGTGGATAGCTAGGCGAGAAACGCAAGGAAACCCCTCCTTCCACAATTTGTTTCCCCAGGCCCAGAGCCACATTAACAATTCCATCTTCGGCTTTTTCTGGTGATATGGGATAAAAATTTACCGAACGTGCTACTCCCGAGATTGTCGGATAAAAACGATTCCCATGTTGCTGCCCCACCACCTCCTGCAGCACAATACCCATCCTCTCTTCATCAATAATATTCATGGTGGCCTGCATGTAAGCCTTGCTGCTCTTGAAGAAAACAGATGCATAAACACATTTTATCGCATCTCCAATCTGTTTCATTACCACTTCAACCTCATCGGTATTAGAAACCATGTAGGTTGAATAAATACCTGCGAAGGGTTGATAGTGACTATCTTCCAATACACTGGAAGAACGAATGGCAATGGGGTTGTCAATAGCCGAAATAAACTGTCTCAAATAACGGTCGGACCTATGCGGCAATTTGGCATTCACAAAGTGCTCCAGAATCTCTTCATCCGGCAAATCGGACAGGGCTATCTCGTACAAGTTGTTTCTATCCATAAACAACTCAAATATATCGGTACCAATTACCACGGTTCGGGGTATGGTGATATCCAACTCTTCAAAGTTCAACTCCTGGAAATTTTTACTGATAATCAGGTTTAAGAAAGCTAGTCCTCTCGCCTTACCTCCAATAGAACCTTCGCCAATGCGGGCAAACTTCACATATTTATCATACCTGTTGGGGTCAAAAGTGGCAATTACACCCTTGCTCTTAGATATCCGGAAATTGACAATGGTATCGTGCAGAAAATGCTTAGTAGCTTCCAGGCTCTCAAAATCCTCTATACGCAAATTTTTAATCACCTCCGCAATTGGAAACAGGGCCCTGGCTTTAAGCCATTTCGACACGTGATCGCGCTGAAAATGATAACGCAAAGAACTATCAGGTAGGTCAAACAGCTTTTCCTGCAACTCTTTTAAGTTACTTACCCTTCCCACCTCTTGATGCGACTCCGGATCCACAAAAATAAAATCACCAAAGGCCAAATTTACCTTTAAAAATTGTTTTAGCTCTTGCAACAGGCTTTTCGAATATTTATATAAAAATCCTACCCTAATATCTTTTGCTACCTGAGCAACACCAATATCCGAGGATTGTAACAAAAAAGGCATATAAGCATCTTCATTTTTAACTGTATTGGCCAACTCTATACCTGCGTTGCTACACTTCTCTCCATTTTTGTAAAAGGATACATCCGAAATAAGCCCCAGCACGTTAGTCTTGTATTTCTGGTATATCTCTATCGCTTCCTCGAAGTTCCGGGCCAAAAGGATTTTGGGACGCCCTCTCATTCGCATCATCTTTTGGTGTTCGTTTAACCCTTCAGTCATAAATTTTTTAGACTGATTAAAAACAATACGGTAAATAATCGGCAAATAACTTGAATAGTACCTAATTGAATCCTCCACCAGCACGATGCATTGAACACCTACCTCTAATATATCGAGCTCCGCATTCATCTCATCTTCAATAAGTTTAATGATTGCAACCAGTATATCCGCATTTCCGAGCCAGCAAAAAACATAATCGATGGCACTTGTATCTTCCCTGCTAAGTTTCAAACTTACCTCCCGGGAAAACGGTGTTAATACAACAAAAGGTATATGGGGATGATCAACTTTAATATTTTTGGAAAGACTGAAGGGGTCCATTCCTCCGACACTCAACATGGATATGATCAGGTCGACCTTTTCATTTTGCAATATTCGGAGTGCATCCTCTGCCGTTGTTACCTGAATAAACCTGGGGGGATATCTTAAATTCAGCGCCACATACTCATTAAAAATCTGTTCTTCAATCCTTCCATCCTCTTCTAAAAGAAATGCGTCGTAACTACTTGAAATCAAAAGTACGGATTGAATACGCCTCTGCATTAATTTATTAAATGCAGTTTGCGTAAATATACTTGAAAAATCCATTGTCATCTTTTTTCGAATAACATGCAAAATGTGTCCTACGTGAGTAAAGTTAATTAAATAATGTCTTTTTGCACGGATATAACACATCCATAACGAATACAGGAACAATACGCATCACTATATCATGGACATTAATAATATAACCAACGAATTTTTATGAAAATTAAACCAATATTCCTTAACTTTTAATACCCACAATAACGGCAACAAAAATAAGCCTCTAAATCTCAACATTATGAAAACTTCCCCCAGTTCGTTTGTAACGTCATTTATGGCTCGGTTAATCGATAAAAATCCCGCACAGCCCGAGTTTCACCAAGCTGTTCATGAAGTCCTGCTTTCTATTGCCGATTTTTTGGAAGAAAATCCTCATTACATCAATAGTGGTATCATAGATAGAATAGTTGAACCCGAACGTATTATCATTTTTAGAGTCCCTTGGCTTAACGATCAAGGAAAAATAATGGTTAACCGGGGTTTTAGAATTGAAATGAATAGCGCCATAGGCCCTTACAAAGGGGGGTTACGTTTTCACCCGACTGTTAACCTCGGTATTCTCAAATTTTTGGCATTCGAACAGGTATTTAAAAACAGTTTGACCACCTTACCTATGGGTGGAGGAAAAGGCGGTTCTGATTTTGACCCCAAAGGAAAATCCGAAAATGAAGTAATGCGGTTTTGCCAAAGTTTTATGACCGAACTTTACCGACATATTGGCCCCAATACCGACGTTCCTGCGGGGGACATTGGAGTGGGAGGACGTGAAATTGGTTATATGTTTGGACAGTACAAAAGAATTAAAAACGAGTTTACAGGTATTTTAACGGGCAAAGGAATCAATTGGGGAGGCAGTCTCATACGTCCGGAAGCCACAGGATATGGTAATGTTTATTTTGCGGAGGAAATGCTTAACCTACAACACGAAAGCCTTAAAAACAAAACAGTTCTTATATCCGGATCCGGAAATGTAGCGCAATATTCGGCAGAAAAAGTACTTGATTTAGGAGGAAAAGTATTAACCATGTCGGATAGTAACGGTTATATTTATGATCCCGACGGCATTGACAAGAAAAAATTAAACTTTATCATGGAGTTAAAAAACAGATTTCGCGGCCGAATAAAAGAGTATGCCGATAAATATAATGTTAAATATGCAGAAGGTCAAAGGCCATGGAACGAAAAAGGGGAAATAGTTATGCCTTGCGCTACCCAGAACGAAATTGAAAAAAACGACGCTGAAACATTGGTGAAAAACGGTTGCATTTGTGTATCGGAGGGTGCCAATATGCCATGTACACCTGAAGCCATTAACGTTTTTATCAGGCATAAAATTTTATATGGCCCGGGAAAAGCAGCCAACGCTGGCGGTGTAGCAGTATCGGGTTTTGAAATGAGCCAGGATTCCATGCGCCTTTCCTGGACCCGGGAAGAAGTGGATAAACAACTCAAAGGCATCATGAAACATATTCATCAAACCTGTGTGAAATATGGTACCAGACCAGGTGGTTTTATTAATTATATGGATGGAGCAAACATTGGAGGTTTTGTTAAAGTGGCCGACACCATGCTTGACCAAGGAGCGGTGTAATATACTTTAGCACTTTTTAATCGGAATTCATATCATCTTTACTTGTGCGACACCTATTAATGGTTGCAACTTCGCCTAACAATCCATTCCTGCCGACAAATAGGATTGAGAAAACCCATTGACCGGACCCGGATAAATAATTTAACTATCTTTATGGTTGAATTCAACGTATAGATGGCATAATAAGCAGTTCTATTCAAGAAATAGAATTTTTTTTAATCATATTTGCACTTTATATAAATGCTTTTGATATGATTAATTTTAACATTGCCCCTTTATCGGATGACATCAACGCTAATATTAAATACAATCTCGACCATAAAACCAAACCTCTCGGATCGTTAGGTCAACTTGAAAAAATAGCGTATCAGATTTGCCGTATACAAAATACCCTCACCCCTTCTCTGTGCCAACCGCATATATTGGTTGTCGGCTCCGATCACAACATTTGTGACGAAGGAGTTAATCCTAACCCTCAAGAAATAACGTGGCAGCAGATGATTAATTTCTCAAAACAGGGTGGGGGTATTGGACTTTTTTCACAACTGTACGATATAAAATTGACGTTGGTTGATGCAGGCGTCAACTATGATCTAAGCGCCCACCCATCCATCATCAATGCAAAGATAAAGAATGCAAGCGGTAACTTTCTGCACGAACCAGCCATGAATCATGCAGAATGTGAACAAGCCATCCATAACGGGGCACAAATAGTAAAAGAAATTCATACTAAGGGATGCAATGTGATAGGTTTCGGTGAAATGGGAATTGGAAATACCTCACCTGCGTCTGTACTTATGAGCTTATACTGTAATATTCCACTCAAAAAGTGTGTGGGCCCGGGTAGTGGCCATAATACCGCAGGGGTTAAAAGGAAACTGGCCATTCTCCAAGCTGCCGTTGACAAAAAGCCTGAATTAACCGATCCTTTCGAGATATTAGCATATTTCGGAGGTCTTGAGATAGCCACCATAGTGGGAGGTATGCTTCAGGCTGCTGAATTAAAAATGCTGATTTTAAATGATGGTTTTATTATTACATCTGCCCTATTGGCAGCGCAAGCTATTAACCCTGTGATTTTAGAATATGTCATCCACTCACATCATTCTAAAGAAGGCGGGCATGCTTTAATGATGCAACACTTAAAGGCCGAGCCTGTCTTGAACCTAGACTTGCGATTAGGCGAAGGAACGGGTGCCGCCCTGGCTTATCCGATTATTCAGGGCGCAGTAAAAATGATAAATGATATGACCAGTTTTGAAGAGGCCGGTATTACAGATACTACTCATACTGGGGTTAGTGTATTGTAGTTACGTGCCATTAATCCATTGGAATGAAATCACATACCGGCCATAATATATTCCATTCGTAAATTCATTGGCTGACCAACTAACAACAATCCCCAATTGACAATCCATGACTAATCACCGTTGACCGATAACTTAAGCCTATAACGCTAAAGGCCATAAAAAAAGAGGAATCGTTTGATTCCTCTTTTTTTATTTAAGTATATTGAGTTACTAGTACTCTACTTTTTGACGCGCCGAATAGTTGATTTTTAACGCTTGAGCTTTACGCAATGCCTGCTTAATTTCGGTAATAATACCCATTGGACAGTCAAAGTCGGCTTTGATAGAAGTGGTCATCTTAGGACGATCATTTTCTTTCATTGCTTCACGCTCCTGCGCAATATAACTTTGAATGTCTTCCACTGTAGCAAAAGCATCGTTTAACTGAACTCGAGGCTCGGTACCATACATTCCCTGGTACTTTTTGTTTGGTACACCCACATAAATGTACGTTACCAAACTTTTTTTCTCCAGTTTAGCTAATTCTGTAGCTTCAGGAACCTGAATCTTTACTTTTAAATCCACTTCTTTCATAGTAGTTGATACCATAAAAAAGAATAAAAGCATGAAAACAATATCAGGCAAAGAAGCTGTACTAATACCAGGAGTACCTTTACCCCCTTTTTTTCTAAACTTTGCCATTATTTACCGATATTTTTAGGTTCTGCCTCTGAAATCTTTTGCGGATAAATCTTACGAATAGCCTTTTGCTGATCTTCATCAAGCTCAACATAATCTTTATTCCACTTATTTCGAGCTAAATCATTTCTCACCTCTGTATAAGCTCTTTGCAGTTCATTTTGAACCATCAAATACGCCTGATACTGAGTTCCATTGTCGTTTTGCAAAGAAATTACCCCTTTTGAAACTTTAGCCATACCAAAGAATTCAACTTCTATATCATTAAACTCTGGTAAGTTTACGTCATTATTTTCATTTAGAATAAATTCTTTAGCTGCATCCTTGAGTTCTTCTACCCTCATTGGTTTACCTTCCACCAGTAATTGGTTTTTACTGTTCAAAAGAACAGCGAAAACGTTTCTTTCTTTAATAGGTGGAGTATCATCCTCTTGCTCATCAGGTACAGGTGGCGGCAAACGTCTTGCCAAACCTGTATCAGTAGACATGGTAGTAGTTACAAGGAAGAATATGAGCAGAAGGAACGCAATGTCGGCCATAGACCCGGCATTCACTTCCGGTATTTCTCTTTTTCCCATAATTACCTCCTAATTATTTGAATAACCTTGACAATTCACCACCAAAGATAGCAACTATTACAAGTCCTAAAAGTACATAGGTACCATATAGAAATGCACCTGCCAATTTAAGCATTGAAGGAACGTTATCTTTTCCCTCATAGCCACCTAAATCCAAAGGTGTATTGTCTGCAATGCTATACGAAACAAGTCCAATAACAACTAAAACTGCAATTGAAATTAAGCTACGCACAGCATTTTTTGGATTCATTACTACATGCACCACTTCAAAAAGGATAGTTACAGCAGCAGCTCCTGCCACTAAGAACTTAGCCCAGTTAAGAATCATATCAGTGTAAACCGGTGTTTGAAAAGTTTCCCCAGGAACATCTCCTCCTGTGAAAAACATTATAGTTAACACGGCAGTTACAGCGATCAATGCATATAGTACAAAACTTAATATTTTTGAAAGCTTACTCATGTTCTGATTATTTTTTCATGTTGTATTTTACCAAGATATCTAATAGAGAGATAGAAGCATCTTCCATAGTATTTACAATACCATCGATTTTAGATACGATGTAATTGTAAAACACCTGTAGGATGATAGCTACGATCAAACCAGATACAGTAGTAATAAGTGCTACTTTAATACCTCCTGCTACAGCAGTTGCTGAGATATCACCCATAGCCTGGATCTTGTCAAACGCTTCGATCATACCGATTACTGTTCCCATAAACCCAAGCATAGGAGCCAGTGCGATAAACAAAGAAATCCAAGTTAATCCTTTTTCTAATAGACCCATTTGAACCGATCCGTAGGAAACAACTGATTTCTCAACTACTTCAACACCCTCATCAATTCGGTCTAAACCTTGATAAAAAATAGAAGCAACCGGACCTTTGGTGTTACGACAAACTTCTTTTGCCGCTTCAACACCACCTTCGTTCAACGAGTCTTCAATACTTTGAAGTAATTTTTTAGTGTTAGTAGAAGCAAGATTCAAGTAAATGATTCTTTCGATTGCTAATGCTAATCCAAAAATTAAACATAAAAGTACGAAACTCATAAAGATAGCACCACCTTCGATGAATTTTGCTTTAATTTGTTTGTGAACCCCCTTAGGAGCTTCAACATCATCCATTGCAGCCATATCATCTACGGCTGCTCCTTCCACCTCATCAGTGGCAACTTCCTCAACAGTTTCTAAATCTTGTGCATCAGTTTCATCCTGAGCGTAAATGGCAGATGCTCCAAGAGTCATCATTCCGAAAACTGCAAAAAACGCGAATAGCTTTTTCATAGTCTGTAAAAAATTTTTGATTTGTATTAGTTTGTTAATACTATAGTTTAATTGCTAATAATTCCCTTTTCAAAGCAATAAACAGGTTAATAAATGAAATTCTTAGTTTTTCTGGAGTGCAAAATACAAAAAAATCAGGAAATACAAACTGTTTAGATATAGATTTCCCCTTTTAATGATTTATTTAAATTTATCTTGACTTCTTCGATATTTTTTATATTACCTAACAGGTACATTAGTTTAGTTACGGCAGCTTCGGTAGTTATGTCTCCCCCACTAAAAACTCCCATTTCCAATAGGTGTATGCCGGTCTGGTACCTGCCCATAGCTACACTTCCGGCCAAACACTGCGTCACATTTAAAATTATCAGCCCTTTTTGCAGCGCTTTTTCAATAATTCCCAAAAAATGTTTGTCGGACGGTGCATTTCCGGATCCGAAAGTTTCCAGCACCAATGCTTTTAATCCCGGGGTTTGTAGCACCGTTTCTAAAAAAGCATAGTTCATACCCGGAAATAGTTTTAAAAGCCCGACGTTATTGTCCATTTTTTTGGACACGGAAAACGTAGTTCCCTCTTTGGCTTTTTGAATATACGAGTCGTTATACTTTATATGTATGCCCACTTCGGCCAGCGGCGGATAATTATCGGACCGAAAAGCCCGGAAATGTTCAGCATTGTATTTTGTGGTACGGTTTCCCCTGAACAACTTATCCTGAAAAAATATACAAACTTCGGGCACCATGGCAACGCCATCCTTATAGGTTGATGCGATATCCAAGGCTGTAATCAGGTTTTCCTTCCCGTCGGTACGAATGGTGCTCAGCGGCAACTGACTTCCCGTAAATACCACTGGTTTACTCAAGTTCTGAAACATAAAACTTATCGCACTGGCCGTGTACGACATGGTATCGGTTCCGTGCAATACCACAAACCCATCATAAACGTCATAATTTTCCTCGATGATAGTGCATATTTTCACCCAGATTTCAAGATTCATATCCGAAGAATCCACTATCGGGTTAAAAGAAGTACTATCCACATGGAAATCGAAACGTTTTAGCTCCGGTACTTTTTCTTCAATCAAAGAAAAATCAAAGGGCACGAGTGAATTTGTTTCCGGGTCGTTGGCCATACCAATGGTTCCTCCGGTATAAATAATAAGTACTTTACGTTTCAATTTAATCCTCTTTTTGTCAGTTATCAGTTATCAGTGTTCGGTATTCGCTGTTTGGTTTAATTTTTTAGGGTTGTATGCCAAACAGTTGTCGGGCATTTTCTGTAGTAATCCTACAAACCTCTTCTTGGGTTGTCCCAAATAGTTGAGCCATTTTAGCGATCACATATTTCAGGTACATAGGTTCATTCCTTTTACCCCGGAAAGGCGTTGGTGTTAGGTATGGGGCATCTGTTTCTAACACCAAATCGCTTACGTCATATTGTTTGATTGCATCACCCAACTTAGCGTTTTTAAACGTAAGAACACCATTTATGCCAAGCTTAAAGCAGTTGTAGCTCAATGCTTTTTTTGCCTGTTCATAAGTTCCGGTAAAGCTGTGAAAAACCCCACTTACCCCTTCCAAATCCATATTATCGAGCACCTCAAATATCTCATTAAATGCTTCCCGTGCATGAATTACAATGGGAATTTGATATTTCTTCCCCCATTCTATTTGCGTTTTGAAGGCCTCAATTTGTTCCGCAAGGTAAGTTTTATCCCAATAAAGGTCGATACCAATTTCTCCTACCGCACAATACTTTCTTTTCCCCAACCAGTTTTCCATCACAGTAAGCTGTTTCTCGAAATCTTTTCCAACCGAAGTGGGATGCAAACCCATCATTGAAAAACATTTACCCGGAAACTTGTCCTCAATCTGCAGCATGGGTTCAATGGTGTCAACATCCACATTCGGCATTAAAATAGATTCCACGCCGACATCGAATGCCCGCTGAATCATTTCATCCCTGTCCTTATCAAATTGTTCGGAATATATATGTGCGTGGGTATCTATAAATAACATAAACTATATCGTTCTGTATAAATAATTTCCAAATCTAATCAATTGAACCTAGTAATTACAGGAATTCATCTTGCTTTTAAGCATTTTTTTATCATCAATTCAAAATTTACCCTAATACGATAACCCGGAGTAAACAGAAAACCCCGGAAAGAATGCATCTCCCCAAGGTTTTCATCTAGTATTATTCTTACTGTTTTTATATTAAACCACACCTTGTGCAATCATGGCATCCGCCACTTTCACAAAACCGCCTACGTTGGCCCCTTTGATGTAATTGATTTTTCCATTTAATTCCGTGCCATATTGTACACAGACCTTATGGATGTTGATCATGATTTCATTTAACCTTTGATCTACTTCTTCCTGGTTCCAGTTAAAACGCATACTGTTTTGGCTCATTTCCAAACCAGAAACAGCTACGCCGCCTGCATTAACAGCCTTACCTGGTGCAAAAAGAATCTTTTCGGTAGCCAGATATGCCGCTTCGGCTGTACAACCCATGTTTGAAGCTTCTGCTATAAGCTGACATCCATTATCGATAAGCGCCTTACAATCCTTTTCGTTCAGTTCGTTTTGGATAGCACAAGGGATGGCGACATCCACCTTTTGCTCCCAAGGTTTTTTGCCTTCGAAGAATTCAACCCCATATCTTTCGGCATAAGGCTGGATCACATCCTGGTTTGAAGCACGAAGCTCCAACAAGAAGTCAATTTTGTCTCCCGATATTCCTTCCGGGTCATAAATATAACCATCCGGACCGGAAAGGGTAACAACCTTACCTCCCAATTCAGCGGTTTTAAGTGCAGCTCCCCATGCAACATTGCCAAAACCTGACAGAGCAACGGTTTTTCCTTCGAGAGTTTCCCCTTTCATGGCCAACATTTCGCGCACGAAATAAATGGCTCCATAACCGGTAGCTTCTGGGCGAATCAAACTGCCCCCAAACTCGTGTCCTTTGCCGGTAAGCACACCGGTAAACTCATTACGTAGCTTTTTATATTGACCAAACAAATAGCCTATTTCGCGACCACCCACCCCAATATCCCCGGCTGGGACATCTGTATTGGGGCCAATATGACGGTACAACTCGCTCATAAATGCCTGACAGAAACGCATGATTTCGTTATCCGACTTTCCCTTCGGGTTAAAATCGGAACCTCCTTTACCACCTCCCATTGGCAGGCTAGTCAAACTGTTTTTGAATGTTTGTTCAAAACCTAAAAACTTAAGCCCGCTTAACGTAACACTCGGGTGAAATCGCAAACCTCCTTTATAGGGACCAATAGCGCTGTTAAACTCAACTCTAAATCCTCTGTTCACCTGAACCTCTCCACTATCATCAACCCATGGTACCCTAAACATAATTACGCGCTCGGGCTCAATCATACGCTCAAGTATCTTAGCTTTTTGATAATGAGGATTCTCGCGATAAAAGTCCCAAACTGTTTCTACCACTTCCTCAACAGCTTGTAAAAATTCATCTTCTCCCGGATTTTTCATCCTAACACCATCTATAAACTCTTTTATTTTAGCATCCATGGCAATCTGTTTAATTTTGTGTTTGTTTTGAATCAAAATTAAATATTTTAGTATATCTAAATCATGACTTTTAACAATTTATCACATTTTTACAAAAAACAATCTCACATCATTCATTTACAAACAACTAACCTCCTATGAATTCGTTATTCGAAAAAGTTACATGATATACATCACTTCATGTGTCAAGCGTCTTCTTTCAGATTAATACGGTAACCTATCCCAATAATCAACTACAATTAATATCACCTAAAAAACAACAAACGTCAAACAACTTACAAATAGAAAGCAGCTCAGCTTTTCAAGTGTTTATAAACATATTCCAAATCTATATATTCGCGCATATAACCTGCCAGTTTATCGTAGTTTTCTTCCTTGTATCTGTTGTAATCAAAGTCATGATCATCCACATTGAAAGTTCGTAATAATTCCTGAATTACAATCTGATTATCGAGTATGCCATGAAAATAAGAACCCCAACACTTATGGTTGCCCCAGCATCCTTCTCCACTCCCGTCAGGTAATGTATTTACTGGTTTATAAGTATCGTTAACTGGGCTTGTGATTCCCATGTGAATTTCATAACCTCTGCACAGCTCTTCGTGTTCCCTAAAATAAAACTCCCCCTGCTCTGTCACTTTTGAATTTTTAAGTATTGTTTCAACCGGAAGCAAGCACAAACCTTCTGTTTCCTTTGCTGTTCCCTCAACTCCATCGGGGTCTTTTATTGAGACGCCCATCATCTGATATCCCCCGCAAATACCAATAATTACCTTTCCGCATTCAGATGCGTTTACTATTTCCTTATCTACACCTGATGATTTCAGCACGTTCAAATCCGAAATCGAATTTTTTGATCCCGGAATAATTATTATATCGGCATTTCGCAGTTCGTATATATCGACCGTATAATATAAATTAACCGATGGATGCATTGACAACGCATTGAAGTCTGTGAAATTGGAAAGCTGTTCCAATTTTATGACCGCAATATTCACTTTTCCGGCAAACGCATGTGTTTTTTTACTGATAAGGCTTACCGAATCCTCTTCTTCTACGTATAAATCCTGAAAATATGGCAGTACCCCAACCACAGGTATATCCGTTAGTTGCTCCAAGATCTGTTTTCCTTCCCGAAACAAACGTGCATCGCCCCTAAACTTATTGACAATTATCCCTTTGACGGCTTTTTTTTCTTCTTTGGTTAACAAGGCGATGGTACCGTAAACACTCCCAAAAATACCGCCTCGATCTATGTCCGCCACCAAATAGACGTCAGCCCCTGCACGTAAGGCCATACGCATGTTTGTTATATCCCGTTTTTTCAGGTTCAGTTCCGAAATACTCCCGGCTCCTTCCATTACTACAGGACTAAACTCTATCTCTAATTTTTGAAAAGATTCGCAGGCTGCTTCAAATAACTCTGCTCTATCATTCTCCTCGAAATATTCATAGGCAGATTGATCACCGATTGGTTTTCCCATCAGGACTATTTGCGATTTCAACTCACCTGTGGGCTTTAACAGAACCGGATTCATATACACCGAAGGCTCTAGCTTACAAGCCTCGGCCTGAACCGCCTGAGCCCGACCTATCTCTAGACCGTCCGGTGTCGCATAGCTATTAAGCGACATATTTTGCGCTTTAAAAGGAGCAGGATGGTAACCGTCCTGTTTAAAAACTCTGCAAAACCCTGCATTGACCAGACTCTTCCCTGCATCGGAACATGTGCCCACAAACATGATGGGTTTCAATTTATGATTGCTCATTCTGTTATACCAATAAATATTAAAAAATAGACAAGAAACCGCCAAAATTACTGGATCCGTCTCTGTTTAAGATGCGACCAAAGTTACTATTAAAGTGTATTAAAAAAATATAGAACTGCAATACTCAATTGCTATATGGCTGATTTATCTCTAAAACATCCATTATTCCATTTATATTTTCGCATATCCCTCCCTCTTTAAATCACTGACCAATCATATAATGGTAATATATTCATCTATATATTTTGCATAGTTTTATTACAATGATGAAATTTATACTTTAATTGAAATACAATTAAGGATTTAAATAACAAAATACATGAGATTAAAACAGATTATTGGTATTTTAGAAAAAGATATATCTCTTAAATATGGGTACCGAAAAATCTAACATCTTTATTAAAATATTATAATGAAACATTATATAATAATACTAATAATGGCAATAATTACAGGATGCCAAAACAAACCGCGAATATTACATCAAAACATAGACTATACGGTGTACAGGGATAAAGTGGTACAGGGTGAATACACCGCACAGGTATTGCCTGACGGTTCAATGACCAGTAATTATAAAAGTCCGGCCAATGCACCCCGCAGGAGAACCATTGAGCTTAAGTTCAGCATCAACCAAAAGGACAACGAACTACCTTTTGCCTCCAATCACCAAATTGTTGTTAAACCCGAAAACGGACAATACCAAACACCGCTGATAATTTTCGGACAGCAATATCTCGATAAAGAAGCAGGTATTGACGAAGCCCTGGAACTCGATGTGCCCATGACCGTAAAATTGGATATGAGCCCTGTATTTAACGCTTTTGAAAAAGACGGTTATTACGAAGACTTGAACGGAGATAAGATTTACAAAGAAGATTTCAAGGGGGTATTTATGGCCGGTAATATTGTTCCGCTTAATTTCGACTTCGAAAACCTACAAGAAGATGTTCAATTACAGGATACTGATGGCGACCATATTTACGAACTCACTTTAAACATAAACACCCATGATCCCGATAGATATGTTAAACCTGGTTGGAAACTTACCAGGGACATATCAAGTTATCCGCAGCTAAAAACAGACAACAACTTGGTTCAGGCTTTATACAACATGGCTTTAGAAGAAACAGTTTTGCTTAGCGAGGAAGATGGAACATTCAGGACCGGTGCAAAATGGGCCGGCGTATGGACGCGTGACGTAAGCTACTCTATTGTTTTGGGGATGGGGATGGCCGATATTCAGAGAGCCAGGAAATCATTGTTAAGAAAGGCTAAAAGAAGCAGGATCATTCAGGACACGGGATCCGGTGGGGCATGGCCCGTATCATCAGACAGAACTACATGGGCGTTGGCTGCCTGGGAATTATATTTGATTTCGGGCGACCAACTTTGGTTGGATTACTGCTACCAGGTTATCAGCAATACAGTGGAGGATGACAGGAAAGTGGTATATAACCCAAACAACGGTTTGTATCGGGGTGAATCCTCGTTTTTAGACTGGCGTGTTCAGACCTATCCAAGATGGATGGATAATGTAGATATTTACAGCTCCATGAACCTGGGAACAAACCTGGTCCATTATCGAACCTTAATGATTGTATCAAAAATAGCAGAATTGGAAAACATGCCGACTCAGGCCGAGAAATATGCCGATTGGGCTGCCCAATTGAAAAAAGCGATCAACCAACAATTCTGGAATCCCGAAAAAGGTTACTACACACAATATTTGTACGGCAGGTATTTTACCTATGAATCTCCAAAAGCTGAAGCGCTTGGCGAAGCATTTTCCGTTTTATTTGATGTGGCTGAAGAGAAAAGTAAATCTGTAATTGAAAATACACCTGTACTTACCTGGGGAATCCCATGCGTTTACCCGCAAATACCTGATATGCGACCATACCACAATAACGGCGTCTGGCCTTTTGTTCAAGCTTTCTGGAATATGTCGGCAGCTAAAGCAGGAAACGAAACTGCCTTGGAACAAGGATTAAGTGCTTTTTACCGGGCTTCGGCCATGTTTTTAACCAATAAAGAAAACATGGTAGCCGAAAATGGTGACTTTATAACAGCGCTCAACTCCGACAGGCAATTATGGAGTGTTGCCGGTAATCTGGGAATGATATATAAAATCATGTTCGGCATTCGCTTTACTCCGGACAGCAAAATGACTTTCTCGCCTTTTATCCCCAAAACTTATGCAGGCGAGATGCAACTGAGTAATTTAAAAATTAGAAACAAGGAGTTTACGGTTAAAATTAACGGGTATGGAAACCAAGTTAAGTCGTTTAGAGTGGATGGGGAAGAAAGTGGCCTCCATGAAGTTTCGTTAATTGGAGAGGGAAAACATACCGTTGAAATTAAATTGGCTAACAATTCTCTGAAAGGCCAGATAAATTTGATAGACAATAAGTTCCATTTGAAAACGCCTGAAACAAGTTTTGACGGAATTAACCTGAATTGGACAAGCATTGAAGGTGCTCAAACATATGAAGTGTTTAAAAACGGCGAACTCTTTAAGACTGTAAAGGATACCAGTATAGATATCTCGGGACCCAATGCAGAATATACGGTAAGGGCAGCTGATGAACAAGGAGATGTTTCTTTTTTAAGCGAACCCGTTTTACATGCTAGTAATTTATTAATAACGAGCATTAATAAATTTGTTAGGGATAAAAGTATAAGCGTAGCATCCTCGCCTCCAGACATGACTGAAGTTTCAAAAACAAAGAATAGAAATATTGAATGGAGTGTTATTGTTCCAGAATCAGGCTATTACAAACTTTATTTCGAATACAGCAATGGTAACGGCCCCTGGAATACGGATAACAAATGTGCTATCAGAACTTTATGGGTTAATGGCGAAATAACGTCTCCTGTTATCATGGCGCAAAGAGGTCTCCATGAATGGGCCAGTATCGGCAATACAAATATTATTGGTTTAAAGTTGGAAAAGGGCAACAACCAGTTTAAACTCAGTTTTGAACCGGAGAATGAGAACATGAATTTCGAAAACAACAAGGCATTGATTGGAAATATGATGATGATTAAAATTTAGATCTCAATAATTAAAACGCCTCACTAATAGACACATACAAACCTTGATTGTCTTTGCCGAAACCATAATCTATCCGAACATTTAGCCGGGGTTGGATTTCATATCTGATCCCGGCCCCAAAATTCGCCAGCCAATGATCCATCTGTCGGTATGCAGGCGCTACAGAACCTAATCCTATCCAGCCAACAACTCCAAACGGGCTTTCATAATTACCTTTTCGGTTTATCCTGCGTCTTTCAAACATATGCCTGTATTCCATAATCCCGAAAAGCATTGACTTATCCCTAAACCTTCCTTTTTGATATCCACGGAGGTCGAACATGGTTCCCAAATGCGGTAGTTCAGTCCAAGGCACCGCACCATCTGCATACTCAGTTTTTACCTGCATGGCCAGCGTTTTTCTATATTCTATTGGAAAGTACTTTCTGGCATCCAAGGTTAATTTGTTGAATTCATACCCCGATATATTGATGATTTTATTATATTCGGAGAAAGCTACACTTAGCAAGCCGCCTTTATGCGCATTCTGAACATTATCGCGACTATCATATTCCAGAATAAAACCTAAACCTACGTTTGAAATATCTGCGCCATACTGCTTTACATACGTTTCTGCCTTCATATAATCATTGAGCTCGGTAGCCTTCGTCTCATTTATATCATACGTTAAGCCCACAAAAAAGCGGTTTGTTACCTTGCGGACAATCTTACCCTCTAACGACCACCATCGGCGATGATAATTGGTAGTTTGATCAGCACTCGAAGTTCGGTTCCCCACATCATATCCTACCCCCCAATAATTATCAGGCATATCTCTGAAATAAAAACGAGACAACACCCTCAACTTATCGTCTTTACCATATATATAAGGAAATACAGAAATTGACATGGAATTATTGGTACTATAACCAATCGAGAAAGGAATACTTGACCGCCCCAGCATAGGATTATCCGGCTGCACCTTAAATGATATCAATGCCCCTGCCGTTACCATCAATTCCAGCTCGGGAGAATAGGATGGTGCAATATATGGCGTAAACATCAAGTTCTGAACCGAACTGGAGCTTGTTAAAGAATCCCGCTCCGTTTGTGCCCCCACTGAAATACAGAATCCACTCCAAACGCCGAAACATGAAATAAAAAGACTAATTATTCTAAAAAAAGACATTTCCTCAACCAAATAAACCAAACAGCCGCAAGATACACATTTCAAATATTGTGGTTATAATAAAGTCCATAATAAGACAAAAATCATTTAAACAAGGCGTCACAAATACTCCTTTTCTCTCGGAAATTAAAGCTCAACCCTCTCCAACATAAGCAGATAAACTAACACTACGGCCTCACCTGACTTCTCAAGGCAAACCTTTTTCGACCGCCTCTCCTACTCCCATTTAATATGTCAGTGAGACCTCCCGAGGCAAGGCAAACAACTTTCATTCCATGTACCTTTTTTTTTACACCATAAAATCCGTGTAGTTTCCGACTTTGTTTAGCGTGGCATACCCATTCCATCGGGTATGTCTGATAATGTTATGCACAAAGCGGGACGGGCTGATTTGTGCCTGGGGTCGGGATAATGCGTATAGACCCCCTTTAGATTCCGCCTCTCGATGAACTCGGTTGCCTTCGGCCAATCAATGCCACTGCCAACCCTCATCGTATACTTTCACTTCCCAATTAGTTACCATGTGCGACTCATAACAAAAAACCTGTAAGGGTATAAATCCGTACAGACAATTTAAATAAAATCGCTCAACAATAAAACAAATGTACTTATAGCACTATCTTTTAATTTCATTATTATCTTTTACAATATAAATCCCTTTTTGCAGGTCAAGAATTTTATTATTTGATATTTCATTAACTAAGCCACTTTCAACCAAAGTTTCACTTAGGTTATAAATTGTTTTTGTTTTAAAAGCATTAATATACTATTGATTTACAATACTATATACCTAGTTGACTCCTCTACCCAATCACTATCCGTAGTTGTTTTTTCAATTAATTCTAAATCATCCAAGTACATCACCAAGGAACCTACTGCTGCCTCAATTTGTGTTTGTTTAACAATAGGTTGCACAGAAACACCAGCAGCATCCCCTGCAGTTAAACTTCCATCTGCCGCGTATTCAAACTGGACCTGTCGCCAGGTATTTAAGGGATTGCTTATTCAAGCCCGTCTTACCAATATTTAAAACCTTGTGTATCATCTTCTCCCCAAGTAGCGTTGGCTGCCTTTAAAGTTGATACTTGAATGCAAATAATCCTAACAGTAAAAAGTAAATGTTTTTCATCATCAATAAAGTTTTAAAAGTAAATAACCATTACAATTAACTCGGATAAAAACTGATTCAGGAAATTATTGGGAGCATAAAAGGGGAATATTTTTGCCTGACAATGGGTATCAATTTGTTGATAATTGCTAAATCCCCCTTTTATAAGATCATTTTATTCGCAGAAATGATAAACGTAACATGTAACTTGTACACGTAAAATATAACAATCTACATAGTATGAGAACACCACTACTTTTTTTAAGCTTTTTCCTTTTAACCATAGCATGTTTTGCCAATCCCCCCAAACCCCCCATCGGTAAAAGGTGGGCAATAAATCCCTTGTACTCGGATGAGTTTAACGGTACCGAACTTGATTTGAACAAGTGGTACAACTACCATCCCACATGGGTAGGCAGGCCTCCCGGCTTATTTATGGAATCGCAAATTAAGGTTGAAGATGGTTACCTTAAGATTTGGGGCGAAAAAATGGATGAGGAAGTGATTGTAAATGGCAACGCCTTCAACATTAAGTGCGGAGCCGTTATTTCACGTAAACAGACTGCCCACTATGGATATTACGAGTGTAAGTTCAAAGCCAACAAAACCACTTTATCCTCTACCTTCTGGTTTTCGAACCGTAAAAACTTTGATGGTCCTGAAGAATGTAACGACAAATATTCGCAAGAATGGGACATTCAGGAATGTATTGGCCGAGAGGGCGATTTTGACGGTAGCTGGTTTGCCAAAGGTATGCACAGCAATGCACATTTATGGTATACCGACTGTGAAGGAACAAGACACGACTACAGAGCTACCGAGGCCAGGTTCGAAGATACTCAATTAGCCAGCGAAGACTTTAATATTTATGGTGGGTGGTGGAAAGATGCCAACTCTGCCACGTACTACTACAACAATGGCGAACCACTAGACCAAACATTTTATGATCAGGTATTAGACAAGCCATTTTCAAATCCAATGGGAATGAATTTGGTGGTAGAGACCTATCCTTTTCCTTGGATTGAGCTGCCTAACGACGAGGAACTGGCTGATCCTGATAAAAATGGCACCCTCTACGATTGGGTAAGGGCATATGTTCTGGTTGATGCTTTTGAGCCATATATTACAGAAGAAGAGCCTCTTATTAAAAATGGAGATTTCGAAACGGGAGACCTAAGCGGATGGATTGGCTGGGGTAGTCCCGGTGCGGCAATAACGGACAATACAGTACATATTGCCAACGGAACATATGCATGTAGAATAGTTGGAGGAGGTGCTCCAGAACAAATACTTGATCTAAAACCTAATACCGATTATACCATAACTTGCAATGCAAAAGCTGTAACTGGATCAATAACCCTGGGTGTTAAAGACAATGGTTCCGGAGAGAAAATTAACGGTGTTGAAGTAACAGGAACCGATTACCAGCCTTATACGTTAAAATTTAATTCGGGAAACTATGCGGTAAAGCTATATTATTATGCGCAAGCCAACGAAGAGGGTTATATTGACGATATTATGGTTGAAGAAGATAATCCCGCCCCACCTGTTGAAGTAGAACCATTAGCATTATACGACGAAAACGTTACATTGAACCCTAATTTTTCCCAGGATTGGACAAAACAGGAAGTTTCTATACCATTGGTGTTTCAGGCCAACCAAGATAGGGAAATGCATCTAAAACTTAAAAATAGTGATGACATTGTTGTGTCAGATACCGTGCTGACTGCTTATGCCGGATATGCTAATGCCGTTGTCAATATTAAAGTGGATTCTGTACTGACCAAAGGTGCTTATTCCTTATACTCGGATATCAGACCTATCGATGGTTTGGAAAGTGATATTATTTACACCGAATCCATTTCTTTAAACGATGTTTCTGTTAGATCAACTAAAGCTGAGACTTTAAAAGTATATCCTTCCCCAGCATCTAATTTATTGCACATCAATGGCATTCAGGTTGGCACTCAATATAACATTTATGATATGAAAGGTATTTTAGTAGACTCAGAACCATACAATGGTGAGCCAATCCTAATTAGCGACTTAAAACCAGGCATGTATATTATTGGGATTAATGAGCGAAAAGGGCGGTTTGTTAAGCGGTAAAGAGAAGTGAGCATAATGCACTAACATACAATCCTTAAATGTACAAATCCCTTGGGAGGTTTAATTCTTCTAGGGGGTTTTTAGTTGTTATATTGTAATACTGACCTCACATTCCTTTGAATACGAACAATAAGAGGTTAACCCAAATTTGGCTAACCTCTTATGTTGTTTCCTAAATATGATATTATTTCACCATCCTAAAGCTACCCTCAACCTCCTCAATTACTGGTTTTACATAGGCATTGTCCTTAATAATTGAGTTTTCATTTCCTCCACGGTCGCTTACACCTTCTTTGCTGGAACTATGGTACATGGCATTTTGCGATATCACACAACCATTTAGGTTTTTGGCAATGATACCATAAAAAGGATAAGGGTACTCAAACTTGTATTCTTTACGGTTATACCAGCCCCATATGGTATTTCCGGTTACAGAGGCACCATTAATGTTTTCGAGCCATATTTGGGAACAATGATCATCTTTGGCATCCACTCCGTTACTTCGAAGGAGATTACCACTTACAGCATGGGCTGTTCCATTACTTATTTTAATGCCTGGTCCAAAATTATGATCTATGGCACAACCTGTTATTTGCATGGAGTTGGAACCGTTTAAATACACACCTCCGCTTTTATTCCACTCAATACGGTTGGCCGTAACCATTACCGATGCCGTTCCAAAGAACTTTAAATCTTTAATCTCCTCTTTTGTCATTCCTTCGGCAGGAGTACCACGGGCAAACAGTCCAAACCCCTTATTAGCTGTCAACTGGTTATCGATTACCCAGCCATCATAACCTCCTGTCAAATCGATGCCATGCTCCCCGTTAAACATCAGTAAACAACGACGCACACCAAATACCCATGAACGCTCTAACCGAATACCTGAACCACTAAAATGTTGTATACGGCAATCTTCGATACAATTGTTTTGTTCACATTCGGAATGACGTGCATAGACCCCGTGCATCCCATCGCCCAGTTTTTTCCCATCAAGGGTTAGTCCAAAAACTCGGATTCCCCGGTTGCTTCCTAAATCAAGCAAAGCCCTGGCATCGCCCGACAGCGCCGTTAAAATGGTTTTCCCAATATAATCCGGGTCTCTTTTATCCTTATTGGCATAACTCCAGGCTGAATACCCAAGCAAGGTAATATGACCAGGAACCGTTACCGGATGTATGCCGTAATTACCCTGTGGAAAGTAAACTGTTCCTTCCGATTTTGTGGCTGCTTCCATAGCCATAAGCAAAGCAGGCGTATCATCTGTTTTCCCATCTCCTTTGGCACCAAAATCTTTGATGTTGAGGAAGGGTGATTGTTGGGCATAAGTTAGCATTGTGAAACCGCACAGCAATACGGCAACTATAAATGTGGTTTTAATTTTCATGATTTGTATTGATTTATTGTGAATGTAGGATGTTTGTCTTTTTTCCGATGCTAAGCTCCCTTGCATATTTCAACAATTTGTAATGCGTCGTTTTTTTTATGCCACTACACCAAGGGCTGCGCTACATTTTATCCCTTTGGGTAGACAGTGCAAAAACGAACAAAAAGCTTTTGCAATTGAGAACCTTCTTTTGCCTTACCAGACAGGTTTTCTTTTTCTTTAAGATTATTGCTTCGTTTGGATGAATTATTTCATTCATTTTGCACAACCTACCCTTTGAGGCTCTATATCTATCTTTAGATATACTCGTATTTACAGACTATCTCAAACAGACACTATAATATTACTTACTACTATATAAGGTATAATGTTTGACAATAAATTGTATTAGAATAATACATATGCAAACTTTATAGTCTTTGGTTTCTAATGTCTCGAATGAACACTGATTACCGATTACTGTTTACTGAATCACCGGCACTAACTCTTCCGGAATATCTAACCTTTTGTCATCTGCCCCTCCTGCAAAATTACTGACGGCATAACTGTTAGGCTTGGCCCAATCTACCTCAACACGCCCATCACCCAATACAATATTACCAAGTTTTTTACGGAACCAATCTGCCAACACAATATAATCCTTATGGTTAGCCAGGTTTACTTTTTCCAACGGATCCACACGTAAATCGTAGAGGGCCATATCTGCTTTAGGACGGTCGCAAGTTAAAGCCCACTGAATATCTTTATTCACATTATCAGCACTGGCAAAGTCCCAACGGTCGCGTGTTCGCATGCTAAAAGCAAAATTTTCGCTTCGCATATAGGCTCTGTGTCCGCATACCACATTTACCTCGCCAATGGCATATTCCCTTTTATTCTTTTCAGGGTTTTCAAGCACTTTAGCCAAATCATAACCATCCAGGTAGTTATATTCCTGGTGCTTAATATTGATACCTGCTGCAGCCAGCATGGTAGGGCTAAAATCTACAAATTCAATAATATCGTGGTTCACGTTGCCAGCCGGAAAAAGTTTTTTATCCGAAGAAACGACAATGGCAGCATCATGTATCGATTGTTTCCAGGGACCAAACTTGGCCATGATACCCTGCTCACCCAAATGCCAGCCATGATCACCAACGGTGAAAATTATCAAATACTCTTGTTTGTTCTTTTTACAATAGTCCTTAAAAGCATCCACTGACTGACCAATTAAAGCGTCTCCATAAGCACAAAATGCATAGTAGTCGCGGATGGCTTGTAATTTTTCCTGATCTGTAAGTTGATCAGCCTTACATTCGTTATACAAAGTAACCAGCTGTGGTGGGAAGTTTGATAGTTGTTTGGTACTGAACTCAGGAATATGGTATTTCTTCTTTTTAAATTTATCACGAAATTCTTTGGGTGGCAGAACCGGTGTATGTGGCCATGTGAAACCAATATTTACCATCAATGGTTTGTTTGAGTTGGCTCCCTGTGCTTTTTTACCCGCTAGTGTTTTAAATCCTCTGTCCTGATTGGACAAATAATTTTTAAACTCCTCTACAACTCTACCATCCAGTGTTTTGTTTGTTGTCTGCGGATTCACTCCGCCTAATATCAATCCTTGATTAGGGCGTGTATAGGCACGTAAAATATCAAATTCTTTTTCGACCTTAGCTTTTAGCAATTGGTCTTTCTCAGGAATTTCTCCATCCCGCTGTTGCTTTCTGTAACTTACTGATTCCCCATTGGGATAAATAACGGTTTCATCGGAATAAACCACCTCAAAAATACCATCCGGAAATTCATATTTGCCACCACTGGTATATATACCTCCAAATCCCTGTCGTAATAAATCACGGCCAAACTGTATGGTATGGTCATAAAAAGCCTTATCGCCACCTTCGCCTTTTATACCCCATCCTGTTTTACCAAACACCGCAGTTCCGTATCCATTTTCTCTTAATGTTTGAGAAACTGTGGGGCGCACATGATCTGCCTTTTGATGCGATTTAAATTTATAATGTCCGCTTCGAAATGGGTATCGTCCGCTTTGCATTGAAGCTCTTGAAGGCGTGCACATGGGCGAATTACAAAAAGCATTTGTAAACAGGGTTCCTTCACTGGCCAGCTGGTCTGTATGCGGCGAAGAAACGTACCCCAGATAACTTTCGCTTTTACCTGTGGTTGCCCGGTTGTAACACTCCAGTGCGTCTGCCCTGTGATCATCGGTGATAATCCACAGGATGTTGGGCTTTTGCGCTTTGAGCTGACCGGGTAGACAAGTCAGCAAAAGCACAGCAGAGAGCCATGTTATTTTAGGGATGGTGATAAACTTTATGTATCCAGATGTATTCATGTAAATTTTATTTTGGATCTATTACCGGTAACTTAAGCACATCAGGCGACGGAATATCAATAGGTCGTCTGAATGGATTTCTATAAGCTGGCATTTCATTTCTAAAATCAATAAAGGCCTCAAATATTTCTGTCATCACTTCCGGATTTTCTTTCATGACATTGTTTTTTTCGGCAATATCATTTTCCAAATCAAACAAATAGTGAACACCATCCTCCACTAAAAACTTCCATTTACCCATACGGGCAGCGCCCATGCGGTTGGCATACCAAAACAAAGCTTTATGAGGATCTTCGGTGTAATTGCCTTTCAGGTATGGCATTAAGTTAACACCATCCAATGTTGTATTCTCTGGCAGTTTAACATCAGCTGCAGCACACATGGTTGGGTAAATATCCAGGGTACTCACAGGTTTCTGGTATTCCACCCCCGATTCCAATTGGCTGGGCCAGCTGATGATATAAGGTATGCGGATTCCGGCTTCCCAAAAATTTCCTTTAAATCCGGATAAAGGACCTCTTTGTCCCAACACATGATATGGTGAGTCTTTGGGCCACCATTTAGGAATACTTAGGTGAACGGGATTAGCAGGACCATTATCGCTTAAAAATACCACGATGGTGTTTTCTCTTAATTTTGATTTATCCAGATAATCAAGAATTCGTCCCACATTATCATCAATGGCCAACACCATGGCTGCATATAACTTAGCCGCTTCTGATTGGATATGTGCCACGCGGGGTTTATCTACCTTTTTGGCATGCAGCGGTGTATGCGGAGCATTAAATGCCAGGTAAAAGAAAAACGGGGTCTCCTTATGTTCATCCATGAACTCAATGCACTGGCGTCCGCATCTATCCGTCAGATATTCTTCTCCTTCTCTTTCCGGCCCCCATTGTGTCATGGTCCAGCCTCCTTTGGGTTTTGGGGCTCCGTCAACACCTGCATATTTACCCTTTTCATCGGGGAAATAATGACTGCCGGAGGAAGTGACAGAGAACTGCTGATTAAAGGTTGTCTTTGGAAAATCTTCCATATTAATTTTACCAGCCATGGCAGTTACATAACCTGCATCCGCAAAAGCCTGATCGATATGTTTATGTTTCACAGGCACTACACGTTCACTTTCCCTGTGTTTCATGTTCCAGGTATCGTGGTTCCATTGTATGCCAAAACGCTGCTGATAGGTTCCGGTTAACAAACCATGACGACTGGGAGAACAAACGGGTGCACTTACATAACCATCTGTAAACTTTACCCCTTCCCGGGCCAGCCTGTCGATATTGGGTGTTTGAAACAAGGTTCCTCCATAACAGGAAGGATCACCATATCCCACATCATCAACATTGATAATAATTACATTGGGACGTTTTGCTACTTCGGTTTTCTTTTTAGCAGATAATGAGGATGATAATAGAATACCTCCAATAATAAATAAGCTCCTAAATATGTTTTTTGCTTTGTTCATCATTTAAAATTTTAATTACGCACTAAGTAAATGGTTTGCCACTTATCCATTGGGGGTATTATATATCCAATCATAGGGTAATAACCCTATTTCGGCATAAAATTACAGGCTCATATCTCCTATAAATAAATTCTCAAGGAATATTTGAGCAGGTATAGCAGGTTATGTTTCTAGAATTTGCTTTGTCATTCAATCAACAATCAAATCTGAACTGGATAATTTAAGTCGTACGCTGGTTAATTACAAAAACACATCTCATTCGCTACTATGATAACCTTAGTTTGTCAGCTTATTATTTTCCTGTTCAATTCTTTTTTTCTGTTTATGACTCAATCCCTGACGGAAATATTCTTCTGGGGTATGTTTAACACGATGCTCTTTCATCTCCGGGTCATGAACATCCAGGCTTAAATCGCAATCGAATCGGATCAACATGGAGTGAAACTTTTCTTTACCTCCTAAATTGATAAAGTGTGCTGTTCCCCAGGTAATTCCCCGGCCGTCTTTGGTATCGGTAAAAGCATCTGGCACATAGGGAGCCGCTGCGTAAGGCATTAACTCTGTGATGGAAGCAATTTCAAAGTTCACCCAGTCTTTGGCATACTGAATCGTATTGTGCTCAGGGCCATCTTTATAAACCAAGGCCGCCACCCCTTCTTTAAACGGGAAAAGCGAGGTTTCATGCCCTGATGTGATAAGCGGATTTAAAGGATGTTTTGTAAATGGTCCCAAAGGGTTGTCGGCAGTAGCTAATCCTTGCATACGCACCAAGTGTGGCTTACCGTTAAAATCAGACTTATAATAGATATATATTTTACCATTGTGCACCAATGGATATGGATCATGGATAGAGTATTGATCCCATTCCCCTTCTCCTCCATTCGGTATCACTATTTTATTGTATGGCGTCCATGGTCCATCCGGCGAATCAGCATATGATACTGCCACGGGACAGTCATCTCCACGCTTACCACTGGCCTCCATAAATCCTTGATAATACAAATAATATTTGCCCTTCCATTCCAGGATATCCGTAGTTGTTACGGCACGCCAGCCTACCAATGGTTTCTCTGGTCGTTTAATGGCCACGCCTTGTTCTTCCCAGGTAAATCCATCCGTAGATGTAGCATACCAAATCTCAGCTAAATCCCAATCTGCTGACGGAATCGTATCGTTACACTTAGCAGCTCCCTGCGGTGGGGTTGGTGTATGACGGTGGGTATACCAAATATAATATTTGCCATTATGCAAGAGTACCTTAGAAGGATCTCTGCGTGATATCGTTCCATCATGATCGTTATAATCAAAGCCTTTCAGCTCCGTATATTTAAACTGAGAAAACAACTCGTTTTCATGAGGTTGCGGCGAAGAATAATCGGTATAAATACGCTCCATAGCTGCACTCATTTCCCGATCCGGTTTTTCCAGCGGAAGTTTAAAGGGAAAACCACTTTGTTCTTTAGTTGGTTGTTGTTTCGGTGCACACGAAAACAATACTCCTGCTAAAATAATAATGATTAAATTTTTCATTTCTTATTGGTAATATTTATTAATTCCAATGTTTCTTAATGACTTCCTGAATCTCAGGATAGTTTTTATCGTCTTCATTTAATGATTTTCTCAAATCCTGTAACTCATTTTTCAGATCAGCAATAACATCCTTATAGGCCGGATCATCATACCGATTGTCCATTTCATTGGGATCAGTGGTTAAATCGTAAAATTCCCAGGCGGGAATAGTTTTAAAATCCGACATCGATTCAGGATTATGGGCCCATTCCTGGGCTTTTGTATTCCGATCCATATAATCCTTGCCATAAAAAAAGATCAACTTGTGCTTTTTTGTACGAATGCCAAAATGAGCCGGATTGTTATGCTTATGTGCCATATGCATCCAGTAACGGTAATAGGTGGCTTGCTTCCATCCATCAGGTTCCCGGCCCGTTTCTAAAATCGTTTTAAAACTGTTCCCCTGCATATAATCCGGTGCAGTGCCACCGGCTAATTCTATCATCGTTGGCGCAAAGTCGGTGTTATTAACAATGGCATCGGTGCTTGATCCGGCCTTTATTGATTTTGGGTATCTCACCAAAAACGGCATACGCATCGATTCTTCATACATCCATCTTTTGTCAATGTAATCATGCTCTCCCAACATAAAACCCTGATCGCCTGTATAAATAATGATCGTATTATCCATCAGGTCTTCCGCTTCCAAATAATCAAACAGTCGTTTCACATTATCATCAACCCCCTTTACACAGCGCAGATAGCGCTTTAAGTATTCCTGATAGGCCAGGTGCTGGTATTCGGGATCGGGAATGTTTGGATCAATATCCATGTGCATACCCATATTACGAATGACATTACGATGACCAATTGAAGAACCAATAGTATCTGTCCATTGATTGTTTAAACCCCGGGTTGCTACCGAACCGTTGTTTTTATTATCCTTCATACTCGCCGGTTCCGGAATCTCCACATCGCTTAAATAAGACTCATAACGTTTTGCATATTCAAAAAAATCGTGAGGCGCTTTAAATTGATGCATGACAAAAAAGGGCTTCGATGGATCTCTTTTGTTCTTTAACCAATCTAATGTTATATCCGTAATCACATCCGATGAATGGCCCTTGTATTGAGTGGCATATACCTCTCTTACCAAATCCTCTTCAAAACGTATGGAGGTTAAACTATCCCCTGACTTAGCATATAAGGTTGGGTTATGATAATCGCCTTGTCCCGGCAATACATTATAATAATCAAAACCTTCCGGCGCTTCTTTTAAGTGCCATTTACCAACCATGGCCGTTTCATAACCCAGCTTTTTAATCTCTTTGGGTAAATATTGTTTTTCTTTGCCAATTCTACCGCTTAAATCCAGCACTCCATTGGTCTGCCCATATTGCCCGGTTATGATTGAGGCTCTCGACGGGGTACAAATGGAATTGGTGCAAAAGGCATTTTCAAATAACATACCTTCTTTGGCTATCCGATCAATTGCAGGTGTTGGATTCAAAGATGCTAAACGCATTTTGTAAGCCCCAATGGCTTGCGCACAATGGTCATCAGACATGATGTAAAGTATGTTAGGCTTCTGTACATCCGGCTCCCCTTTTTTATCTGAACAAGATACCAGACTCGCTACACCTATAGCGCATAATACATATTGAATCAAATTTTTCATCCTCATTTCGTTTTAACTTTACATGTTACAAATCACTTTCACCAATCCTTATTCAACGATAAGCTCATCAATTTCCCAGGTTCCATTGTAGGTATTAGCAGCGGGTTGAATAGCAATCTGCATCAACTTTTCGTTGACTTCTTTAAATTTCGACAGCTGAATGGTATAGGTTTTAAACTCAGTATCATTTGAAGATATTGGCAACGTGATCCAATCTTGCTTATCCCACTCCACAGGTTCCGTGCATTCCTTCCAAAAATCACCATCCATATCTCTCGAAAAAATGGCTATCCGTAACAGACCTGCATGACTTCCGTTTCTTATTTTTATTTTAATTTTAGAACAACCTTCGGTATCTGTAAATAACCATGGTGCACTTTGAATTAAAGCTTTTGGTTCGTTGATCTTACCCGATAACACACCGTCATTCATATATATATTTGAACCGCGTAAGGCTTTCCACCCCATGGTACTGTTATCAAAACGGAAAGGACGCCCCGGACCAGGATACCAACTGTCGCTTTTAGGAATCCGAACCGTTCCGTCTTCATTAAAAAATACGGGTTTTAAACTGGCTCCCCGATAAAAAGCGCATATATCATGATTTTCCTGCAATACATATTTCTGACCGTGCCAGTCAAAAAAGCTGGTGTGACCTCCATCTAAGAAAGCACCTTCAAAAGTATAAGGTCCATATAAATTATCAGACATGGCATAACGAGAACCAAATACCAGATAATACTTTTCATTTCTCTTGAAAAGCGTTGGTTTGTCTTCCGTTCTGTATGGCTTACCCTCTTTATCCTTGATAAGAATTTGTTGCGGTTCCGTTTCCAGACTTTTCATATCCTCCGATAGCGTAGATATATAATATTTACCAACACCAAAAATAATATGGTATTGTCCATCTTCAGCTTCGTATATTTCCGGATCGTACGGATGTTCCGGAACAATATCCTTCGGAAGTAAAGGTTTACCCAACAAGTCTTTATAATTTCCATTAATTTGATCGGCAACAACTACTCCGGTGTTTATATTTCTGTTGGAGAAAAACCAATAGTATTTACCATTACGTTTGGTTATATCTCCAGCCCAACAATTGGGTTTATCACCTATGTAGGTATTTTTAGGTAAAATACTATTGTGATATTTATAGGTGCGTAAATCGGTGGAAGACCATATTTCCCATCTATCCATTGGGAATGAACCTTTAGGCTCCCAGCTTTGATCATGACCACAAATAAACCACAATGTATCATTCTCTACCCAGGCATGCGGATCAGCCATACCATGCTCAGGAACAATGATATCCACTTTTATGGCATTGGGATCGTATCCTGCGGCGGCATTGGATCGACGTAATAACTCATCTCTCATATCTCTGGCATGAAGGGCAAAAGCCTCTTCATTACGTTTTTCTACTTCGGGATAGTTTAAACCATTATCCGCTATAGCGTTTAGCGAAACACCATAGTTACCCAGCAAAGCCCAATAGGTAGCGCAGTCTGAATCATCTACTCTATTTTTGTTAAACTTACCATCTCTGAATATTTTGCCCAGATTACTCTCATAAAACTGATCGTAATAAGCTTTTCCCTTTTGTCCTCCTTCCACAATTCCATATTGTCCGATTCCGCCACATTCGTAAAATTTAAACAGTCCATTCAAAGCCATCTTTTTCATATAATCACACGCCATTGGATCCCCAAAACAATTGTGGGTATGTTCAGGATTTTTTTCTGTTCCTACATGAAAATTCGAACTTGTCCAGTGACTGATAAACCGTGCTCTACTCAGTAAATCGGTTCGCTGTTGTTTTAAACAGTAACTAACTAAAATAGCTTGCTCCGTTAACGGCCCATAACATAGAATATTTAAGATTCCTTTTGTTTTTTCCAACTCCTTATAAAGTGCCAGAATACTTGGGTACTTTTTTAAATCATATGATTTGTCCCACTTAAAATTTACGCCCTGTCCTTTCACTGAGGATTCCATAAAACGCAATTGTTTTTGAAATCCACCAATGTATTTATTTAGGTTAATAAGATCAGCTGCATAAGCTTTGCCATAGGTATCCATAGCCCATTGGCCCTGATCGGCTGTGTTTTTATTCCAGGGATGAACTGTACTGCCCATCACAATGGCTTTGGTATCGAACATATTCGACATCAACAGATAACTGGCTACTGCCGATATATCATCGGGATCATTGATTTTATCTCCTCCGTCGCTGATTAACCATACAGCCGGTTTCTGGGCCGTAACCGAAAACGAGACACTCAACAACAATATAAATAGTAAATTTTTCATAGTAGATATTAAATCTTTATTCTTTTCCTACTGGTTTTATGTAGGTATAATAAACACCGTATTTTTCCCGGCCTTCAATAAAATCGTTCACCAACAAAGTTTTGCCTTTGGGCAGGTATAATTTAAAAACAACCGCCTCTTCATCGCCAACTATTTCTTTTTCATGAATTTGATTCGCCAGCTGAATTCGTACTTTTTGCGGTTTAATGGTTTTGTAAGTGTAAAAATCCTTGGGATTTTTTGAAGGAATACCCCAAATCGGTCCCGGACATTCTTTAGGCCAGCGTCTGCATTCAATGATATACAAACCGGCTTTTTCAACTTCAATAGAATGTTTGTTATTACTATTCTTCATACCGGCTGCCACCTGTTCTGCCTTCCATATTCCGCGCCCTTCGCCAATGGCATGTTGTATGGTTAAGGTAATCTCCTTTTGAATATCATTACCCACAATACTAACCGGAAGCTCATGATAGACAGGATTCGTTTTTACCAATCTCAAGAAAGCAGCATTATTTTTAAGCATTTCTTCTTTAATATCCGGATGCTGTGCAGATAGATCAAGGCGCTGTTCCCTGTCTTGTTCGATATTGTACAATCCTTTTCCATCCACCAAACGCCATTCATCCTTAATGATACACGTTTTATCCACATCAGTAGGTGGCCGCCAATCCTGACGATTATGCACAAAAATGGTCCTATCTTTTAACTTCGCCTTTTTATCCGTCAGTAAAGGAGAAAAATCAATACCATCAAGTTTCTTAGCTTGAGGAATTTCCAGTTTACACAGGGCTGCCAGTGTTGGAATTAAATCGACATGAGCCGTTTCTTCATCAATATCCTTACCTCCCTTGATCTTTCCATCCTTCCATCTAATAAAAAACGGAACCCTGTGGCTGCCTTCCTGTTTTCCACCTTTCCGACCTCTAAAACCATGATTCCATCCAAGTTTTCCATCCGCACTTACCCCATAATGAGTACCATTGTCGGTCATAAATATCAGAATGGTATTATCCGCTATTTTTTTCTTTTTTAGATATTTCTCCAACTTCCCAAAATTCTCATCGATATTAGAAATCATACCATAAAACTCGGCACTCATTATTTTTTCACCTACCAAGGACTTATAAGGTTCTGCATATTTCTCAGCCACATAATGCGGACCATGAGGGGCATTGGTTGGTAAATAAATAAAGAACGGTTTATCATGATGGTTATCCATGAATTTTATGGCTTCGTTGAACCATACATCCGTGCAGTAACCTTCAAACTGTTTTGGTGTATTGTTCACAAAATACACATCATCAAAATAGGTATTTCCCCAATAGTCAGAAAGCTCACCTACACCACCCGCTTTATGCTGAATAGCGACATCAAAACCACAATCGGTGGGTCGCACCGGATAATTATCTCCAAGATGCCATTTCCCAAACATGGCTGTGGTGTAGTTATTGGCTTTAAATATATCAGCCATGGTCATGGCATTTCCGGATAAGGCATCGCGTCCTTTATAAGTGGCCCATGCACCATTATTAATAGGATAAAGCCCGGTCATGATAGCACCGCGTGAAGGAGTACAAACCGAGCTTACATGAAAGTCGGTCATACGAACTGCGTTATTGTAAAATGAATCAAGATTGGGTGTTTTAAGCCAGGGGTTTCCATGACAACCCAAATCTCCTATTCCCTGATCATCGGTAAGTATTAAAATAACATTCGGCTTGTTGATTGTTTTCTGAGCACTTAGAGCAGAACATATTAAAACTAAAAGTATGGATAATTTAAATCGCATAAACTAACGTTTTTATGATTTCCCAACAGCATTAAACACGCTGTAGATCAATCTCTAATTAACTATTCAAAAATACTTCAATAGGATGACAAGAACGATCTAAATCAATATACAAATTCTATACAGTACTATTTTTTATTATACTATTTAAATGAACATGCGTAATTTTAAATATCTTTATAAACTGAACAGAACAACTCAATACAATGCTATATTTCAATCACTTAAACTTTAAAATAAAATTATTTTACCCCCTAATTATTTTGATATTAGCCCCTATATCAGGTTTTAAAACTATACAAGACAAACCTGACGTATATACACAAGGCAAAAAAACGGAGACACATAATAACCTGGAAGATACGAGCGAAACAAAACTCTTATTAAAGACTCAAAAAAGACTATTAAGAAATAATGGAGATACGATCAAGATCATTAATACGCTCATTTCCCAATCCGACAAAAACAAAAACATTGGAAAATATAGTCTTTCCTTTGATTTTTTATGGGAAGCATTATATCTTTCAAAGGAAGGAAGCTATCTGACCGAGGAAACAAAAATACATAGACGACTGGGTAAACTATATGAGTTTTACAATTTGGATGATGCAGCATTGCAGCACCTGGAGCAGTCTTTACTTATAGCTCAAAAAACACCCAAGGATAATCCTGAGTATGCATCTAATTTAATAGCCAGCTACATGAATATGGCTATACGTCAACGAAATTTGGGCAATTACACCAGAGCATTACACTACATTGATTCCTGTTTTATCATCGAAAATCAGTATAAAAACCAGGATATATCCTTTCCATTTTTAGATGCTGAACGAGGAAAAGTTCTCTCCCAGCTGGGACAATTTGAAGAAGCCAAGCAGCACCTATATAAGGCCCAAAAAGAAACCGAAGGAAAAAAAATATCTTACAGAGCAAACATATACTCTTATCTGGGGGATATTCATCACAGCATGAATCATATTGACAGTGCCATATATTACTACCGACAATGCCATAAATATATTCATAAAAACAACTCTAATTATTACTTGTTACCAGATGCGTTATTAAAGCTTTCTGAAATCTATAAAAAGCAAAACCGGCAAACTATCGCTTATAAATTCCTGCACCAGTCTCAAGCAACCAGAGACAGCTTGATTCAACTTCAGCTTAGCGCCAACAGTGAGCTTTTTGAAATTAAGGATTCTTACCTTAATTCTTTAAAAGAAAAAGATATTTACATCTCTTTGCAGGAAAAGGAAATAAAATATCAGGAACAGGTTAAAAACAGGCTTATCATCATTTTGGCCTTGGCTTTATTACTTGGAGGTACTGCCGTGTTAGTGATCCGTATGCGACTAAAACTTAACAGAACACTTCTTGAAAAGAAGAACAATGAACTAGAATCAAAACTAACGGAAGAAAAGATAAAGGGAGAGATGGAGGTAAAAAGCAAGGAACTTACCTCCTATGCGCTACAGATGATAGACAAAGACACTGCCATTGATGAATTATTAGAGGCCATAAAAAATGATGCGCCCGGAAGTTACAAACCCTTGCAAGCCAAATATCAGAAAGGATCCAAAGACCTGTGGGATGAATTTAATCTGCGCTTTACTGAGGTGAACACAGCCTTTTACAGCCGACTGAATGCAAAATTCCCCAACCTTAGTTCTACAGAACAGAAACACTGTGCCCTTATTAAACTCAATTTCGGCACAAAAGAAATGGCGCGAATATTAAATATCGCGCCACATAGTGTTCATATTTCCCGTTCCCGTATTCGTAAAAAAATGAGCCTCGAGCGTTCTGAAAACCTGGAAAAACATATAGCTAATTTATAACAGGCAATTTTTCATTTACTCCAGCTCCAATTTAAGAACCGTGGCAATTTCGTTGTATTCAACTTTGGGCATGTTGATTAACAATGTTTGTGGTGTAAGTTTCCACTCTACTTTTGCATCCGATCCCATAAGCGTTATATTTTTAATGGGGGAAGGTGGTTGGTTACGGTGAAAACCTCCAATAGCTCTCATCTTAATGGCTTTTCCACCTTTAGGTACGCCTAAAAAGAATACGTACATCGACTTTTTATCTTTGGCAACAGTGTAACGAACATCATTTGCTGTGTATTTAATTTTAGCCGACTGACCATCATGAGAAGCGTCTGAAGCATTGGCAGTACCATAACCAAAAATATGAAACGGACGTGTACCATAAACGGCTTCACCATGCACTTCCATCCAAGCGCCAATATCTTTTAAAATATCACGCTGCTCCTGGTTAATAACACCATCAGCACGCGGAGACACATTCAATAATACGGTTCCGTTTTTACTCCATACATCAATCATATTACGAACCACCAAAGCCGCATCTTTATACTTTTCTCCTTCAACATACATCCAACGGCTTTCTCCCAATGTAATATCCGTCATCCATGGTAAGGGGTAAATGTCTCTGCGTCCACCTTGCTCCATATCATCCACTCCATATTCCCATGGGATATCCTGGTGTTTGCTGCAAACTACCACTTCCTGCTTGTTTTTTAGCCCACTGTTGAAATGATAAGCCACCATTTCATTTATTTTTTGTTCCGGAATCATATTCAACCACGAGTCGTACCAAAGAATATCCGGCTGGTATCGATCAACCACTTCCTCAACCTGATCGAGCCAGTACTGGTTAAAATCATCTATATTTTCCCAATTCCCGAACAGCTTACGAAGTTTAGGATCGGTAGTTGCCGTAGGCAATTCAGGGTGATATGGATAATGACTGTTAAAACCATTTTTACCCCAATACTCCGGGGTATTTTTATTACGCTGACCATTACGGGCATGGTGTAAGGTAGCTATGGTTTTGATATTTCTTTTACGAAGCGCTTTAAACATCTCGCCTGTAATATCACGCTTCGGCCCCATATCAACTGAATTCCAAGGATTAACTTTACTATCCCACATGGCAAAACCATCATGATGTTGTGCTACCGGACCAGCAAATTTTGCTCCTGTCATCTGAAACAAATCTGCCCAGTTCTCTGCATCAAAATGCTCTGCTGTAAACATGGGGATAAAATCTTCATATCCAAACTCTTCTATTGGACCGAAATTCTTTTCATGAAATTCGTTTACCCGATTGCCTTTTAAGTACATATTGGCAGGGTACCAGGCCGAACCATAAGCAGGCACACTATATGGCCCCCAATGGAAGTACATACCCAGTTTGGCATCCTGAAACCACTCGGGCGCAGCTTCGTGCTGGCTTAAGGATTCGAAGTTAGGTTCGTATTTAGTTTGTTTTTTCTCTTCATTTACCTCTGTGCAACTTGATATGGCAAGTATGGAAAATGCTAAGAGTATGTTATTTAATATTTTCATTTTTATTCTATTTATTAATCAGTTATAAAGTTGAAAGGTATTGGGTTTAAAGTTTGGGATAACATTTTCCCTGCCTGTTGGCAAACAGGCGATGCAAATTTTCTTAGTGCTTTTTATACAATTTGTGATGTATCGGTTTCAATTATTAACTGCACCCAGGACTTCACTGCGCTACACCCTAGGCTATTACATATCACGCTTACAGGGCTTGATTTATATACGTAATTTTTTTCCATCTCCATTTTCCTTCTTCCTTTCACCATATTCCTTTTTTAAGCCATGTAAATCAACTGCCAACTGAGTACTTATTTTTTCTCTTTTGTGTCAAATCTTTGAATATAGTTATATCCTGTTCTCCAATGATCACCACCATATTTGTGACACAAGCCCCAGCGTATTCCTCTGGTTGGGCTTTTGTCATGTTCCTCTGTTCGGTAAATTCCAAAAGCTTTTGGTGTTTTACCAATGGTTCCCATTACTTCAAAATTTATCCCATCCGGCGACCATTGAATGGTGTGTCTTTCGGGGCCATCATCGGTGTGAATTAGGGCAATCCCACCCTTGTAAGGCCAAACACAAACTTCGTGTCCGCTATTTGTTACAGGGTTATGTACCGATTTTATGTACGGACCTGTTGGATTATCGGCAATGGCAACACCCCACTTAATTTCTCTTTGTCCATGCATTTTTTCTTCGCCCATTCTTTCACCTTTATAATACAAATAGAACTTATTATTGTAATATAACAGACAAGGGTCGTGCACTTTGTGGCTGTCAAAATCACCTTTTTTCAATACCTCATCTTCATGGCCTTCGCCCCACTCGCCGTTGTTGGTTGGGCGTAAAATGGGTTCAGATAGTTTTTTCCAGGGCCCATCGGGCGAACTTGCCACAGCCATGCCTACGGTATTTTTTACTCTATGCACATAGGGGTTTTGAACACATTGATACACCAAGTAAAACATTCCATCATGAGCCAATATCTCAGGGGTAAAAACCGAGGCATCATCAAACTGTCCATTTTCGCCACGTAATACCGCAGGACCTTGTTCTTTCCACGTGTAGCCATCCTTCGAGGTAGCATACCAAATATCGCACTCATCCCACGGGAAGAATTTTTCCTCGCCATTTGGGCGATACCTTGTACCACGTGTATAATAGTTGTAATACAGCTTTCCAACTTTAATTACTGCACTAGGGTCACGTCGAATCATGGTGGTATCTACCGCAAAATCGCCTTTTAACTGTTCCTGTTCAAATTCAACCTGCCATCCATCATTCTCCTTAAAATCAACTTTGTCGTACGCTTTCTGTGTTTCGATGTACGTGAGCCACCGTGCTGTGGCAGCACTCATCTTACGAGGAGCCAGAAGTATTTCGACCTCTTTGTCTGAAGCTGTTAACTGCTTTTCGCTTACAACAAACAATGGATTATCGAACACCAATCGAATTGAAGTTTCGTTTTTCAGTTCTATCGAAAACCTTCCATCAATATCCGTTCTTAACTGAATCGTTTTATCCAGGTTTGTGATGAGCACGTTAGGAATTGGGTTCATGGTGTCGGCATGCCTTACCGTTCCCGAAATACTACTTTGTGCTGATACCGAATGTAATATGGCGAAAACACATAGTGAAAGAGAAATAAAAAATTGCTTAGTCATATTCAATACTTTAATAATCTGCTTATTTATTGTTTAACTTATAAACCCTGATGTAATCGATATAAGTTGTTCTATCTTCTTTGCTTGCTGTAGCTACCTTGCTTCCTTTTTCCGGAATTGGATTCCAATCGTACGCTTCAATTGAAAACTGTAAAAACAAGTCATTATCGAATAGAATAGGCGGAGTTAAGGTGTACACATATTCCCCATCCAGGTAAAACATAAGTTCCGTTGCACTTTTCCAATAGAAGCCATAGGTGTAAAAACGCTCCGAATTTTTGGTTGGTGGCGTCATTTTAGCCTGGTCACGTTTCGACTCATTACATTCGGTTTTTCGGTGAATGGCATTGGAGTGCATAATCTGATCCCAATCATAAGCCCATTTATGCGTTTTCTCAGTGAGTTGTCCTACCGATTCAGTAATATCTATTTCTGTTTTATCTCCACAAGTACCTGAATGACACAACCAAAACCCACCACCCATTTCGGTTTTGTTCATCTTCATTCGGTATTCGTAATAATGGCCAATAGAAGATGTAACAAATGAACGTAAGATACCTCCATGATAAAGATAAGTAATGGGTTTTGCATACGAATTATCTATCACAGGTTCGGATAATTTGCCAACTTCAATAGTTAAGTATCCATTACCGATACCGAAACTCCCTTTCTGAAAGAGTGCCGGTGAACGCCCCTTCCAATTCAAATCAGGATGACCGTCAGGACCTAAATTCCATTTCTTTTCATCAATTTCGGAACCGTTAAACTCATCGCTTAAAGCATCTACTTTTTCCCATTTTTTGCCTGGCACTTTAGGCTGAGCAGAAAGTGCAGCACATAGAAACCAAAACAGCGATGCCATTACTAAACCTCTCATATTAAATATTATCTATTGATTTTAAATACAAAAGCATGTTCGCACGGTTTTGTATCAGGAAGCTGAATTTCCAAAGCATTCTTTTTTTGTTCCCAATTTAATTTTCCTTCGTGCCCAATTAACTCCACATCTTTTATCGGGGTATTAAATAGTGTTGCACTTAATGTTTTAATTGGAAGAACACCTGATTCGGGCCATCCCATGGCAATGGCATATAATTGACCATCACGCATTGTAAAACGAATATCCTCATCGCTAAAACCATCAAACTTTTGGTCGGCTAAATGCCCTGTAAGTGTTTCTGTTGGTCCTTCACCATATTTTATCCATGGACGACTTTCGTAAATAGCTTCTCCATTTAACTTTAACCATTTACCCATTTCACGAAGCGCCAGCTTTTGGTCTTCAGGAATACTGCCATCAGGATGAGGAGCAATATTTAGCAATAAACATCCATTTTTACTTACGATATCAACCAGGTCGTCAATTAAGCGGTTGGTTGAATACAATTTAATATCCGTAGCCCAGCTCCATGTTTTCTGCGAAATGGAATTATCGGTTAACCATGGTTCAGGATAAATCTCTGGCATACGCGAGCGCTCTAAATCCACGGTTCCTGTTCCTAAGGGAAAGTCAGGGCGTTTGAAGGTTAAAACAAATTCCTGCTCTTTTTTAGCTGCATTGTTGTATGCATAGGCCATCATTTGGCGACGTACATCTTCCGAAAGAATCTGAATACGGTTATCGAACCAAAGTAAATCAGGATTGTAGTTATCCACTACTTCTTTTACTTTTTCTAACCAAACATGCTCAAACTCTTCGCTTGGCATTGGGTCTACGTTGTAATATCCTTTTGCACCTTTTACTTTCCAGGCCGATTCCGGGAGTTTTTCGCCATAAAGCGAACCTTCTTCGGGATCGTTGTAACAATCCGTACCTTCCATCCAGGTTGGGAACCATCCCCATAACCAGGAATGATGCAGGCTAACGACGTATTTCATTCCACGCTTGCGGATTGCTTTCTCCATTTCGGCCACCACATCACGTTTGGGTCCCATGTCTACCGAGTTCCAAGGATTTATTTCTGAATCCCATAAAGAAAAACCATCAGCGTGCTCCCCTGCCGGACCTGCAAACTGAGCCCCCGCTTCTACAAATAAATCTGCCCACTCTTCGGCATTAAACTTTTCGGCAGTAAACATGGGGATGAAATCCTTGTAGCCAAACTCATCTAATGCGCCATATTCTTTCAAATGGAACTTATGACTACCACTCCAACTTTTGTACATATTGGTTCCGTACCAGTCGGTATGACCAGGACTTTGTGGTACCGAATAAACGCCCCAGTGAGTATAAATACCAAACTTAGCATCCTGAAACCAGGTAGGGCATTCGTATTGTTTTAACGATTCCCAGGTAGGTTCGAAATGTTTGGCTTGTTGAGTTGTTTGGCTTTCTATAGAATTACATGAACTCAATATTAAAGCTGCAGTAACTAAAATAATTAAATCTTTCATTGTGTTTGTATTTTTTTAGATTGAGACAGGGCATGCCCTGTCTCAACGCATGCCCTGTCTTTATCTTGCAAACTCCTTTACAACCGGCATTTCCTCATCTGCCTGTTTTACGCCTCTTGTTCCATTTAATCCCTCAAAGTATCTGAAGTAATTGTGCGGACCGTATTTCTCTTTTTTATCAATAGCCTCTTGTCCAATCTCTCTTAATCGTGGTAAGTCCACCTTCTCATCACCTACCAGTAACAAATAGTCATTTACGGATACTACTTCACCAGATTTGTCACGCATCTCTAATTCAACAAAGAATTTATCGCCCAATTTGCCTGGTACTTTACAGTTAACTGTAGCATATTCTTTAGAGCTGTCTCCATTGATATTTCCAATATTAATAGTTTCTCTACTTACCTCTTTTTTGTTGTTATCAAGGAATACGACATCAACTTTACATGCTTTAAATTCTTTGTAGAAATCGTTAACTACCCATATTTTACCTTCGAACTGTTCACCCGGCAACCATCGACGTCTGTCGTGCTGAAGCGAAACTAATAAAGGCTGGAAAGCATTTTTTACGTAGCTGTACGAAATTTTAGGTTGTTGGTAGTAATCTACAATTCCCCATTTCATATCTGGTGCAAAGGTGATGTAGTGACAAATACAAATGGCACTCGACTTTGGTTTTCTTCTTCGATAGTACTCTAGTCCATACTGAAAAATAACACCCTGCGCGATTTGAGTTGCATCAACAAATTCTTGCATACTACCTGTACATTGAGAACCAACAATTTCAAAGTTAAGCGTTCTGAACGTATCAAAGTCAGTCCAGTGATGTCCCCAACTTGGTCCCGGAGGCCAAAGTTCGTCTTCTGGGATAAACTTTTTAATGCTTTCAACATTAGGACACGATGAGATGGCTAACTCAGCCACAGCAGCATAATCCTGCTTATTAAAGAATTGCTCTGTATTTCTTCTTCCTTCGCTATAAAATAAACCATTGGCGTGAATACTCTCTTTGGGTTTAAACCCTAACTCTTTACCAATATGGTCGCTTAATGGCGAAACAGGCACATAATGCAAGTTGGAGTATGGCTTAACCACCTCACCCAACTCTTTCATTAAATTCAGGTTATGCACGGGATCAGAAGCTGTCATCAATATTTCTTCTCCACCTTCTAAAATCACCATACAAGGGTTATTGCGCAAGTCCTTCACCACAGAGATAGCTTCAGAGAAAATCGCATTTTTAAACTCCTCTGTTTTCGGCAACGACAAACTTGCAATAGGAAGAATATCCTGCCAAACAGTGATACCTTGTCTGTTGCAAAGCTCATAGAAATATGGAATTTCAGTTGGGTGCCATCCGAAGATACGCAAGTTGTTCATATTACCTTCTTTGGCCAATCTGATTAACTCTTCGTACTTTTCGTTAGAAGCACGTCCGAAAAAAATATCTGGTGGTCCACCCCAGGTACCCGAACGCATAAAGTGGCGCTTACCGTTAATCATCACTGTCCATGGATTTTCAACCTCATCTTTGGTATAACCAGGGTTCATCTCCATTTTAATTTCGCGAATACCAAAAAGTTTAGAATCGGTATGAAGTTCTTTATCTTGGCTGCCTTTTAAAGAAACATTCGCTAAATATAAATTCTGGTCTCCTAAATCCCAAGGATACCAAAGTTTAGCATCAGGCACATGAATTTTAGTTTTAATCTCGTTTATACCAGGGGCTAATGTCTGTTTGATGGTAGTGGTGTACGATTTAGATTTGAAGTTTTCACCTTGAACATCAATCTCAATATCCACTGTTTTTTCTGTTTTACCTGGGTTTTCAACTTCAAGTTGGATATCTAAATCGGCGGAGTTCTTTTTCCCCAGCGTAGTTTGAACGTAGATATCATTCACCTTAGCATCTTCGTAAGCTTCCAATCTTACAGGCTTCCAAATTCCCGTAGGAACAAGATCCACCCAATAATCGCCATGCCATGCTGGCTTTCTACCTGCTACCTGGCTATATCTCCTGGGAGCAGGGTGCAGTCGTACTGCTAAAATATTTCTACCACGGCGCTTCTGCTCATAGCTTATGAGGTCAGTAATCTCAAAAGAGAAAGAGGTAAACATACCTTCATGAGAACCTAATAGTTCTCCGTTTAGAAATACATCGCAAGCATAGTCTACCCCGTCAAAAGTTATTTCAACATTTTTGCCTTCCATTTCTTTAGGCACGTTGAAGATCCTTAAGTACCACCATTCATATTCATTAACCCATTTTGCTTTGGTACTGTTTCTCCCGAAGTGCGGGTCATCAATACGACCTATTCGCCAAAGGTCGGAAAATACATCACCCGGAACATGAGCTGGAGCCCAGTTAAGCGCATCTCCCATATGGTCGTAACTAATTTCCGGGAATCCCTCTTCCAATCCTCTTCCTGGAAGCGTTCCCTGAATTTTCCATAAGTGCCCGCTAAGGTCATAGGTTAGTGGATTGGCATTCTGTGCGCCGTAGTCTTGCACATCTTGCCTAAAATAGTCGTTCGCATAATCTTTATCCTTTTGTGCGACTGATAAAGTACACACAGAATACAACAAAGATATTAGCACCAGTATGTTAATATTCTTTTGTTTCATTTTATATAGATTTTATTTTACTGATTTCTTGATAAACAATATTTACTATTAAGTTCCATATTTTTATAACCAGGCAAGGGATTTATCCCGTGTTAATTTCTAGATTATATAACACCAATTTATTCTACCTACTCAAAAACTCAATTCGTCTTCCAATCCAATCACTTTTGTATTTATCACCTTCAGCTGTTTTTAGCAATGCCTCGGCATCAAACTTAAATTGTAAATCGGGATTCAGTGTTTCCAGTAAGGTTGCCGAGTTTAGTATTAGCAATATTTCTAATGGATTCTGGTTTCCTTTTAACAAACTCTCGAACGCAGAAACGGGATTATCTCCATTTATCAAAGCCAAACTTTCTGCAGCTCTCATCCTGACAAGATTTTCTGCATCATTATCCAACATCTTTTTGATTTGTGGAACAAAGGCTTCGGCTTCCTTGTCAAACGCACTGCAAACGATAATTCCCCAATAACGTTTCCAGGGATTTGCAGACTTCAATGCTTTTTTAATTCCGCTTTTCGCTTTTTTGTATGGCAGCAACTGTAAATCGGCAATGGCTATTAATTCTTCAATATCAGCTTTATGCGCTAAACCAAACTTAACAGGGTTTGACCCAGCTTCTTTTTCAAGATAAGGTTCAGGATAAAAACTTAGGTCAGGTAATGATTGTACCTTATCCAACAATAAAGTCCTCATTTCTTTAAGCTTTTCTGCATAAACAGGTTCATTTGCCAGGTTATTGATCTCGTGCGGATCTGTTTCAATATTGTATAATGCTTCGGGTGCACGTTTTTCAAAAAACGCTTTTTGTACGTCATTCAATTTTCCCGCATCGTAAAGTGCTCTCCACTCTTTATATCCAATTTGCTTATAGCGATAATCATTAAACAAACCATCCATATTAAAAGGCTGGTAGCTTCTCATATACTTATACTTTCCTTTGCGATAGCTACGTACTAAATCATATTTCTCGTCAAAGCGATCGGCATGCCCAAAAGTTTCTTCTCTTTTGTTGAGTTCATCTAATGATACTCCTTTTCCCAGGAAAGGCTTTCCGTCCATTTGCTCAGGTACTTTGATGCCTGCAAGGTTTAATACTGTCGGAGCAAAATCAACAAAACTCACAAATCCATCCACTCTTGAACCAATTTGAGCCGGAAAAAGATGTTTCCATTTTTCTGGAATGTAAACGACAAACGGAACCTGTAAACCGCTTTCGTAGATATATCCTTTTGAGCGAGGGAGAGTACCGCCATGGTCGCCATAATAAAAGATGATGGTTTTATCCATCAAACCATCGTCTTCCAATTGCTTTAATAATTTCCCAATTCGCTGATCATCATCCCTGTGCTTGTCGTAATAATGTGCATACGATTTTTTGAATGCAGGTGTATTAGGATGATATGGATATAGCTGAACCGAATTTGGCTTTGTAATTAAAGTTGCTTCATCACGATCGTCCAGCAGTTTGTGCATTCTGCTCTCGTGCGTATCGTGCAAACTCCAAACCTGAAAAAATGGCTGACCTGGTTTTCTGTTTTTGTAAGTGGCTTTCCTGGAACTTTCGTCCCAAATATTGCTTACTTTAAAATTGTAATCCTCTTTATGGCAGTTGGCAGTATAATAGCCTGCTTCTTTAAAGTATTCAGGATAAGTTTTTGAACCTTCAGGTATAGGCACAGCAAATGCATGACGATGAAACTGGCTTCCAACACGTGGAGCATAACAGCCGCTTAACAGCGTGCTTCGTGCTACAGAACAAACGGCTCCATTGGAGAAAGCATTGTTAAACACAATACCATGATCGGCAAGTTTCTCCACATTGGGCATGGGTACACCGTTTTCGGCATCGTATAATCTTAACCAACGTGCCGAATTATCTTCGGTAGTTATCCAAACAATGTTGGGACGTTCCTGAGCGAATGAGACTCTTATTCCCAAAAATAAAATTACAGTATATAAAAAAATGGTTCGTAACATATTAGGTTGTTTTACTATCACATTATGAAAAATCATTAAAACTCTTTTGTCCGATAGAACTTCCCTGCCTGTTGGCAGACAGGCGACGCAAATTCACTGCGCATATCTAATTAGTTTGGTGATGCGTTGGTTTGATTTATAATCCCTCCAGGCATATTTACATCCTTATTATTTTGTCAGGTCTGGAACGGTACTGTACACAAGGCATTCATCCAGACCCGTTGCGTAACTCCTCAAAATAGAACACAGTTTTTAGAGCTCACTACTCGTTATCTTTAAGTTTCTGTGTCTGTTCTTTAATGCGTTGTTTCTGCTTTCCATTTAAACCATGTTTAAATAGATACTCCAAACCGTAGTTATAATAATGGTTTTTCATGTCCTGGTCATCAACATCCTGGCTTAAGTCACAATCGAAGCGAACCAAACAAGTGTGATTCCAGTTTCCGTCGGCATTAATAACATGTGAAATACCCCAGGTAATTCCTCTCCCATCTTTGGTGTCTGTAAAAGCATCCGGCACATAAGGCCCTGCTGCTACAGGCAACATTTCTGTGATAGAAGCAATTTCAAAATTCACCCAATCTTTGGCATATTGAATGGTATTATGCTCCTGTCCATCACGTTGTATAATGGCAGCCACACCTTCGCGGAATGGGAACAAAGTAGTTTCGTGACCTGAGTTAATTACTGGGTTTAAAGGATGTTTCTCGAAAGGTCCCAGTGGGTCTTCGGCAATGGCCAAACCTTGCATACGTATCTTAGAAGGTTTAAATTCTTTACGTTTATCGAAGTCGCCTTTGTAATACAAGTATATTTTACCATCATGAACCAATGGATATGGATCATGAATAGAATATTGATCCCACGAACCTTCAGGTCCGTTTGGAATGACGATTTTACCAGTATGATGCCATGGTCCGTCCGGAGAATCAGCCCAGGCTACAGAAACCGGACAGAAATCTCCACGCAAACCGCTGGCTTCCATAAAAGCCTGGAAATATAGATAGTACTTACCCTTGAATTTTAAAATATCCGTTGTGGTTACCGAACGCCAACCCGGTTCTGGCTTTGGAGGACGAGGAACGGCAATACCCTGCTCCTCCCAGGTAAAACCATCTTCGGAGGTGGCATACCAAATATCCGATAAATCCCAATCTGCTGATGGAATCACGTCAGTAGCTTCTTTTGCCCTTGACATTCCTACTGGTCTTACCGGCGATTTTCGTCCGGTGTACCAAACGTAGTATTTACCGTTTTCGAAGATTACTTTTGATGGATCGCGGCGAGTAATGGTTCCATCACCGCCATTATAATCAAAACCCTTTAGCTTGGTGTATTTAAATTGCGTGTAAAGTTCTGAAGCCTCAGGACGAATATGTTCATATGCCTCATAGTTTCTTTTCACAGCTGCACTTAACGGACGGTCTGGTTTCTCATCTGGAATAAAGAAAGGGAATTCTTCATTACCTTTTGCTTCCTCAGTTTTTGGAGCTGTTTCGCTTGTTTGCTTTTGTTGGCAAGAAAATAGCACCAGACTAATTATCAAACCATATAAGACTTTCTTCATATCTATTAAATATTTAATTTTACTCCTTTTAAAGATTGGATATTACTTTAATTCAAAGGCTAAAGCCTTTATTTTTTTATATAATTAGGCTCGGGATTTATCCCGTGTAATTTAACCATGAAATTAATCGGCCTTAGCCAATATATATATTTGGGTTAAAACACATTAATCTTCAATATTTTCTCTCCGGGTTAAAACCCGGAGCTATTTATATTCTCACGTTCATACAGTAATTTTTTTTCAACCTAATCATCCTTCAATTTCATTAGATACACTTGTCGGCTTCCTGTGTGTGTTGAGTTAAATCCAACCATATCTCCTTTGGGACTGCACCTGCAATGGATATCGCATCTCCATCCCGACTTAAATTCTTTGGGTTGGATAAACCTTGCAATTGGCATTACTATTTCAGTATCCATATCCATCAAATATATTTTCTGCTCCCTGTTTTTTAAAGGATAGGTATCGGTAATCATCCATTTGCCATCGGGCGAAAAAGTGCCGTGACCATCGTAATCTAAAAGTCCCTTTCCTAATCTCTTATAATCGTTCTGTCCCACAGTGTACAAGATATGAGCATGTTGTTTTCCTTCATATTTTGCAGTTATCATCAGCTCATCATCATTTAACCAATCAAAATGAGAACCACCCCAACCATCCGGGAAAGATCGTTTCATGTCACTACCATCTATATTACAAGTTAATGCTGTTGTTTTCCAACTTGGAGACGTCCTGGCTAACCAGAAGATCTTATCCCCGTTTCTGCTTACCAATGTATGGTTAAAGTACACTAAATCATCTTCATTAAATTTATGAATAATATCTTTTACATCGTCTATGGTAACTATCAGTTTTGAATTCCCTGTTTCTAAATCAACCAAAAATAAACCATCGTTATCAGGTAATTGCACATCTTTCCGAGGATCTTGCCCTTCCCCTCCGTAGCCATAATCTTTGCGAGTAATGCTTAGTCTAGAAAAGTTAATACTGATTGCCTCTTTTCCATGGGGAGATACAGCACTGATAGGTCTGTCTATTACTTTAACCTCTTCTTTTGTATGTACATTTAAAATGATAGATACATACTTACTTTCTCTTAAATCGTTGTATATAATTAATGAATCAGGCGAAGTTGCCAACCAATGTGCCATGCACCCTTGTTGAAAGTTCCAGGCTCTGGTTTTAGCAATAGGTTTAAATTCTTTGGTTTCAATATTGACCAATCCCAAAACAGCTTCATCATTTTCATCTGGAATACGGTCATTGATATCAGTTTCTAGAACGGTAACATATTTTTGATTATGGCTGAATGAATTGATACCATAATAACTGGCAAAAAGATGCTCCTTGCCATTTTTAGTAATTTGAATGGGTTTGCTAATTTTTGGGAAAGAGACAGAAGTATACTTCTCTGCTTTATTAGAAAATCCTCCCACATACAAATAATCAGTTCCAGGTGTCCAGGCAAAACCAGTTGGAGTCCAATTAACACCAGGAAGCCAATATTCACCGCCAAACTCATAAGCTCCTAAATCAGGCGCATTACCTTTATATCCGTCCGTTATCCCTTTAATGATCTGTCCCTTGTCGATGGCTGGAGACTCAATATTAGGCATGAAATTCGCATTTTCCTTTGATATAAATGGTGGCGTAGAGAATTGCTCATTGTTTTGAAAATCATTATCAGCCTCATCACCTATATATTCCTTTTCGTCAACACGGTATTTTTTACCATCACCAGAATGCCACCATGGACGAACATCAGATAAATTATTATATAGAATATTGTCTTTTACATTGGTCTGCTTCCCATTTCTTTTAGGTACCCAACAATCAATCATCGCCTGACCATGTGGTCCAACATTCCAGAATGTATTGTTGTAAATTTCATTCTCTAAAGCATTCCAATTAAAATGCAAACCTCCCCATTCAACATCCCAAACCACATTATGATGTACTTTATACCCTGCCGAATTATTATCCAGATAGATTCCCGTAGCTTTTTTGCCTGCATGTTTATCGGCATAGGCATCGTTAAACCAGTTGTGGTGCAATTCAATATTTCTAGGTACACTATTTCCTGTAACATAAAACAATCCGCCATCAGCTCCTGAAATCAAGCACTTTTGAACATGGTTGTACCCAAACTCACTATCATCACCCGAAACTTTAGCGCCATCGCGGGCAGAACCATAAAATGAGTTGCGGATTATTTTATTACGTGCCCCCATGCTGTTAACAAGATGGGCATGTATTCCAATGGTATTAAAGTACTGCACAATACAATTCTCAACACGATTATCTTCTGCACCTCGACTTAAATATAATCCATTTACCGAACCATTTTCCAGCACACACTTTTCTACCACATTATGATGCCCTGATAGTATCTGGATAGCCGCATCGCTTACTGCAGCTCCATTCAAGTTTGTTACGAGTCTTTCGGCCCCATGCTTAACCATACAATTGGTCACTTGATTATAGCTACCTGCTAGCGTAACCATTCCTCCAAAAAAGTTCAATCCATTAAGGTGGATATAATTTGATTTGATATCTGCTGTGTATGTACGTACAGCTATTTCTACCAAGGCATTATCAGGCTTTTTATCATCGGGAGCATAAAAGTAAAGCGCTCTGTTTTTTTCGTCGTAATACCATTCGTTAGGAGCATCCAATGCTTCCAACTTATTCATCAAATAAAAGATTCCTCTATGTCCGTTCTCAAACCTTTGGGGACTATGCGTTGTTCCGAAAGGCCATTTGTCGGGTAAAGTTTCAAAGTGAATTCTATTTAGATTACTCTCGTAGTTAGTAATGGTACGTTCCCAGCTACAACCACTATGCGCTCCCAAATAATGAATGATGCCTCCGGTCCAATCAATATTAGGTATTTCATTGTTGCTGATATACGACATGGACCAGGTTCCTTTAGTCATATCAATATATTTGGCATCTAAGGAATATTCATTGTTGTCAGAATCATTCGGCCAACGGGCAATTTGCATTTTTTGATGATTATAGTACACATTTTTGCCATCTCCTAAAGACATTGTTACATTGGATGCTTTATATATATTCCCGTCGTGTTTTTTCCATCCACTTACTGGTTCTGTTGCAGATATAATTACAATATCGTCCTCAAAATTGGTATATACGATAGGTTTGTTAGCGGCACCTGAGTTTTTAGGGCTGATATTTTCGTGGTAGGTTCCTGCATGAATGTAGCACACATCACCCTTTTTCATCACTTCGGATGCTTGAGCTATTGTTTTAAAAGGATTTGCTGCACTACCATCTTCTTTTGATGTTGAATTACAATCCACGTGGTACTCTTTAGCATTGACGCTGCAGAGTACTGAAATAAAAAATATAAATAATAAAGCCTTCATTATTTGGTTAGTTTATCGTTTTCTTTTTTGATTCGTTCTCTTTGTGCTTTGCTCAGTTTTAACTTGTAATAGATTTCCGGATCCCAAAGATTATTGAATCCTTTCATTTCAGGATCATGCACATCTAAACTTAAATCACAATCGAATCTAGCCAGTTCTGAATACCATTTGCCATCTACACCTTTTACATTACGAAAGTGACATATTCCCCAGGTGATGCCTCTTCCATCTCCATTGTCAGCGAAAGCATCAGGAATATAAGCGTTACAACCAATGGGCATCATTTCAGTAATAGAGGCAATTTCAAAGTTTACCCAATCCTCGGCATATTGAACCGTAAAATGTTCGTTACCATCTCTAATAACTAAGGATGCTAAACCTTTTTTGAATGGGAAGAAACAAATTTCGTGACCTGAGTTTTGAACCGGATTGAGTGGATGTTTTACAAATGGACCAAGTGGATCTTTAGATGTGGCTAATCCAATGGCACTCCATTTTCCTTTATAACCTTTACGCGAATCTATTGGTCGGTTAAAATCTACCTTATAATATATATAAACCTCTCCATTGTGAACGAGTGGTGTAGGTGCCTGCACCGTAAATTGATCCCATGCACCCATGGGGCCGTTAGGTATAATAATTTCATTATAGTGCCTCCACGGTCCATCTGGATAATCAGCATAAGAAACGGCTATATTACAGTCGTCCCCTTTGGTTCCACTAGGCTCCGTAAAAGCCTGGTAGTATAAATAAAATTTACCTTTAAACTTTAGGATATCGGGAGTAGCAACCGATCTGTAACCAGCTTGTAGCTTGGGCGGACGTGTTGCTGCAACACCTTGCTCTTCCCAGGTAAAACCATCCTCTGAAGTTGCGTACCAAATTTCTGCTAAATCCCAGTCCGTAGAAGGAATCTCATCAGTTGCTTTCTTTGCACCTTGAGGACGGGTTATGGTGTGACGCTTGGTGTACCACACGTAGTATTTACCATTCTCACGTATAACTTTAGAAGGATCACGACGAGTTATGGTTCCATCGCCACCATTGTAATCAAAACCTTTAAGTTTAGTGTACTTAAACTGACTATATAATTCATTTTCCGCAGGTAATTTTCCAGGCCATTTATTCACGCTGCGTTCCATGGCTGCGCTTAACTCACGACCTTCTTCAAGATCCGAGATGAAGTATGGAAACGGCTCGTGTTGAACAGTTTCCTTTTCCGTTTTTTGTTGGCAAGAAAGTAGTAGGGTACTTGCTACGAATATGTATATATTATTTTTCATCATATAGATTTCTCTGCTGAAAACGAAGGTTATGCTTATACCCTTCTAACCATTTCCGATGCAAAGTCTCTTTGTGTTTTTAAAAAACTTTGTGATGCATCGGTTTTATTTGGACTATCACCCGGAGTTATAACCCCGGACTATTAATGTTAAACCCCACTGGGGTTTTATCCACTTCTTTTATCTATCTACTCTTATTAATCCCCATCCCTCCGCCTACTGCGGAGTACTTCCCCTTAGTCTCAAGACTAAAGGGAAGAACCTGATTTACATTATTTACTAATGCCTACTGACCATTGACTATTCCGAAACTGCAAATCACGGCCTACTGTTGACTGCCTACTGAGTACTAATTTCAGAATTCAAACGTTAAGTCAATAATAATAGGCTTATCATCGTTTCCAAAAATCATTTCTTCATTACTTGTAGGTCCCTGTTCACCAATTTCCTTAAATTTTGAACCAATTGGAGGTACGTTTGTAACAAATGAAATATCACCAACAGGCCACTGGTGAACTGCAGAACCTTTCAGTGCATCCTCAGGTTGCTCTGGCGTAAGCATTCTTAAGAAAGTAAACTTGCTACGACAATACACGTTAAATCCATTGTTGTTATTACCACGTACTTGCGCCCAATATAAGCTGGAAAAATAACCTTTAAACTCTGGATAAACCCAACCTGATTTTCCAGTTACTGTATTGTTATAATCATTCTCCCATACTTTCAATTGCGTTCCTTTCATACGGTTACGCCAAACCCTGTAAGGTCCGTCTCCTAACCATTTCATACCAGCAACTTCTTTTTCAGGGAATGAGAAAGTGATTCCGTAAAAATCCTTGGTTTTACGTGTTCCTTTTATGCTTACCTTCAAATCAACTAAACCATTGGCATGAACTGTCCATTTAATGAAGTCTTGGCTATATTCCGGTGTTTCCTCCCAATCCCAATGCAGCCTCTTTTTCTCATTCAGCGCAAAAATTTCCACTTTGTCTTTCGATACCGAATAATACACTGTATCCAGTTTTGACTTGTTGCCTAACATGATTGGCCCATTTGCTAAAGGAATGGTTACGCCATTTTTTATAACTTTTTCTAAAAGACCTGTTTTTGAAGAAAAGGAAAAGTTTAATTCTTTTGTTGATACCTCAATTTTAGAATTGACTGTTTTGGCTGTTACTTCACCACTACCTTTATAATTTACTTTGTCTTTATTATAACTAGCCGGTAGCTTAACAGGATACGACCATGTGAAAATTTCCATTCCATGAGCATCTGTAGCCGTTAGATAAAGCGCATCGGCATTTTGCCAGTTATCTGGTAAGTCCACCTTAAAAGAACCTCTCTGACCAGGCTCTATAGCAGGTAAGTTAACCATACTTTCATTCATTACTTTTTCTGTAGCAGAACCAGAAGGACCATCGAATTTCACCCATTGGGCTTTCATCGAACATGCATTCAATTTGGTATAATGGTAACGGTTCTCAACATTGAATACCCCATTGAAACTTTCTCTGATATATCTGTCGTAAATGAAAATAGGCGACCAAACTTCTTTAATCGTAAAATAACTACCTTCCTTTTCGCCATAAGGTCCAACTATACCATCAGGAGCGTGGTTTCCATCCACATCAATTTCTCCGTTTTTGTCTGTTCTTACGACTCCTTCATCGGCAAAATCCCATAAAAAGCCTCCGGCTGATAAAGGCATATTCCACATTACTTTCCAGTACTCATCCAACCCGGCACCATGTCCGCCATCATAAAGGCCATGCATAAACTCAGTAGGAAACGATACTTTATCTTTTGCATATCCATCATAAGCTAAACCATGGTGAGGCAAATAATGAAATGTATTGGTTTTATCGTATATACCCCAAGGATGAATCACCTCGCGTTTTTGAATGTCCCATTTGGCATATTCGCCGTCTAACTCTGGATTCCATCCTGTTTCGTTACCATTATCCCAAATTACAATACTGGGGTGGTTCACATCACGAATGACGGTCTCTTTAACAATCTTTTTACCCACCTCGGTATCCAGGTATGGAACGTGCCAGGTACATATTTCATCCAGCACAAACAAACCTAATGAGTCACAAACATCTAAAAAGTGAACATCAGGAGGATAGTGCGACATACGAACTGCGTTCATATTCATGTCTTTCATCATTTTAACATGCTCAATGCTTAATGCTTTTGATGTAGTACGACCTGATTCCGGGTGAAAGCTGTGGCGGTTTACGCCTTTGAATTTTATCTTCACTCCATTTACGTAAATTCCATCACTTTCTCTTATCTCAACAGTGCGGAAACCGATACGTTGTGAGATGGTATGAAGCTCATTCCCATTTTTGTCGTTCAATCTAATTTGAAGTTGATAAAGATTTGGACTTTCTGGATTCCAGGTAAGAATATCTTTAGCTTTAGCTGAAACTGAAATTTTATCATCAACTTTTACCGTTTCGAGATTATTGAGTCCCTGTACAACTTTACCGTTCAAATCAAGAAGTGTTGCTGAGGCACTTTCAGCTTTTTTAGATTTGATAAAAACATCTGCCGTAATATCTCCGCTAGCCTTTGCATCAATAGCTACTCGGTTTATATGTTCTTTAGGTAATACTTCAAGATAAACCGGGCGATAGATACCTCCAAAAATCCAGAAATCAGTATTACGCTCTGCTGAGTTGATGGACTCATTTGCAGACCATTTATCTACCTTCACTTCCAATACATTTTCCTTACCAAATTTCAGTAAATTACTGATGTTATATTTAAACTCATAGAAAGCACCCTGATGGATCGCTCCTGCCAATTTACCGTTGACTTTTACCTCACAATCGGTCATTACACCTTCAAAAACAATCTTCACCGCCTTATTTTTCCAATCGGCAGGGACATTGAATTTATGCATATACAGACCGTGTTCTTTATGATATGCCTTTTTGGCTTTATAATCACGTCCGTAATTGTAGTTTCCAAAACCTTGCAATTCCCAGCATGAAGGAACCCCTATTTTTGCCCATTCACCACTGTTCATTCCTTCAGAACAATAGAAATTCCAATCTACGGTATTGTCCTTGTCTGTGCCAGAGAGGTATTGGATTTGGGTTTTAGTTTGTGCTTGTAATACCACAGGATTACTGAATAGTATAGTCGCAAATAGGATAATTGTAGATAAAATTTTTTTCATCATATTTTGTTTGAGACATAAGTATTGCTTATGCCAGTTGTTTTTTTTATACTATACAAACATCAGCTCTCCTACTTAATAAGGAGGAGTACGGTGAGCTACGAATCGGGAGGTGGTTTAGACTTCAGAAGTTCTTTACTCAAAAGGCTTAAAAACCACCTCCCCTCTCCTACGTCGAGGTACTCCTCCTTTGAAAGGAGGAGAGCTGATTCACGTGACGCTAAATCTTATTTAAAACTCAAATGTTAGGTCAAGAACTATAGGCTCATCATCGTTTCCAAAATAGTGTTCTTTGTTACCATGCGGTCCTGTGCTTTCTGGATACTGAAATTTTGTTCCTATACCTGGTATATTCATCACAAAAGAAATATCTCCCTGAGGGAATTTTGGTATTACCTTATCTCTCTTGTTATCTGATGGTGAATCAGGCGTAAGCATTCGTAAATAAGTATGAGGTGTGTGACAATACACTGTAAACCCATTGTCGTTATTACCTTTTACCTTGGACCAATAAAGACTTGAGAAAAATCCTTTAAATTCAGGATAAACAAAACCCGATTCTCCGGTAATAGTATTGTTATAGTCATTTTCCCAAACCTGGAATCTTGTTCCTTTTGTCCTGTTACGCCACACACGATAAGGACCATCTCCCAACCATTTCATGCCTGATACCTCAGATTCCGGGAATGAGAAGGTAATACCTCTGAACCCTTTTAAATTTCTAAACCCTTTAAATTCAACTTTCAAATCCAATAATCCATTGGCATGCACTGTCCATTTAATGATGTCAGAACGCTTTTCCTTGATGGTTGACCAAGCCGGCATCCATTTCTTTTCTTCAAAAACCACAAGAATTTCGGTTTTACCATCCAGCTCTTTAACCGTTAAGTCAATTATTTTATCATTCTGATTCAGGATGATTGGGCCATTATTTAATGGGATTACTTTGTCGCCCCTTTTTACCTCTTTTAATAAACCAGTTTCTTCTGAGAACAAATAAGTCATTTTGTTTGCCTCAACTTTGATGGTTTTATCTTTAGTTTCTGTTTTTACTTCTCCATTGCCAGCATAATCAATCTTCGGAATATTTACTTCTTTTGATGTAGAGACAGGATATGACCAGGTAAATATTTCTTTACCCTCTGCATCCAATGCCGTTAAATGCAAAGCATCCGCCGACTTCCAGTTATTCGGTTTATCTACCGTAAATTTTCCTTTTGCCAGAGGATTTAAATTAGGCAGTTGAACTTTACCTTCTGAGATCACCTTATAATTATTCTTGTCTTCAGGCCCGTTAAATGTAACCCATTTGGCAGTCATCGAACATTTTTCAAGATTAGTATAGTGGTAGCGGTTTTCTAATCTAAAAATACCATTAAAATCGTCTCTGATAAATCGGTCTTCAATATAAATTGGCGACCAAATTTCTTTAATGGTAAAGTAACTGGCTTCTTTTTCGCCGTATGGCCCTACGATACCGTCAGCCGCTTTATTTACCTGTAAGTCAATCTCATTGTTTCTATCGGTACGCTCTACACCCTCATCCGCAAAATCCCAAAGAAATCCACCGGCGCTTAAAGGTAAGTTCCACATCACATTCCAATAATCATCTAGTCCGGCGCCATGGCCACCATCGTATAAGCCGTGTAAAAATTCTGTTGGGAAAAGGATTTTATCCTTAGTATAGGCATCATTAATCAATGAATGATAATGGCTATAATGAATGGTATTTGTTTTTTTGTAGATACTCCATGGGTGAATCACCTCCCGATGTTGAACATCCCATAAGGCATAATCGTCATCCACTTCGGGATTCCATCCTTGTTCGTTTCCATTGGCCCAAAGCAAAACTGAAGGGTGATTTACATCGCGAACTACCGTTTCTTTTACAATTTTACGGGCTACTTCTGTATCCAACATAGGGTTGTGCCAGGTACATATTTCATTAATCACAAATAGACCTAAAGAGTCACAAACATCTAAAAAGTGAACATCAGGTGGGTAATGTGCCATACGAACCGCATTCATGTTCATGTCTTTTATCTGCTCTGCCTGCTCAATACTCCATGCCTTTGAAGTGGTACGTCCTGATGCAGGATGAAAGGAATGACGATTAACCCCTTTAAATTTGATACGCTCACCATTTACATAAATCCCGTCGCCCTCTAATACTTCCACAGTACGGAAACCGATTCGTTGATTTACCTGATGCAAAACACTTCCTTTTTCATCCAATAAATCGAATTGTAAAGTATATAAATTAGGTTGCTCCGGATTCCAGGTAAGAATATTACTTGCCTGTGCTGAAACTGTCCATTTGCCCTCGGTTTTTGTTAGCTTGTCTACTATTAAATCTTCAACTTTATTTCCTTTAATATCCAAAAGTGCCAATGCTATATGACTTGCTTTTTTAACATCAACAAAAACATCTGCTGTTATTTTACCGTCAGCTTTCGCATCCACGGCAAGTCGGTCAATATTTTCTTTAGGAGAAACCGTTAAATATACCGGACGGTATATACCTCCAAAAATCCAAAAGTCAGCAACACGTTCTGCATGATTAATGGATTCATTGGCTGATACTTTATTCACCTTAACCTCGAGTAAATTATCTGCACCATATTTTAACAACTTGGTAATTGTATATTTGAATTCGTAAAACGCTCCCTGATGAATCTCGCCAGCCAACTTGCCATTAATTTTCACTTGGGCATCGGTCATCACCCCTTCAAAAACAATTTTGATGTCTTTATTTTTCCATCCCTTAGGAACTGAAAATTTGTGTCTGTACAAACCGTATTCTTCAGCACGACCTTCTTCATCATCGCTACCGTAGTTATAAGCCCCAAAACCTTCTTGCTCCCAACACGAAGGAACTCCGATTTTTGTCCAAGCTCCACTTTTGCGTCCTTGTGAACAAAAGAAATCCCACTCTACCAAGTTGTCTTTATCTGTTCCTGATAAATATTGAACCTCGGTTTTACTTTGGGCAGATAATTCTATTGGAATAATCAGTTGAATGATCATCAACAAAAATCCTACTGCAGCACAAATTTTATTCATCTTTTATAATAATTTAGATTTTCATATTAAGGAATGCATTTGTCATGCTTAATTCTTTATGAAAATACACTTAAATAAATAAAATGATTACCTTTAACGTCGCTTTAACGGTAGCTATAACGGTTGTTAACGGGATCGTATCACACACTATATCAACAACCTAAATCAATTAACATTTTTTATCGTTTTGGCTATACAAAAGTTACCATTTATATGCTTTCGAAAGAAAAAAAAGTGGAAATAACCGGGAAAATTCTTAAAAGCGAAACATTTAAGAACGCTCCAACCAGCATTGCCATTTTAAGATATTTGGTACAGGCCAATATTGAAGAACGCGATTTAAAGGAAGGCATAATTGACATTGAATTTTTTGGTGGAAAATCCGATATCGACAAAAGTAACCCAAGGGTAAGAGTCAACATTTATAACCTTAGAAACAAGCTGAGTAAATATTATAATTCGGAAGGTGTTAATGATTTATGGCAAATAAAAATTGACAAAGGACAATACGATCTTAGATTTGAAAAGAATAATAAAAACATTAAAAAAACAACAAAAAGGAAATATAAACAGGCACTTCCATACACGTTACTGGCTTTTACAATTTGCACTTTTTTAGTTTTGCAACTACCTCATTCTCCGCCATCTATTTGGAAAGGTTTCTTTAAAAACAAACATGCAACCAATTTATTTATTGGCGATGCCTTTGGGTATGGAGGAATTACTATTTCAGGCTTAAGGGGATGGACAAGAGACTTTAGTATAAATAGCCTGGATGAATATTATGATATGCTGGAAGAAAAACCCGAATTAAAACTAACAACCAGCCCAACTGACTACTTTTACTCAACTCGTATGGCTGAAAACGCCACACATGATTTAGCACGTTTTTTCACAAAATGGAATAAAGATTTTGAGATTAAATACGCTACCCAAACCTCCTTCGCTGACATAAAAAAAGGAAATACCATATACGCTGGACGATTGAAAGATGAAAAAAACTTCATTTATCTTTTTAATGAAGCAAATCCACATTTTAAGATCGAGGGCAGAACGTTAAATTTCTCTAATCATCCAACTATTAAAGACACTTCGCTGACGATAGGCTCGTTTGAAACAGAATTGGATTACACGGTCGTTTCAAGGATGCCTGGCCCCAATGATACCGAACAGTTCTTGTTCTTCTCGGACCACGACATAGGTGTTATGGCAACAGTAGAGTTTTTTACGAATAAAGATTCCTTAAAGTCTTTCACTAAAAAACATTTAGAAGACAAACCTTATTTTACAGCAATATTTAAGGCCAAAGGAAAGGAAAGGATTAATTTGAATTTGGAAACGATAATGGTAGTACCGTTTTAGTTAGTTATTATTAGTCAATAGTTTAATTAAGATACAATCTGCATAAAAAAAATTTTTACACCATTATTAATCTTGAACGCATAACCTCTAATACAAATAGAAACTTTAATTAATATTCTACTATTTGAAATGCGAAATAATACCATTAAAACCAAAAAGACACCAGGCATAAATTGGTGTCTTTTTCATTTATTGATTAATTGTGTGCGTGCTTACTCCAATTCTGGATTTACCTGATACTGCTCCCTTAACTTCGTCAACTCTTGCTTCATGTCAGCAATTAAAGGTTTCATTTCCGGGTTATTGTAAAGGTTTTTCATTTCTGAAGGATCTTTTTCAAGATCGTACAATTCAAACTCTTCTCCATTTGGAACATCCTGACCATAGAAACGAATTAACTTATGCTTTTTAGTTACTACACCTTCGTGCCTGCGAACTTTATGGGCACCTGGGTATTCGTAATAATGGTAGTATAGAGACTTCCTCCACTTCTTAGGACTTTTTCCCTTTAGCAGAGGAACTAGACTTTCCCCCTGCATATCCTCGGGAATGTCCGCTTTTGCAATATCGAGGAATGTTTCAGCAAAATCTATATTCTGTACCAAATCTGTATTTACACTTCCTGCTTTAATTACCCCCGGCCATTTAGCGATGAGTGGGGTCCGGAATACCTCTTCATACATCAAACGTTTATCGAACCAACCGTGCTCTCCCATAAAGAATCCTTGGTCAGATGAATACATCACGATTGTATTATCTTCCAATCCGTTATCCTTTAACCATTGCATGATGCTACCAATACTTTTATCGACACTCCAGATACAACGGAGGTAATCCTTCATATACGTTTGATATTTCCACTTTTCAAGGGCCTTACCTTTGGGAGGATTGTTTTTGAATAAATCAAAACGTTTTTTAAAACGTTCATCATTCGCATACATCTTTCCATTAGCTTTAAGATCACGATCCAGATTCATATCATCCATAATCTCCAACTCCTGATCTACGACGGCATTTACTTTGGTAACGTATTGATCAAACAAGTTTTCCGGCTCAGGAATTTCGATATCCTCGTACTTACTCATATATTTTTTATCAGGATCCCAGTTACGGTGTGGTGCTTTATGATGAACCATCAACATAAAAGGCTCATCTTTCTTACGACCATTATCTAACCAATTAACTGCTCTTTCGGTTATAACTTCGGTCACATACCTTCCTTTATAATTGGTTTTACCATCCTCTGTAATAAATTCCGGATTATAATATTTTCCTTGTCCCGGCAGCACTTCCCAATAGTCAAAACCTTGCATGGCGCCATCCAAATGGATTTTTCCGATCATCGCTGTTTGATATCCATTATCCTGAAGAATTTTTTGAAACTGTTGCTGATCATGATTAAAAGGATGACGTTTGGTATTGGATAACTTCCCGTTCATATGGCTCATTTTACCTGTTAAAAGGGCAGCTCGGCTTGGCGCACAAATAGAATTCTCCACATAACATTTATCAAAGCGCATTCCTTGCGCCGCCAACTTATCCAAATTTGGTGTTGGATTCAAACCCTGTAATCGCCCGCCATAGGCGCCAATAGTTTGATACGAATGGTCATCGGAGAAAATCCAGATGATGTTTGGTTTTTGTTTGGCCAATACCGTCATGGGTACTAGTAGCATAACCAGCCAAAGTAGATTTTTTGTTTTCATGTATTATTTAGTTTAGACTTACAATATTTTAAAACCAACCTGGTATAACAATACTATATTTTATTTATATAAACATAAAAGGCGGAAAAGGAATTATCGTCCTCTGTTTTAAAATTAGCTTCTAATTTAGAACGCCCCTTATTTAAGTGCACCTTAAACTTAACTTCTTCCTTTTTCATATCAACTTGTGATACCTCACTTACATTTCCTATGTGAAGACTTGCCTGATTAATATTTAACTTTAATCCTTTAGGACGGGAAAAATACCAGGGTTTATCCATACCCAATTGTGGCACCTCCTCATTGAAAGAATAAACACTTTCCTTTGGCCAGCGTCTTAAAGCAATCTCGTATTCTCCCTCCTCCTGAACATCAACCATCCAATATCCTTCTGATAAAGCCGGCTTTTTGCCGTTTAATGGGTTTCGTATTAACTCTTGCGACCAGGCTACCGGAGATGCTGTATGTAAATCATGAACCGTAATTACAACTTCATTGCTCTGTCCACCACCAATTTTATAAGCCTCGAAATATGAAAAATCTTCAGACACATAGTCCCACCACTTTTCATAGGCATCTCTCATAGCTTTTACTTTTTCGGGATATTGCGCTGCTATATCCTTTATCTGACCAACATCCTTGTTAATGTTATACAATTCTTTTCCATTAATCAATCGCCATTCCTCATCCATAACAGAACACATTTTCCATTTTACCGGTTGCTGTGTTTTATTTTTATCCACAACAGCATATCGCTGTGGCAAGCTGATCGTTTCATCTTTTAAAACAGCCTCTATATTTCGTCCATCAAAATCCTGCACTCCTTTTTTTCTCAAGTTACATAATCCAACAAACGTAGGCAGAACATCATAGTTCATCACCAGGCTCTCCACGTCTTTACCTCCTTTAATACCTCCTTGGTTCCATCGAATAAAGAAAGGAACACGATGCCCTCCATCATAAGCTGAACCTTTTAAACCTTTCATGCCTGCATTATATCCAAACTCTTGTCCCTTTATATTCCGATAGCCATATTGCGTTCCGTTATCCGTAGTAAAAACCAAAATAGTATTATCCGTCAGCCCCAATTCAACTAACTTTTTTTCCAGCATCCCTACATTGTCATCTATGTTGGTTATCATACCATAATAAGCCTTTTGTTGCGCATTGATTTTGTTTTCATTCTCATACATTCTGTAATACTTTTCCGGCACATTTAATGGCCCATGCGGTGCATTGGTCGAGATATACACAAAGAATGGCTTATCCTTCTTTTCTTCTATATACTTTAAGGCTTCAGCAAAATATACATCCGTACAATAACCTTTGTATTTCTGAGGATTTCCATTGTGCATATAGGTATCATCAAAGTAATCATTATCCCAGAAATCCGGTGTTTGCCCTATTCCCCCGGCTCCATGACAAACAGTTTCTTCAAACCCTCTATTCTCGGGCAGGTAAGGATAAGCATCTCCCAAATGCCATTTACCAAACATTGCAGTGGCATAACCATTGTTTTTGAAAACCTGTGGCATCGCGGTATATTTCTCCCGTAAAATGTTACACCCGGCAATGGTATGCCACACTCCGGCACGATGCCCATGAACACCCGTCATTAATCCAGAACGACTCGGTGCACAAGTAGTTCCGGAATGAAAATTAGTTAGTCGAATACTTTCTGAGTGTAACTTATCCAAATGTGGTGTTTTGATTATCTGATTGCCATGGGCAGCGATATCTCCATAACCTTGATCATCAGTGATGACAATGATTACATTCGGTTTTTGTTTGGCTTTAGCAGGTGTGAATAATAAAAATCCTAAAAACAATAAAATCCAATATGAATGACGCATAGTTGTTAATTAAGGTACAAATTTTAAATGTACATCTATAAATACAATTACCAAGTGGGAACTTATATACAAAACTTATACTCCCCTTTTTTTAAGGATTTTCACCCCCTAATAACATCGTAAACACATCACATTTCATGGATAAAGATAGGCAACAATTAATTTAGCTATCAGTAACAAAAGTAAGCTCAAGTTATTGCAAAAGGTAAAATTGTGTAATAACTAGGTAAAATACATGGATTTTTACTGCGTGACCTACCTTAATTTTATCTTTAATTAAATGGCTTGACGAATTAATACAAAACTACCATGACATCCGGCTTTTAGAAATAAATTTTAAGGATCAATCTAACAGATCGCAACATTAAAATTGAACAACCAGGCGAAGCATTTTTTAGATTTTTTTTGTGGAAAGACTATAGCGGCCTACTTTTTATTGAAAGAAGTAGGCAAAGACTGTGACCCATTTGGTTCAGACAACAAGGTAATTGTTGCCTTAAGTGTAATTACAGGTTGGCCTATTGCCGGCAACTCACTTTTTACTGTTAGTGCTAAATCTCCTCTTACCGATGGTTTTGGTAGTTCTGAAGGATAAGGATTTTTGGGACCCCAATTAAAATTTATCGGATATGATGCGATCATTTTAGAAGGAAAAGCAGATACCCCTTGCTATATCAGTATTGTTGATGATCAGGTAGAAATAAAAGATGCCTCCCATTTATAGGGAAAGGAAACCGGACCGGCACAAGATACTATCCGTGAGGACTGGGCATTAAAAAAGCCAAGGTATTACAAACCGGACCTGGAGGTGAAAATATGGTTTAGATTCCATTGGAACAGGGATGACCATTGGTTTTGCCATGGAAAGTTACGAAAAAGGAATTATTACAAAGGAAGATACTGGAGGTTTGACATTAGAATTTGCTTATGCAGACGCGCTTTTAAAATTATAGAGATGATTGCCAAACGAGAAGGCATTGGTGACATACTAGTAGCAGGAAGTTATCTGGCAGCTGAAAAATTCGGCATGGAAGCCAACAAATATTGTATGACATCCAAAAAAATGGACTTTGCAGCACACGAACCTCGCGGTAAATGGAATGTTGGACTAGCCTATGTGGTCTCACCGAATGGAGCCGACCACATTGTTGTTGAACACGACCATTGCTTTCTGTGTGAGCCCAACACGGATCCTGATGCTTTTGGAGGTGCAGATAACTTTCCTATATTCCCTTATGGCATACGAGAGCCTTTAGAACCAATCCCTTTTGATAGCAATAAACTAAGAGCATTTGTTGTATTGCAGAAGTCGTGGAGTTTAACGGACACTTTGGATATTTGTATTTTTGTAGCAGAACCTGGCCAAAGCATGCTGACTTTAAAAAAACTTCGTGAATACGTTGGCCACATAACCGGGTGGAGTGATATGACATTAGAAGAATTAGTATCTGTTTCTGAAAGAGAAATTGTGATATCCAGGTTATTTAATGCATTTTTTGCTTCAAGTGAAAAAGGAATTTACAGGATAATGGAACTATACAGGTCGTTACATTTGAACAGATTGAGCCCTGGTGGTCAGGACATGCTACGGTCCACCCTTCGCAAAGGGGATTTGTTGTTGGCCTTGTTAGTGTTTCCGTTACACTCACTGCCCAATGTATATAGGTTTACCAAACATCCATTGTCACAAAGTATCGAAGCTGGTAAGAACTCCTCAAGTGCAGAAAAAAGGTCGAAAAAGAAAAAACATTGAACCTGTTTTTCTGCATAACAAGCAAACGGGGAAAGATTCACTTGTTGGCGACATCCAATACTAAACTCGGGATACTAAAAGCGTATGAAGTATACAGCATCAGGTGAAGTATCGAAGTATTCAAAGAATCAAAACAATACCTCGCTTTGGAAAAATCGAAGTCCCAAAACTTGGATGCACAAATAGCAGACATATCGTTAGCTATGATTGAATACCATGTGTTTACTTTGGCCAATAGATTCAGTGCATACGAATCTATGGTTGGTTTATTTAAACATGTATGCGATAATGCCGCTGAACTTACCATATCTCTGAGAACATGGGGATTTATCCTTGAACTAATGCATGTAATCGATGAGATTACCGATGATGATTTTAATGAGCTAATTACCCACGTGATAAAAAACAAGCCCAAGGACAATAAAATCTTCAGGCTAATTGAAATGCAGCTTTCAAGCACTGCCTAATAGACATGGGAAATGTCAGTACATCTATACTTAAACAGCCAAGGACTAAAATACCTTTGCGTATGTCGTTAGATAACCAACACCTACTCATCGACTGTATGAATCATACATGATAAAATAAAATTTGATTTATAGGCGATAACGATTATTGACAATAGTCCTTAACTAAAAGTCAACAAGCACAACATAACTTATGTTTGTGTAAGTCATACTTTTAGACTAACACATTTTCAAAATCAGAATCGACACAGAAAATGGCTGAAATGCGTGAATGATTTACCAGTTTAACCATATCTTCAACTAACATACCCTCCTCCACGTTAAAGATATTCACATCAGTATTTCTTTCCCTAATTACATTATCCAGTAACTCACCCTGATTTATAGATATTGTAGTATTCTTGGGAAATCTCACCATTGTATGTAGATCTTCTATATCCGTCTTTGAAAACTCCATTTTACGGTTGTTATTCATGATATGAACTTCAATATTTCCTTTCCAGTTCCTACAAATCAACAAAGAAATTAAGGTAGATAGGTCATTATTATTGATATTAAATGATTCCTTCCAGTCTTCAGGAACATTAGTAATCCATAAATTAATACTTTTTTCTATGGCCAAACTGGCGGTTGAAAAGGGGATATAAATAATCAGACCAAAATTATTTTTCTTGGCATCCAATAAAAGATTGTTATAATAATTCAAATTAGAGGTAGAGGTATCAATACTTGCAAAGATTATATTCGGCTTAAAAAAGGCCGCATTTAAGGACTGCATACTCACATTTACAGTGGTATTAAAATCAGTATTATCAATTGTAGTATAAGAGACAGACAGTTCACTTTCCTTAAATTTTTTAACTGCATTTTTAAGGAAATTCTCCAGGTTTTTTTGTTCAATTTCATTTACATTTCGTAAGGCCAAAATTTTTATCGAACCTTTAGGATAAATGATGGAATGAATCAGCTTAAAAGAGCTTCGAAGCTCTTTGGGCATACTAACAGGCATCAATAAATCAGGTCGCCATGATCTAACCTCCCTTTCCTGTCTTAAATTGTTTGTTTTTTTGGTTGCCCACTCTGCCAGTGCCGTAAATAGTCCGCTTCTGGAATCTCCTGCTGCTGATTTTATATTCATTTTCACCAGATAGAGGTAAAAAAACACGATAAAAACTAATGAGAATAAAGCAACAATTACATTCATTACAAACATTATAGCAATGGATCCCAAAGCACCAATTGCCGGAACAAAGAGTGGGATCTTAAGGGTGGGTCTGTAACTTGGCAAACCCAACGATTGCTCAACCAACGCTACAATATTTACCATTGCATAGGTAATCATAAAGAACATGGTAAGAATAGGTGCAATGGTGTTCAAATTTCGCAAGAAGATACCTATTATTACAATTACAGCTGTGATTAACATTGCATTTACAGGCTCTCCCTTACTGGATAATTTAGCTAATCTTTGACTTTGAGGTAAAATTCTTTTTTCACCCAATGCTAATAGAATTCTTGGTGCTCCCACAAAAGAACCTAATGCTGAAGAAAGTGTGGCTCCTAATAAACCGGCTAACACGATTGGGGAATATAATGCCTTATCTATAAATACATTATAATTGCCGGCCAATTCTTCAGGAGTAGCAATCAGAGCTGCCACAAAAATCAAACTAATATAAATTATAGTGGTAATAATAACTGAAGATATGGTTCCAATGGGAATACTTTTTCGCGGATTTGTTAAATCACCAGACATATTTGCTCCTGCCATTACACCCGTTACTGCAGGAAAGAAAACAGCGAAAACAATCCAAAAAGAGGAGCCATTAAAATTATTTTCTATCGAACCTGAATACTTTCCAAACCATTCAATGCTATAATTCAATTCATTGGTTAATAGTGCACCATAAATGGATACCAAAGACAGCAAAATAACACCAAGGATAACATATTGAATTTTAAAGGCAAAACTGGTACTGATAAAAGCAATAATTAAAACAAGGGAAAATATACCAATATCAAGAATAAACGGATTTACATCCGGAGTAAGCGTTTGCAACCCCTCACGAAATCCAAAAATATACATAGCCACTGCAATAGCCTGAGCAAAATAAAAAGGAATCCCAATTGCTCCACCTATTTCCAAACCCAACGATTGTGAAATAAGACTAAAAGCTCCACCACTGCCTATCCTTACATTGGTAGTAATTGAAGATAAACTAAGAGCTGTTGTAAATGTAATTGCCACAGACAATAAAACGATAGCCAAAGCCCCTATAACTCCTGCATTGCCAACAACCCAAGGTTGTCTGATGTACATGATTACCCCTAAAATTGTAAGTGTTGTGGGTGTAAATACTCCAGCAAAGGTTCCAAAAGTCTTCTTTTTTATATTCTGTAGTTCCATACGCTATTAGTTACATTGATAAAACAAACTTAAATTTATAGTGCAGTTAACTTTTACATCATGGGTAGCTATATAATGAGTAATACATTTATATTTAGACGACTAACGTTGAATACAATTATAATGTAAGTTACATAATTTTTTGTATCCATACGTAACCGGATGTAAATTTAATATCCCTATAAAAAATAAGGTTTAGGCATCATGGAACCGATTGAAAGGCCATTCCTTCAGGGCATAGATAGAAACATGAAGGTTAAGAAAAGGCTGTAAATATTTATTTTACAGCCTCTAAGACACTTTATATTACAATAATTTCAGTGCGGTAAAAACTAACGTTCAGCAGGCTATGATTAAACCCGGATTATGTATTGGGGGTTCGTCATGAGCATTGCAAGTACAATAAAACAAGGCATTACTGAAACGAGGC